>JBKGZK010000004.1:0-66689 GCA_046545615.1 Natronomonas sp.
TCCGACCGCACGGACGACACGTCCAGCGCACCCGCCGACCCATCGACGTCCGTAGGGCTGTGTTCCATTGGGAGGATCCACGTGTTCGATCCAGGTGACTCCTTCGATACGTCGACCTTCCGCGAACCGAGTTTTAACGTCGCGACCGAGGGATCGTCAAAACGACAGAATATTGTGTATTGTCGCAAAATTATTTCCAATATATGGACAGTACAGGCGACTCGCACCCGCTTCTCCGCCTTGGGGCGGCCTGTGCGATCGCCGTACTGGGTATCAGTATAGCGGTAATTCACGCCCTCCCCATCGTCCTTCATGCGAATCTAACGGCCCTCCCCGCGACGCTCCTCGGCGGCATCGTCCCGATCGTGATCGGCCTGGGGCTCGTCGTACTCGCCTGGACTACCTTCGGGAGCGACATCGATGACGAGTCCGTGGCCGTCGTCGCGATCTGGATCGGCGTCGGTGCGGCCACGATCGCCGTTGTATCCGCATTTTTGCTCGTCCACCAGTGGTACAAGGGCGTACTGGACCAGGACGCGTTCTTTCTCGCGACGGCGGCGACGACGGGCGGGGCCTTTGTCGGGGCCGTCGCCGGACGGTACGACGTCGAAAACAGGCGGAAAACGGCCGTCGTCGAGTCCCTCCAGCAGGCGACCGCGGCACTCGATGATGCGACGACGGTCGAGGCGGTCTGTGAGCGAACGGTGACCATCGCCAACCGCGTGCTCGAGTTTCACTTCGCAGGAGTCTGGTTGACGGAGCCGGACGAGCACGCACTCACACCCGTCGCAATCGCCAATCCCGGCGCGCACAACTTCGATTCTCCCCCGACATTCCGTCCTGGCGAGAGCCTGTCCTGGGAGGCCTTCGAGGCTGGCAAGCTTCGAGTCTACGACGATGTCTCGAGCGAGCCGGGAGCGTACAACCAGGAATCGAGCGTCCGTGGGGAAATCGTCGTTCCGCTCGACGAGTACGGGGTATTGAACATCGGATCGAAGACTGCCGACGGCTTTCGCGAATTCGACGTGACCGTGGCCAGGTTGCTCGGTACCGCGACCACCGCCGCCCTGAGACGGGCCGAACGCGAGGAAGAACTTCGCGAGAATCAGCGCGAACTCGAACGCCAAAACGAACGCCTCGAGGAGTTCACCTCGGTAGTCTCACACGACCTGCGGAATCCGCTCACCGTCGCCAGCGGTCGACTCGAACTCGTCGAGGAACGCCACGACGTCGACGGTCAACTCACCGCAGTCGGGGACGCTCTCAAGCGGATGGACGAACTCATCGAGGACCTTCTCGCCCTCGCGCGACAGGGTGAATCGGTGGGCGAAACGGAAATGGTCGAGATCGAATCCGTGGCCAGAGCCGCCTGGGAAAGCGTCCCGACCGACCACCACCAGTTCGAGGTTGCAGACAGTACCACCGTGGACGCGGATCGAAGCCGGCTGCGCCAGCTCTTCGAAAACCTCTTTCGAAATGCCGTCGAACACGGCGTCGTCGACGATCGAACCCTCACGGTTCGCGTGGGGACGCTGGGGGACGATTTGGGATTCTTCGTCGAAGACGACGGAGAGGGAATCCCCCCCGAACGGCGGGACCGAATCTTCGACGTTACGGCAAGATCAGGCGAGTCGGGGTTCGGGCTCGCGATCGTGCGTCGAATCGTGGACGCACACGGGTGGACGCTCGAAGCAACCGAAAGCGACGCCAAGGGCGCACGCTTCGAAATACGATTCGGGTAACGACAGCGGTCGCGTCAGCCCGTCGATCCGTCATCCGGGTCGTTCTCTGCGACATCGTAGCGCTCTATCGCCTTCGAAAACGAAAACTCGGCCGCCTCGCGAGCGCGTCGACCCTCGGCCGCCGCGATGGCCTCCGGATCCGGTGTGACGTCGTCGTCGATTCGCCCCCACGAGTCGTGGACGGAGGCGTGACACCATCGACAGAGATACACCGTTATCTCGTGACCCGTTTCTTCCGTGGGATACGACAGGTGGTGGGCCTCAAGAAGCGGCCGAGCGTCCGAATGGGCCACCCGCCGTTCCTCGATACCGCACCGCCGACACTCCCGGGCGTGATCCAGTGAGCGAAAGTGACGACAATCACGCCAGTCCGGCCGATCCTCTACGTCGCCAAGGACGTGACACTGAAAGTCATCTCGTCGTCGCGCCAGAGCGAACTCCGGATCCGCCTCCGCTCGTTCGATCGCGAACCGACACCGTCCGTCGTCCGTCACGTGGTCGCATCGGTCGACGACCGCGTAGGGATCCTCCACGCCGACTGACGTCCCACGGGGCGTCTTCTTCATGACGGTCGTGGGGAGCCGTTCCGTTTCAAGGTTGTGACGGTGGGGACCGTGGGGCGACATTCGAAGGACGTACCCCGCCGAGTTCGGAAGGCTTTCGTCGCTCGATCGCGTGTCGATTTGTCGTGGACGAGAACATATTGCTCGGTCTGGTCGCGTTCACGATCGGTCTGGCTGCAATCGTCTTTCCACGGCCCATCGTCGAGCGCGGGAGGAAAGGCGTGGACCGAAACACCGGTCAGCGGTGGGTCGTACTGCTACGAGCAGTTGGGTTCGGACTCGCGGTGTTCGGTTTCGTATTTCTTCTGTGATGCGTCCGAAACCGTTTATTAATCAGTCTTCGACGTACCCCCGTGAAAGTCGTTCACGAAACGAACGGGCAGACCCGCACGCTAGCGGGTGACGTCGAGGTCGCCGATTCGATCGTCAGTCACGGACTCGGACTTATGTTCCGGCGGTCGATTCCCGACAACTACGCGCTGGTGTTCCGGTTCGACCAGGCGAAATTCCGTCGACTCCATATGCTCTTCGTCCCGTTCGACATCGATGCGATCTGGATAACGGACGGTCGGGTACAGAAGATGGAACGACTCTCAGCGTGGACCGGACTCGCTCGGGGGCGAGGTGACATGATTATCGAACTTTCCCCGGGCGCGGGAGACGGCGTCGAACCTGGCGACCGAATCCGGGTGGAGTAGCATGGCACTGACCGACGGATCGGGTCGACAGTCGTGATGGGCGGGTCGAGCCGACTGTCATGATTGACGTGATAGCGCCGACAGTCGGACATGCTTATCAGTATCGTCGACCTCGGATACGGTATGTCGGACGACACTCACCCTCCACACGGAGCTGATACGAAGGCTGCGTCGTCGACAGCCGTCAATTCAACCGACGACATGCACGCCCCGAACACCCTCCTGAACGCGCTCATCGGTGCCGTCGTTGGCGTCCTCCTCTCGTTTATCCCACTTTCGACGATTCTGGGCGGTGCCGTGGCCGGGTATCTCGAAGGCGGCGACACCGCGACCGGGGCGAAGGTTGGAGCACTCGCGGGGCTCATCGCGCTCGTTCCATTCGTATTCGTCCTCGTGGTCGCAACGTTCTTCGTTCCGGTGCTGGCGGGCCTCGGAGGCGGACTGGGAATTCCGTTCGCGTTCTGGTTCATCGTGTTCGGCGTGGTCGTCTTCGGGTCAATCTACGTTGTGGGCCTGAGCATCCTCGGCGGTATCGTCGGTTCCTACCTCAAAACGGAGGCCTGATCGACCGATATACCGTTCCGGCGGAGCTTCAACCTGTGTCCTAGTCGCGTCGTCGATATCGCACGAACGAGACGTCATTGCCCAACTCGCGACCGAACTCGATCCACTCGTCCGTAATCTCGGGGAAGTACGTGTCCCCCGATGGAGCCTCCGGGATTTCGGTGACGAGGAGTTCGTCGGCGCGATCGAAAAATTGCTCGTAGATCGTCTCGCCTCCGATGACGTACACTGTCTCCTCCCGGGAATCCGTTGGGTCGTTCTCTTCGTCTGCCTCTCTGTTGGAATCCGATGTGTCCTCGGTGGTACTCATTTCGATAGCGTCCGCCGCCTTCTCGAGAGCGTCGTCGACGGATCGTGCGTGGACGGCCCCCTCGGGGAGCTCAAGTGACTCGGAGCGAGAGAGTACGACGTTTGTCCGGCCCGGGAGGGGGCCGCCCAGATCCTGTTCGATCGACTCGTACGTCCGCCGACCCATCACGACGGGTGACCCCATCGTGGTCTCTTTGAAGTGTTTGAGATCCTCCGGATAGTGCCAGGGCATCCCGCCCGCGGCACCGATGACGCCATTTTCTGCGACCGCAGCGACTAGGCTGATCTTCACACCGGGTCACTCCGCGACGGCGAACTCGATGCCGGGGGCAGGATCGTAGTCCCGCAATCGGACGTCCTCGAACGATAGGTTCTCGATAGGTCCCTCGGGGACATCGACCTCGATGCGTGGCCGCTCTCGGGGCGGCCGAGTGAGCTGGGTGAGCAAGCCCGGTACGTGATCGTAGCGTTCCTCGCCCTCCGCCTCCGGCGGCGCGGACGCCTCGAGCCACTCGCGAACGTCACGATACTCGCGTCGATCCTCGACGGCTGAGAGTCGTTGCTCGAGTTCTGGAAGGTTGTCGGCGTACCATTCGCCCCGCTCGCCGGTCCCACAGTAGACGTGGGCGTCGATGATGGTGTGACCGAAGGAGCCGACCTCGAAGTCGGTTTTCGCCGCGAGAACGTGCGCCAGAAGCGAGTAGGCAGCGAGATTGAACGGAACACCCAGAGCGACGTCACCGGAGCGCTGGGTGAGGTGGACATCGAGTTCTCCGCCGTGGACCGAGCAGACGAAGGTGTAGTGACACGGTGGCAGCGTGGACTGGGTGGCGTTCGCCGGATGCCACGCCGAGACGACCATCCGACGGGAGTTGGGGTTCGATTCGAGCGTGTCGAGCACGTAGGCGATCTGGTCGAACGTCCGTCGGCCGTCAGCCTCACGGGTGACCCAGCGATGGGCGTCATCGGGCCAGCTTTCCCCTGGCAGCCGCGCAGGCTCCTCGGGGATCGGAAAACGTCGCCAGAACCGGCCGTAAGCGGTGTCAAGGTGCCCCTCGTCGTCGGCCCAGGCGTCCCAGATGCTCGTCTCCTCGCGGAGGTTCCGAATGTGTTCCTCGCCCGAAAGATACCACAGGAACTCGTGAATGAGGGAGTTCCACCGGAATCCGTCGAGTTTCTTCGTCGTGAGCAGCGGATAGCCGTCCGCGAGGTCGACCTCGTAATGGTGACTGAACGAGGCGACGGTGTCGACGCCCGTCCGGTTTCGCTTGTACGTTCCATTTCTGAGGACGTCGGTGACGAGTTCGTGGTACTGGCGCATTCGCTTGCTACAGGTGACGCGGGAACCACCGTAATTATTTGGATCCCGGGCGTCGGTGTCTCCCATGGACTACACGACGGCCAGCACCGACGACATCGACAGCGTGGTCTCAGAAGAATACGGCGGTATGTGGTTCTTTCGTGAGGAACTCGGCTGTTCGAACCTCGGGATGACGCTACTTCGGCTCGAGCCGGGGGGTAAAGGCAAACCCCACGATCACTCCCACGACGACCAGGAGGAAGTGTATCTCGTGGTTGATGGTGAACTCACGGTGGAACTCGGTGAATACGAACCGGAGACAGTAACGCTCGCGGACGGTGACGCTCTCCGTGTGGGACCCGACACCTGGCGTGCCCTGGCCAACCGGAGTAACGACCCAGTGCGTGTCGTCATCGCAGGAGCCCCCTGATCGATCGTTCGACCGTTATCCGAACGTTTCAGTTTTCGAGAATCGCCGGCCGTCTTTAAGAGGAAACCACCCGTATTGAGTTGTGGAACGATGAACGCAGAAACACTGCAATCCGAACTCGCCGATTCGGGCGAACTGATGGTTACCGTCGAAGGATTCGGCGACCCGTTCGAACTCCATCTCCACGATACCGAGATTGGTGACGAGACGGTCCGTCTCGAACTCGCAGATGGAACGCTCGAATTCGCGTTCGAGTCGGTGACCGGATTCTGGAAACACTACCACTCACTTTCGGATTACGGGTTGGATTGAATCCGCCGGTATCCACACCCTTCGCCGTGCGATTCGATCGTCGATCCTTTAAGTAGTAGCGTTGCATCGTGTCGCCGTATGTACCTCGGCGACGTCACCTGGCAGGAAGCAGGCGAGTACCTCGACGACGAATCGCTCGCGCTGGTTCCAATCGGATCCACGGAGCAACACGGTCCGCACCTCCCGCTTTCCACCGATCACGTAATCGCGGAGGGACTGGCGCGGACCGCAGCCGAGCAAGGCGGATATCTCTGTACACCCACCATCACGATTGGCGTCAGCCCCCACCATCGCCAGTTCCACGGCACGATGTCAGTCGACCCACCGGCGTTTCGCGACTACGTCGAATCGCTCTCTCGGAGCCTCGTTTACCAGGGTATCGATCGCATCGTCTACGTCAACGCACACGGTGGAAACCGGAACCACCTCCGGGAGGTCGGTCGTCGTCTTCACGCTGACGACGTCGCGTTCGCAGTCGAGTGGATGTGGGACGAATCGATCCCCGAGTTCGTCGACGACCTCTTCGAGACGAACGGGCCTCACGCCGGACCCAAGGAGACCTCGATGGTGTGGCACCTGATCGACAACGTTCGCGAGTCCGAACTTTCGGCCGCCCGCGACGAAGGACGACCGCGGCTGGAGGACAGCGACGCGAGGCAGTACGGAACCCGCGTCAACTACGATGCGATCGACAACTCGCCAAACGGCGCGTTCGGTGATCCTACGGATGCCAGTGCAGCAAAAGGTGAACAGCTCCTCGATGCGGCATGCAAGGAGTTGCTCGGGCTGTGCGACTGGATCGATTCACAGCCGTGGTCGGTCCTCGGTCCGAGCGACCACGTTCGAGAACGGCCCGGGAGCGACAGGGCAAAGTAACCGCACTTCGCAAGTGTTTGTATGGCCGACGATACCGAATCCGAAGCGGAAGTCGACGACGAGGACGCCGAGACGGGATCCTGGACGACCGAACGGAGCACGGCACCCCAGAGCGACTACACGGAAGGAAACGTCGTAACGGGCGTCGTCGTCGCGGCTATCGGCGTGCTCGTCACGTTCGGGGTTCCGCTCCTCCTCGGGTGAGCACGGTCGATCGTTCGTTCACCGATCGTCGCAGTATTCGACGAAATTTTCTAGAATTCGCAGCCCCGTCTCGCCGCTCTTTTCCGGGTGAAATTGTGTTCCGAAGACGTTTCCTCGTTCGTTCGAGACCACGGCAGGAAACGTGACGCCGTAGTCCGTAGTGGCCACCACGGCTGTTTCGTCGTCCGGCTTCGCGTAGTACGAGTGAACGAAGTAGGCATATTCCCCATCGACGCCCTCGACGAGTGGATGATCGCGTTCCACCGAGAGTTCGTTCCAGCCCATGTGCGGAACCTTCTGTCCTTCGTCGAACCGAACGTTGCGACCGGGTACCAGATCCAGACCAGTTACGTCACCTTGCCCCACGCGGTCGGCCTCCTCGCTCGAGGTAAGAAGCATCTGCATGCCGAGGCAGATTCCAAACACTGGTTCTCCCGCCGCGGCGAGGTCAACCAACACGTCCCGAAATGGACCAGCGTTCTCCATCCCTTCGCTAAACGCGCCCACGCCGGGCAACACGACCCCGTCGGCCGCCTCGAAATCGGCCGGGTCGTCGGAGAGTGAAACAGTGGCACCGGCACGCTCGAGTCCTCGGGTCGCACTCCGGAGGTTTCCCAGGCCGTAATCGACAAGGACGATCGAGGGTGCCGACTGAGACGTTCCCATACGTGGCGTTCGGTGGTGGAATGGGAAGTCGGTTTCTATACCGGCCCCGGGAAAGTAAGGTCGGCAGACGATATTGGTCCGCCATCGATTCAGGCCTCACGAACGGTCTCGAGTTCGGCCCGAACCGCGTCCCGATCTATGGTCCCCGAAGCCGTCCGGGGAATGGTGGCCGCGAATTCGATCACGCGGGGAATCTTGTAGCCGGCTACATCCGATCGAGCGTGCTGCATCAGCGTTTTGCTCGAAACGGTCGAATTCGCAACGACGAGTGCGGCGACTCGTTGCCCCCATTCCTCGTCTTCGAGACCCACGACGGCTGCGTCCTCGACCTTCGGATGGGAACGAATGGCCTCGGCAACTTCTGTCGGGTCGACGATTTCGCCGCCCGTGAGAATTCGGTCGTCCGCCCGACCCTCGATCCACAGTCGTCCATCGTCGTCCCGATACCCCACGTCCCCGGTGCGGAGGCCGTGGCTCGTGAATGCCTCGCGTGTCGCTTCGCTGTCGAGGTACCCAGGGGTGATCGTGGGTCCGGATACCACGATGGTTCCGACCTCGCCGGAGTCGCAGGGATTCCCGTTCTCGTCGAGGACCGAGACCGACGAGAACATGAGCGGGCTACCGACCGTCCCCGGATTTGCGAGCGTCTCGGATGGTCGTGCGGTCGAAATCTGGGATGCGGCCTCGGTCATTCCGTAGGTCGTTGCCACCGGGACATCACGTCCGTGGGCTCGTTCGAGCAAGTCGTCCGGACACGGCGCGCCACCGAGCAACACGAACCGCAGGTCAGACAGGGAAAACGAACCGTCGGACCTCGCCTCTGCCGCATCGAGCAATCGATCGAGCATCGTGGGGACGAGCGAGACGCAAGTCGCATCAACCGCGGCCATTCGATCCAGTACTTCGGCGGGATTGAACGGGTGCTGTATCGATACCGCTGTTCCGTAACACACCGATCGATAGACCGGTGCGAGCCCGCCCATGTGATACATCGGTAGCGGTACGTGCCAGCAGTCGTCCCGCCTGAGTTCGAGCCGAAAAGCGGAGGCGGTTGCGCTGGCGAGGACGTTCCCGAAGGTCAACACGACGCCCTTGGGTTCGCCGGTCGTGCCCGAAGTAAACAGTACAGCGAGTGGATCGTCTGGTTCCCATTCCGGAAGGTCGAACGGCTCGGGGTCGACATCGTCGAGTCGTCGCACCGAATCCACGTCGTCGACAGACAGTAGTGTTGGAGGATCGTCAACCTCGGCATTCGCGTCGCGAACGTCCCGCCAAGTTTCGTGGCTGCAAATGACTACCGCTGGATCGACCGCGTCGAGACGGGACGCCACCTCCCCCGCCGTGAGTCGAGTTCCGAGTGGGACGAGAATCGCCCCGAGTCGCTGGGCGGCGTGGATGAGTTCGAGAAACTGGACGCCTGCCTCGAGCCGGACGGCAAGCGTGTGTCCGACTCCCAGCCCACTGGCAGCCAGCCGCCCGGCAAGCGTCTCGACGCGATCGTCGAGCGTCCCGTAATCGATCTCGCCGGCCGGCTCGGCCACGGCCCGTTCACGGGGCGTGACGTCTGCCCGGCTCGCCAGCCAATCGCGCATATCTCGATGGATTCACCCCAGGGGGATATTGCCTTTTCCGTGTGGAACGAGCGCAAACCCGTCACGAACGGGCGCAATTTCCGATCGGAGATCCTCGGCGAGTCGATCCCCGGTCGCCACTCCACAGGCCCGGATCGGTGCCAGCGAGGCGGCGAGGTGGACCGCCGCAGCCCGGGCGATCGCGCCGTCGACGGTCGTCGTGACGACCGGTTCGATCCCGTTCGCTCGAATCTGTCTGGCGGCATTCCATGCGCGGTCGATCCCACCGAGCGCCATAGGTTTGAGGACGACGACGTCTGCAGCCCCTGATTCGAGTACCGATTCGATACCACACGTGGCCACGGTCTCGTCGAGGGCCACCCCGATGTCGACTACCGACCTGAGTTCCGCGTGAGCCTTGAGCGCGTCGACAGCGAGTGGCTGTTCGACGAACGAGACGTCGGACCGGTCGAATCGCTCGAGCGCCCGTCTCGCGGTTTGAAACGTCCAGGCCGCATTCGCGTCGGCGCGAAGTTCGAGATCCGGACACCGGTCCCGGACCGCTTCCAAACGTTCGAAGTCTTCCTCGAGCGGCCGGGCACCGACTTTCAGTTTCACGGTTTCGAAGCCGCCCGCGACCGCACCGGCGACGGCGTCGGCGGTCGCTGACGGGGTCGCGTCCCCGACTGTCGCGTTCGCTGGAACGCGAGCAACCTCCGTGTCCGCTCCCAGGTGACGGTAGAGGGGCTCCGTGGCAGCGCGCGCAGCCGCATCCAATACCGCCAGCGACACGCCGTGTCTGGCGGCAGGGTGGCCTTCGAACGGATCGTGGGCTCCGCTGGACAGAGAAGCCTTGAATGCCCGAATTGGATCGTCGATCGCCTCGAGTACGGTTTCACACGCGTCGATCGACTCCGTCCAGCCGGCGAGTGGCGTAGCCTCCCCAAGACCAGTGACGCCGTCCCGTTCGATCTGAACCACGAACCCCTCCCGAGACTGAATACGTCCTGCGGCCGTTTCGAGTGGCGTCGAAAGCGGCAGCGAAAACCGTTTGATTTCCACGGGTATCACCAGCCGGGAATCGCGAGCCCGATCGCCAAGAGGACAGAATGGGCGAACAGGAGCTGTCCGGTCCGTTCGAGCGCAGGGTTGAGCGCACGTCCGTCAGTCCTCGTCCAGACGGTTCGGCCGAGGGAGATGGCCAGTGGAATCGTGATGACCGGGGCCAGGACCGAGGGGTGATAGCCGTCGATCCACATCGCGGTTGGGACAACGTAAGCGAGTGCGACGAGCACCGACCACTCGATTCGGCTCGTTCGATACCCGAGGATGACGGCAAGCGTGCGTTTGCCCGCGCCGGCGTCGGTCTCCCGGTCGCGAATGTTGTTGACGACGAGCAACGCAGTCGAGAGTCCGGCTGCCGGAAGCGCCGCGACAACCGCCAGTGCGGGCAGTGTTCCAGGTGGAATCCACACCGGAATTGGTCCCGCGGTCGAAGAGACTGCCACCGCCTGGACGTAGTACGTCCCGGCCACTGCTACGAGACCAAAGAAGACGAACACGAAGAGGTCGCCCAGGCCCCGATAGCCGTACGGAAGCGGTCCGCCGGTGTAGGCGATTCCCGCGGCCACCGACGCGAGGCCGATGACGAGAATCGGGACTCCGCCCACGTACACCAGATAGATACCTACCACGATGGCGAGGGCAAAGGTGCCGTACATCGCGCGTTTGACTCGAGCCGGTTCGATGAGTCCGCCGGCTGTTACGCGCGTAAAGCCGTCCCTGTCATCGGTGTCGGCACCCCGAACGGCGTCGTAGTAATCGTTCGCGAAGTTGGTCCCGATCTGAATCAGGAGGGCCCCGACGAGGGAGAATAGAGCCGGAAGGGGGGCGAAGACGCCGAGTCCGATCGCCAGGCCGGTGCCGACGACGACCGGCGAAGCGCCGGCGGGAAGCGTCTGGGGACGAGCGGCCATAAGCCATGCCCGAGGGTGAGAAATTTCGGCACTCATCCCACGTCGCTCCACACGATTAACAGCCCACCGAGGACGAAGATCCCTCCAACGGCCGCGAGTCCCCATCGTCCACCGGACATGAGCAAGACCACGGTTCCGGGGAGAAAAAGAGCGAGGCCGACCGCGACCAGGACGACCGTCCGCATATCGTTCATGAGCGTTCCTTTGGCTCAGCGGGTTTACTTCTTTTCAATCGGGAGATCCGCCCACGCTACGACCGACGTCCCCTCCTACCACCGGAATCAGCATCGCTTTTGCTGGTTCCGCCACTCGCCTTCGGTGATGGTCGATTTCGACGATTACCTGCCGTCGAATCCGGACGCCGTTCGAACGGCGTTGATCGAGTGGTACGAGTCTGACCACCGGGCATATCCCTGGCGGAAAACCACCGATCCATACCGGATCCTCGTCTCGGAGGTGATGAGCCAGCAGACACAACTCGACCGCGTGGCCGAGGCTTACCACGATTTCGTCGACGAGTGGCCCTCCATCGAATCGCTAGCGGCCGCAAACCGATCCGAGATCGTCGGATTCTGGACAGATCACTCTCTCGGATACAACAACCGCGCTCGGTATCTCCACGAGGCGGCACGGGAGGTCGTCGAGGATCGGGGAGGCGACTTTCCAGAATCCCCTGCGGAGTTGCAGGAACTGATGGGTGTCGGCCCGTATACGGCGAACGCCGTCGCCTCTTTCGCCTTCAATAACGGAAACGCGGTCGTCGACACCAATGTAAAACGAATCCTCTTTCGGGCCTTCGACGTCCAGGACGACGACGCCACATTCGAGGCCGTCGCGAACGAGTTTCTTCCCGAGGGTCGATCTCGCGTCTGGAACAACGCAACGATGGAACTGGGTGGCGTTGCCTGCGGGAAGACGCCCCGTTGCGACCTCGCGGAGTGTCCCTGGCGGGAATGGTGTCACGCCTACAGGACGGGTGACTTTTCGGCACCGGACGTCCCCAACCAGCCCGCCTTCGATGGATCCCGTCGCCAAATGCGCGGGAGGGCCGTGGCCGCACTCCGCGAAT
Source organism: Natronomonas sp. (assembly GCA_046545615.1). Taxonomy (GTDB): domain Archaea; phylum Halobacteriota; class Halobacteria; order Halobacteriales; family Haloarculaceae; genus Natronomonas. The sequence goes on from JBKGZK010000004.1 coordinate 12,281, forward strand.
ACGGCGAGCAAGCAATCGGTGACCTCGGCCCACGCGTCCGGGTCGATTACACGGATGATGTCGACGGCAACAGGACGACAAGTGTTGACGGCAGTGACAGGACAACGAACGATGAAGACGGCGACTCACCCGACCGGGAATGGCTCGTTGGACTGCTCTCAGATCTCGAAGAGGACGGTCTCGTTGAACTCGAAGACCGCGACGGCACGACAGTGGCCCGGCTCCGATAGCGCCCGTCGACGATCGGTTTTTGTACGAACTCGGTAAAGGCCTCACCATGTCCACGACAGCGACGTTTCGCGCACCGCAACGGTACGTTCAGGGGAGAAACGTCCTCGAATCCGCCGCACCACAATTTGCCGATGTCGATGCCGACGCCGCCCTCGTGGCGGGTGGCGAAACGGCCCTGTCCGTCGTGGAATCGGACCTCTTCTCGGCACTCGAAAAAGTGGGAATTCGCGCGGAAACGGAAGCGGGCGTCGAGACCTGCACCGACGAACGAGTTTCGGACCTCGTCTCACAGATTGAACGACTCGATGCGGACGTCGCGATCGGGGTCGGAGGTGGAACGGCAATCGACGCCGTCAAGGCCGCAGCGAGTCGAACCGGAGTGGCATTCGTTTCGGTCCCGACCGTCGCGAGTACGGACGCCCCGGCGAGTTCGATTGCGGTCCTCTACGACGATGAGGGACGCACCGCAGGTATCGAGGTCCTAGATCGACCGCCAGAACTGGTCCTCGTCGAAACCGATCGCCTCGCTGCCGCCCCACCTTCGTACCTTCGCTACGGCCTCGGGGACGCCCTCTCGACTCGATTCGAGGCTGCCGCCTGTGCGGAAGCAAACGGACGGACGCTCGACGGTTCGCGACCGACGGATCTCGGTCGAGCGATTGCTCGCCGCACCCACGGCACGGTAGTCCAGCACGGCGCGGCTGCGATCGAGGACGCCGACGCAGGCGAGCCGACGCACTCGTTCGATCGTGCGGTCGAGGCCGTTCTACTCCAGTCTGCTGTGGGATTCGAAAACGGTGGCCTCGCAGGTGCCCATGCCATCGAAACCGGATTTCGACTCGCCGGCGTGACCGATCCGCCCCACGGGCTGGTGGTCGGATTCGGAACGCTCGCCCAACTTCACCTAGAAGACGCACCGGCATCGGATTCCGTCGCCAATCTGCTCGGTGAACTCGGGCTTTCGACGACGCTTTCGGTTCTCAAAGTCGACGATTCGACGCTCGAAACGATTGCCTCGCATGCCTGTTCGGGCGTGACGACGATGCAAAACGAACCTGTGGAGGTGACCCCGGACGCCGTCGAACGGGCACTCCGTTCGGCGTCTGCCGATCTCGAATAGCGGCGACGGTGAACTCCGCCTTCCAGAATCCGTCGCTGACGCCACCTATATCTACCGACCGGAGGAACGACTGGCATGGATTGTTCACACCATCACACCGATCGCGGCTGCGGGGCTGCGCTCGCGTTTGCGACGGACGGCGGCTATCCTGATGAATCCGATGCCGCGACCGTCGCCGACTTGCTCGATGAGCTCCCCGACAACTGGGGCCGGTGGGGTGACGATGATCAGCGTGGAACACTGAACCTCCTCGGGAGCGACGAAGCAACCGCCGGCATGCGGACCGTCCTCGACGGTCCCGGCGAAAGGATCGAGCGATTTACCCTCCAGTTGCCGATAACGGGAGCGCCGCTGCCTGCTCCGGGCGAATCAGGTCCGACGGACGCGACGGGCGATCCGTCTTTTCCCGGCCGAGGAACCGCCCGTCGGCACAATCGCTCCGACGAGGTTGCCTATCGAGAAGGAGTCCACGAGGTCAGCCCCGGCGGGATGAAATTCTCCGACGATCGTTTCGAGACCCCGTTCTACCTCCACGGTACGACACACATGGATGCGCTGGGGCACGCGTGGTACGGCGACCAACTGTACAACGGGGTCGACGTCGAGACGACCGCCGACCGACGTCGGTTCGATCACGCGCTGGATGGCTTCGACGGCGAAGAGGTGACCGAAACCCGGGGACTCGGGCGACATTCTATCGCGAACGCGGCGACTGCCGGCGTCGCTGGTCGAGGCGTATTGCTGGACGTCGGCCGGTGGAAGGGTAAGGACGACCGTCTGGATCTCGGTGAGTCTGTGACCTATCATGACCTTCGTGCAACCGCCGACGCACAGGGTGTGACGGTCCGCGATCGCGACATCGTTTTCGTCAGAACTGGATCGATGGCCCGCACTCGCGATCCCGACGCGTTTTGGAGCCCCACAAACGAACCGGGCGTGACGTATAGTCCCGAACTCATCGAGTGGCTCCACGACCGGGACGTCACCGTCGTCGGTGCCGACAACGTCGCCTTCGAGCGGATCGTCCAGAAAATCGCCGGAGAGCGGTACGTCCTCCCATTGCACGGTGCGTTACTCCGAAATCTCGGGATGCCGATCGTCGAGATGTTGTGGCTCGAAGATCTAGCGGATGCGTGTGCCCGCGACGACGTGTACGACTTCTTCGTGACCGCCGCACCGCTCAACGTCGAGCGGGCGAGTGGTGCACCGATCAACCCAGTCGTCTTGAAATCGACTGGTTAGGGCGACGGATACCGAGAGAGAGAGAGGGGAGTCTGCACGGTATCAGGGTAATCTTGGAGACGCTCACCCAGAATCGAGGTCGATGTCCGCACTCTCCATCTCAAACTCATAGTCCCCATCGTCTTTCGCGAGCACTTCGATATCGTCGAGGCCGAGTAACTCCCTCGTCTCCTCGTCGAAGTCAGCCGATTCGAGACGGTCACCATCCCCGAGATCACCACCAGTGAGGTGGCGACCGTAGCGGCCGAGCAATGAGGTGAGCTCCTGGGGCATGACGTACGTCGTGGACTCTCCACGACCGATGGACCCGAGCGTTTCCATCCCGCGTTCGATCACGGCACGTTCGCCCATTGCTTCAGCGGCCCGCGATCGCAACACCGTCGAGATCGACTCGCCCTGGGCTTCGAGGACGCTCGCCTGCTTTTCGCCCTGAGCTTGCAGGATGTTCGCCTGTTTGTCCCCCTGGGCGCGTTCGATGTCGGACCTGCGTTGACCTTGGGCTTCCAGTATCATCGCCCGACGCTTTCGTTCGGCGGCGGTCTGTTGTTCCATCGCGTGTGTGACGTCACTGGACGGATTGACCTCCCTGACTTCGACGGCCTCGACGCGGACGCCCCACTCGTCGGTTGGCCCCTCGAGTTCCCGTTGAATCCGACGATTGATGGCCTCGCGTCGCGAAAGCGTCTCGTCGAGTTCCATGTCCCCCAGGACCGCGCGCAAGGTCGTCTGTGCGAGATTCGATGTGGCGTTCTTGTAATCGTCGACTTCGAGAAACGCCCGCTTTGCGTCCATTACCCGGATGTAGACCACGGCGTCGGCCCGGACGGGCGAATTGTCGCGCGTAATGGCCTCCTGTCGGGGGACGTCGATAGTCTGGGTTCGGAGATCGAACGCGTAGGTCCGCGAGACGAACGGCGGGATGAAGTGCAAGCCCGGATCGAGGAGGCTCCTGTATTCCCCGAACACGGTGAGTGCGCGCTTTTCGTAAGCCTCCACGATTTCAACCGCGCTGAACACCGCCGCAATCGCGACGAAAAGCAGCGCGAGCCCCGCCACCAGAACGGGGTCGAATTCCACGACGTCAAGGGCGACCGCAACCGCAACGAGCGCCACGGCGACAACGATGGACGTCGTTCGCGTCGAGAATCCCCTGGCCACCGTGCCAGCATCTCGGACGCTACTGTCGGACATGCAATCCACTTGTGGCTGTTGCTATTTGAACCTACGCTCCAAGTGGGTATGTTTGGTCCGCCGCTCGCCGCTTACAGCGATCGCTCGATAGCCTTGGCCGTGGCCGATCCGACACCATCGACGTCCTCAATCTCCTCGCGTGAGGCGGACCGTACGCCATCGACGCTGCCGAACCGCCGGAGGAGTCGAGATCTCAACTGTGGACCCACGCCGTGAACCTCGTCGAGCGGCGTCGAAACGTGGTCACGGATAATCTGGTGATACCGCACGGAAAATCGGTGGGCCTCGTCGCGAACCCGTTGCAATAGATGTAGGGCGGGATCGTCGTCGTCCCACTCGAGCACGCCATTCTCGGTCACGACGAGTTCCTCCTCCTTCGCCAGCGCAACGACGTCGACGTCCCAGCCCGTCTCCGAGAGCGCGTCCTGGGCGGCCCCGAGTTGGCCGGCACCACCGTCGATCAACAGGAGGTCGGGATCGGGTCGATCGTCGCGGCCTTCGAGGGCCCGGTGGGCCCGCCACCGGATCAGTGTCCGCATGTTCGCGTAGTCGTCGTTCGTCTCGTCGAGCTTTTTCCGCCGGTAGTCGTCGGTCGCCTGGGATCCGTCGATGAACGTCACGTTACTTCCGACGACGGCGCTTCCGCCGGCGTGACTCACGTCGAATCCCTCGATCCGTTCGGGACGATCGATTCCGAGATGATCGCCCAGTGCGCTGGGACCGTCCCGTCCTCCGGTTCGACGTCGGGCGTTTTTCAGCGCGAGATCGACGAGCGTCGCCTCGCGACCGGCACCCGGGACGCGTACTGCGACGCCTTCCCGTTCGAGCCAACGGTCGACGTTCTCGTCGCCATGGCGTTCCGGGAGCAGCAACGCGTCCGGAAGGGCCCTGTCGGCGTAAAATTGCGGGAGGAACGCCGCGAGGACGGCAGCGAGGCGATCCTCCCCGCGCGGCGCGTCGACGGCGTGTCGCTCCCTGTCGACGAGCTTGCCGTCTTCGCTGCGCAGCCGGGAGACGGTCGCACGATTCCCCTCGAGGGCGATTCCGAGGACGTCGACAGTCCGTTCCTCGCGTTCGTAGGCGTCGATGACCTCGCTGCCGTCCCCGTAAAACGACTCCACGGCGTCAAGTTCGTCCCGAACGACCGCGGCTCGTTCGTACGCCCGTCCCTGTGCGGCGGCGTCCATCTCCCGACGGAGAGGCTCGGCGAGCACGTCGCGTTCCCCCTCGAAGAACCGAATCGCGACGTCGACGTCCTCGGCGTACGACTCCGTTGAGATTTCGCCGGTACACGGGGCCGAACAGAGCCCCATCTCGTAATCGAGACACGGCCTATCACGATCGGCGTACGTGTGATCCGAACACCCACGCAACCCCCAGACTCTCCGAATCGACTTGACGACCGCATCGAGTCGGCCCTTGTTCGTAAACGGTCCGAAAACCGTGGCCCCATCCTCGGGATCGCGAGTCGTCTCGATGCGTGGAACCTCGTGGTCTGTAAGCTGGACGAGGGGATAGGATTTGTCGTCCTTGAGTCGAACGTTGTACCGGGGTTGGTGTCGCTTGATGAGGTTGGCCTCGAGCAACAGGGCCTGGGTTTCGCTGTCCGTAACGGCGAAATCGATCCCGTCGGCCCGACGAACCATTCGATCGATTCGTTCGCCCCTCGGATCCGAATACGAGCGAACCCGCTTCGAGAGCTCGACTGCCTTCCCGACGTAGAGGACATCCGCCTCGTCCTCGAAGAGATAGACTCCGGGTGCCGACGGAAGTTCGGAGGCGCGTTCGCGAACCGTCGCCGCGTCCATATCGAAACGTATGCGTGGAAGTGTATCAGCGTGACGCGTCAGCGATCGGGGGGAAAGCTTTCTGGACCTTACAACTCATCGCAATGCGGCCAGTCGTCGGTTCCCCCATCGAACTGGGCTTCGAGCGCGAACGCCGACACGGAGGAAAGTCCGAACACGGCGAGGGTCACACCGACGACGGGACCGAATCCGAGAAACGTCCCTCCAAACAACAGGTACCCCTGGTGAAGGACGAGATACGCGAGTGCGCCCACCACACCCCACAGGAGGGCAATGTAGCAGGATGTCACGGTTTCGTCGCGACCGCCTCGATTTCGACCCCGAAGCCGAGTGGAAGACCGCCGGCCTGGATCGCGGACCTCGCCGGGGGATCCTCGTCGAAGAATCGGTCGTACGCGTCGTTCATTTCCTGAAAATCGTCGATATCCTCGAGGAAGACCGTCGTTTTCAGGACGTGCTCAAGGTCAGACCCCGCTTCCGCAAGTACTGCCGCAACGTTCTGGAGCACCTGCTCGGTCTGTACCCCGGTTGGTTCGTCCACCAACGATTCGCCGTCGGGCGTCACCGCGACCTGTCCGGCGGTGAATACGAGTTCACCGTCGCTCGTCGCCTGGGAATACGCACCCGCGGGGGCTGGGGCGTCGTCGGTGTGGTAGGTTTCCCTCATACGACTTCGTGGGAACCGAAACATCTTAAAAATCTCCGATGTGAATATTTTTGTTCTCCGACAGCGGTCGACCGCGGACCATCCGAATTAGGGATCAGTCCACCGCGACCGTCCGCTCGTCGGTCACAGGGGAAACCGGCAAACCGGGGAATGCGACCTCGACTTCGAATCTGAGTTCCTCGGCGTCACCCCCGAAGACGCCGACAGGAACAGTCGTCTCCCCGAGATAGGCAGTCTGGGCCGACATTTCGATCCCGTTGACGGTCAATCGAATCCCGGCCGGTTCGGCGTCACCGAGGTTTCGAACTGTCAGTTCAGCCCTGTCGTTTTCGCCAGTGGGTATCGATTCGGGTAGCTCCGCCCACTCGAACTCGACCGACGGGAGCGCTTCAGCACTGGCGAGGACCCGTTCGGCGACGCCATCAGAGAGCCCGGCGTTGCCGAGACCGCTTGTGCCGGCCTGGCGGACGTCCTCGGGCGTGGCAAATCCCTCGCGAGCCAGTCGATTTGCCCGGCCCGTTCCGACGCCGTCGATCGCCGTCAGTCCCACGGCGTCGGAGGCGATCCCGTGCTCGACGCGAGCGTCCACCCTGGCCACGGTGTTGGCGGCTCGTGGCGTCGCGAGTCGCTCACAGAAGGCTCGCAATGCGGCCAGATGTCGGCGGGCGTTCTGCCGGATCACCCACGCGTCGCTCTGGAGTTCCGCCGGAGTTGTCCCGTCCATCGAGGCACGGAGGATCGCGAGTACCTTGCGATTGCCGGGGTCGAGATCGGCTCCTTCGCCACCCAGGACGGCTCCGAACACCTCTCGTTCGTCACGTCGGGCACTCACGCTGTCGAATTCCGCGGCTTCGGCAACCGCCCGGAGTATCGTCGAGGAATCGAGTCCGTCTCCGTCAGCGGCCCCACGCGCAACCGCATCGAACGTCTCTGCAGTGTCGAGTCTGAGGTAAAACCGGGAGGCGAGCTGTCCGAGTATCGTCGGTTCGACCGCGAGCCCAGACCGTTCAGCAAATCCGCCCTCGAGAAGACGATCGAGCGTGTCCGAGACTCGCTCGCGCAACGCCTCTGCCGAGTCGTATCCGTCCGCCGACCGTCGGGCCCGGACGTAGTAAAAGGTCGTTTCGAGCCACTCGAGGACGTCCTCGACGTCGCTGATCGTCCCGAGGACGATTTCGGCGTTGAGGTGTTCGGCCAGGTCGTCAGCAAGTCGCGATTCGATAGGTTTGCCGTCACGGAGCAGGCGTCGATAGCCGTCCGCGTCGGCACCATCGCACACCACATAGGCGTAGCCAGCATCGTCGTATCCGGGCCGACCCGCCCGCCCGAGCATCTGGAGGATGTCGAGGGGGCTCATGTCGACTTCGCCCTCGAGTGGGTCGTGGAGTTTCGTATCACGGATGACCACGCAACGGGCCGGGAGGTTGACGCCCCACGCGAGCGTGGAGGTGGAGAACAGCAACTGGATTTTCCCCTCCCTGAACCACTGTTCGACGTGGTCTTTGTCGGATTTCGAGAGCCCGGCGTGGTGGAATCCGACGCCGTCGATGACGGACTTCCGTAGCGTCTCGTTTTCGAGAACCTGTGTATCGGTGTGAAAGTCGTACTCCCCACGGGCACCGACGGCGACGTCGCGGCTCGACAGTTCGTCGCGGGCCTTCTCGGCTGCCCGCACGGTGTCCTGTCGGGAGGCGACGAAGACGAGTACCTGACCGTCGTCGGTCAAATGCGGTTCCGCCAGGTCCAGCGTACGATAGAGCCGTCGGTACTTGTCGGCGAACGCGTTTTCGCCGTGGGCGTACGTTTCCACGCCAGCGTGGAGCGGGACCGGGCGGTAGTCCTGACCGAACTCGAAGGTGCACTCCACCGGTGCGTCGAGCCACTCCGCGACATCCTCCACGTTGGACATGGTCGCACTGAGTGCCACCATTCGAGGATCACAGAGGCGCCTGAGTCGCGAGACCGTCACCTCGAGGACGCTCCCGCGGCGGTCCGAATCCAGGAGGTGAACCTCGTCGATGATACAGCAATCCACGTCGGTGACGAAGGAATACCGTGGCGAGTCGTGTTTTCGCGTTGCGGAATCGGCTTTCTCCGGGGTCATCACGAGAACGTCCGCCCGTTCGGCCCGTCGAGGATTCAGATCGCGTTCCCCTGTGACGACGTAGACGGAGTACCCCAGGTCCTCAAAACGTTCCCACTCGCTTTCTTTCTCGTTGGTGAGCGCTCGCATCGGCGCGAGAAACAGGACGGTTCCATTCTCCCGCAGTTCGCGAACGATGGCGAGTTCGGCGAGAGCGGTCTTGCCCGACGCCGTCGGGGCGCTCACGACGACGTTTCCGTTCGAATCGAGCACCGCGGGCAGTGCCTCCCGCTGCATTCGGTTGAACGACTCGAATGGGAACGCCTCGGCAAACTCGGGGACGACTTCCTCGATTCCTGTGGGAACGGCCACTAATGGAGTGGACATCCCGGGGGGCAAAAATCCTTGCAGTCTCGGCTGCGACTCGGAGCCCAGACTAGAGTAAGAACCGGCCACGAACCTCGCGAAACCGTACGTTTTTGCCCTGCGCGACGAAACCCCAACGTATGAGCAGCCGTCCCCGAAAACCGGAGTGGTTGAAGTCCCGGCCTCCGAGCGGCGAACGATTCGCCGAAATAAAGGGGACGCTCAGAGAGCACGATCTCCACACAGTCTGTGAGGAGGCCTCGTGTCCCAACCTCGGAAACTGCTGGAGCGGGCGGGAGGGACCCGGGACGGCGACCGTCATGCTGATGGGCGAGCGGTGCTCTCGCGGATGTAATTTCTGCGACGTCGAAACGGGCGGTATGGAACCTCTCAATCCGGACGAGCCCGAGAACGTTGCCCGGGCGATCGTCGACATCGGTCTTGAGTACGTGGTTCTCACGTCCGTCGATCGGGACGACCTCGACGACGGCGGCGCCGGCCACTTCGCCGAAACGATTCGCGAAATCAAACGACGCGATCCGTCGATCCTCGTCGAATCGCTCATTCCCGATTTCCAGGGGGAAGCGGCAGATGTCCGAACGATCGTCGACGCCGGACCCGACGTCATCGCGCACAACCTCGAGACGGTCGAGCGACTCCAGTGGCCGGTCAGGGATCGTCGTGCAGGCTACGAACAGTCGCTTTCGGTCCTCGAGACGGTCGAGCGCGAATCGGACATTTTTACGAAGACGTCCATCATGCTCGGCGTCGGCGAATACGATCAGGAGGTCTACCGGGCGCTCTCGGACCTCCGCGAGGTTGGCGTCGACATCGTTACCTTCGGCCAATATCTCCAGCCCTCCCGATCGCACCTCGAGGTGTTCGAGTACGTCCATCCAGACAAGTTCGACGTCTGGAAACAAATCGCTGAAGAGGAGTTTGAGTTTGCATACTGTGCGTCGGGACCAATGGTCCGGTCGTCGTTCAAGGCGGGAGAGTTATTCGTCGAGGCGATGGTTCGGGACGGCGAGAGTGTGGAGGCTGCACGAAATCGAGCGATGCACACCAGTTAAAAGAAGTGGGTGGTGACCGAACGGGGTCGCGTATTTCCGATTCGCCGATACGTGTGAGTAAAGTTGTGAGAGTAAAGATCGATATAAGGTAGGGCCGTGGGAGGGAAGAACGCTGATGGGAAAGGCTGTGAGAGAGAAAGTAGGAACCCGCGAGCGGTACGAAGTCGACGAGAAGTAAAAGGGCGGTAAGATGTGGGAAAACAGGTGAAGAGACGAACACTGTTGAACCGCCAGGCCTGGACCCCAACAATCCACTAAACTGCCGGCCGCCACCCAAATTCCGACCACAATTCCGCAGGCCAAAATCTTGGTATTATATGCAAATGATTCGATTAAAGTGTAATCGTCCAGATGTGATCTTAACGGGTGAACGAGTGGCAACATTTGCGAAAACACTATTGTCACAGCGGCGAACTATTGCGTATGGAGTTGAGTGCACCGTGAGCACGCTCGAGCGAGATCCAGAAAACCCCGTACGCATCCTCGACGAGGACGGCCAGGTCGTCGATGGGGCATCGGTCCCGGACCTCGACGAGGAGACACTCGTTGGAATGTACAGATCGATGCGACTCGGTCGCCACTTCGACCGACGCGCGGTGAGCCTCCAGAGACAAGGTCGGATGGGAACGTACCCGCCTCTGTCGGGGCAGGAAGGGGCACAGGTAGGCAGTGCGACCGCGCTCGCAGCCGACGACTGGATCGTCCCGAGCTACCGGGAGCACGTGGCCATCCACGTTCACGGCGTTGCACTCGACGATGTGCTCCAGTACTGGATGGGCGATGAACGCGGGAACGACATGAGTGGCGCGAACGTCTACCCGGTGTCCGTGCCGATTGCATCCCAGCTCCCCCACGCGACGGGGGCAGCTTGGGCGTCGAAATTACGGGGTGACGACTCCGCAGTGCTCACGTATTTCGGCGACGGAGCAACATCCGAGGGGGATTTCCACGAGGGGATGAACTTCGCCGGCGTTTTCGATGTCCCTGTGGTCTTTTTCTGTAATAACAACCAGTGGGCGATTTCGGTGCCCCGCGAGCGACAGACGGCGAGTGAAACGCTGGCCCAAAAGGCCGATGCCTACGGTATCGACGGGATACAGGTCGACGGAATGGACCCTCTCGCCGTCTATCGGGTGACCGCAGACGCCCTCGAGCGTGCGAAATCCGACGATCCTGACGGCGGCCGACCGACGATGATCGAGGCGATCCAGTACCGGTTCGGTGCCCACACGACCGCGGACGATCCCTCGGCCTATCGCGACGACGAGGAGGTCGAGGCATGGAAGCGCAAGGATCCGATCCCCCGACTTGAGCAGTTCCTACGCGATCGCGGGCTCCTCGACGACGAACGCATCGACGCCCTCGAAGCCGAGGTCGAAACAGCGGTCGTGGACGCGATCGAGCGCGTCGAATCCACGGAACGGCCCTCCACCGATAGCATGTTTGAACACGTTTACGAACAGCCGACCCAACGCGTGTCGGCACAGTCACGAGAACTCGAATTGCTTCGCGAACGCCACGGCGACGAGGAACTACTCGAATGAGCGTAACTCAGACGACCGACCTGACCCTGGTAGAGGCAGTTCGCGACGGCCTGGAAGGCGAAATGCGACGCGACGACGACGTGCTCGTCATCGGTGAAGACGTCGGCGAAAACGGGGGCGTATTTCGCGCCACTGAGGGACTCTACGAGGAGTTCGGCGAGGATCGTGTCATCGACACGCCGCTTGCGGAATCGGGAATCGTCGGCACGTCCATCGGGATGGCGACGTACGGACTCCGGCCCGTGCCAGAAATCCAGTTCTCCGGGTTCATGTACCCCGCTTTCGACCAGATCGTCTCCCACGCCGCACGAATGAGAACGCGCACACGTGGACGATTTACCTGCCCGCTGGTTCTTCGGGCACCCTACGGGGGTGGCATCAGAGCCCCGGAACACCACTCCGAATCCAAGGAGGCCTTCTACGTCCACGAAGCCGGGCTAAAGGTCGTGGTTCCGTCGACACCGTACGACGCCAAGGGATTGCTGGCGGCCGCCATCCGCGCGCCAGATCCGGTGATTTTTCTCGAGCCGAAACGACTCTATCGAGCATTCCGGGAGGAGGTCCCCGCCGATCCCTATACGGTCGAGCTCGGCGAGGCCGCAGTCCGCCGGGAAGGAACGGACGTGTCAGCGTTCACGTGGGGAGCGATGACGCAACCAACGCTCGACGCCGCAGAACGTCTCGAGGACGACGTTGACGTGGAAGTCGTCGATCTCCGAACGCTCAGCCCGCTGGATGAGGACGCGATTCTTGAGTCGTTCCGGAAGACTGGGCGCGCGGTCGTGGTCCACGAGGCACCACGGACCGGTGGACTGGCGGGCGAAATTACCGCGACGATCCAAGAAAACGCGCTCCTATACCAGGAGGCCCCGATCCGTCGAATCACGGGATTTGACGTTCCGTTCCCCCTGTACGCTCTCGAGGACTTCTACCTCCCTGGATCGACGCGCATAGTCGACACCATAGAGGAGGTGGCAGCGTTCTAATATGACGGTGGAATTCAAACTACCCGATGTCGGCGAGGGGCTGGCGGAAGCAGAGATTCTGGACTGGCTGGTCGCGGAGGGGGACCGTGTCGTGGAAGATCAACCGATCGCCGAGGTCGAAACCGACAAGGCCGTCGTCGAGGTCCCCTCTCCAGTAGACGGGACCGTTCGGGAGATTCTCGTCGACGCTGGCGATTTCGTCGATGTCGGGACGGTCATCGTCACATTCGACGTCGACGAGGGGGCGGCGATCGATGCGGGCGATCAAGACGACGCCCTCTCGACCACCCTTGATGAGCCCCATGAGGACCGGGGCGGATCGATTGACGGGGACGTGCCGGTGTTTGCCGCCCCCTCGGTACGACGACTCGCTCGCGAAAAGGGAGTCGACATTACGTCAGTCTCTGGGAGTGGACCTGGCGGTCGGGTGACCGAATCGGACATTGAGGCGGCAGCGTCCGGAACGGACAACGGGACGGTCGAACGTGTCGAATCCGAGACGACGCCCCCGCACCCTGATCAATCGCTCGAACCCTCACGGGGTGAAGCCACCACCACACGAACAGTGGATTCGGCGGGCGAACCGCCGGAGACAGCCGACCGTGATCGAACCCTCGCGACGCCCGCCACGCGAAGGCTAGCACGGGAACGCGGGGTCGATATCGACGAAATCCCCACCGACGAAACTCGGGAGAGTGAGGCGTTCGTAACGAAAAAACAAGTGGAATCGTACGTCGAATCCGAAGCCGGTGCCGACCGGGAAGAAGCGATCAAGGGTGTCGTCGACGCAATTCCCGAAGACGCCGACTCGGTAGACTCAGCCGTTACCACCACACCGACGGAACCCGGGCCAGGCGATCGAATCCCCTACCGGGGCGTCCGTCGTACGATCGGCGAGCGTATGGAGCAATCGAAGTTCACGGCTCCCCACGCGACGCATCACGACGAGGCCGATGTCACGCGGCTCGTCGACGTTCGATCGCGACTCGATAAGCGGGCGTCCGACCTTGGCGTTTCGCTTTCCTACGTTCCGTTCGTATTGAAGGCAGTCGTGACCGGGCTCAGGCAGTATCCAGTCTTGAACGCCCGCCTCGACGAAGAGAACGAAGAGATCCGTCTCCTCGACGAGTACAACATCGGTGTCGCGACGGCGACGGACCACGGTCTCGTGGTTCCCGTGGTCGAGGCAGTCGACCGGATGGGTCTCCTTGAGGTGGCCGAGGAAACAAATCGACTGGTTTCGAAGGCACGAGATCGATCGATCGGACCCGAGGAAATGCAAGGGAGTACGTTCTCGGTGACGAACTTCGGTGCGATCGGTGGCAGACATGCGACCCCCATCATCAACTACCCCGAGACCGCAATCCTGGGACTCGGCTCGATCGAGAAGCGTCCACGGGTCGTCGACGATTCAGGAGGGACAGAACCCCTGACACCCGACGGCCGCGTTCCCGGTGAGATCGTTCCACGATACGTCCTGCCACTATCGCTGTCGATTGATCATCGGGTGGTCGACGGCGCCGACGCTGCCCGATTCGTGAACGATGTCATCGCGTCCCTCGAGCGCCCGGAATTGCTGTTGCTCGATTGATCCGGCGTCGACACCCGAACGTGGTGCTTCCGGATGTGTACGTTTTTAAACCGGCGGGAAGAATCCCCCTCCATGTTCAAGGCGATCGTGAATGCAAACACGCTCGGGGCGGCGCTGGACTCCGTGAGTGTCCTGGTGGACGAGTGCAAGATCCGTCTCGAAGACGACGGGATCCGAATTCGCGCTGTGGACCCGGCGAACGTCGGCATGGTGGATCTCCGACTCGCGGCGTCGGCCTTCGAGTCCTACGAGACGGATGACGGCGTCATCGGTGTCAATCTGGACCGGCTCGAGGACATCGTCGGCATGGCCGAAACTGACCAGCTGGTGCACCTCGAACTCGACGAGGAGACGCGGAAGCTCCACATCCAGATAGACGGCCTCGAGTACACGCTTGCGCTCATCGATCCTGATTCGATTCGCCAGGAACCCGACCTTCCGGACCTCGACCTCCCGGCAAACGTCGTCATCGAGGGCCGTGACATCGATCGAGCAGTCACCGCCGCCAACATGGTCTCCGACCACATCGCCCTCGGGGTGGACGCCGATGCTGAACAGTTCTACATCGACGCCCAGGGCGATACCGACGACGTCCACCTCGAACTCGGGACGGACGACCTGATCGATCTCACTCCGGGGAACGCGCGATCGCTGTTCTCGCTCGACTATCTCAAGGACATGAATCGGGCGATTCCGGCCGACGGAGAAGTGACGATGGAACTCGGCGAGGAGTTCCCCGTGAAGATGCACTTCGAAATCGCCGAGGGGCAGGGCTCCGTGACGTTCATGCTCGCGCCGCGTATCCAGAGCGATTGACCGGATCGACGTCCGTCGATCGACGATCTACTCGAACTTTCTGACCGTCAGATCCAGCGTATCGAGGTCGAGTATCGGTGCGAACCCGACATCGGGGTCGATATTCACGGACTTCTGGAAGTCCGTCTGCGCCTGCCAACAGCCCGAGTTGACCGTGAGAATGTTTCGATACTTTCCCCACCCGAGTTTGTGGACGTGGCCGGTGTGGAACACGTCGGGAACCTCGTCGATCACGAGGTAGTCCTTCTCCTCAGGTGCGAGTCTGGTGTGGCCCCCGAACTGGGGGGCGACGTGCCGTTTCTTCAGGAGGTGGTACATCGCCCGTTCGGGGTGATCGTAACTTGCCTTCTCCGCAGGAAGTTCGGCGATGATCTCGTCAAGCGAAACCCCGTGGTACATGAGGATGGAAACGCCCTCGATCGTGACGACCGACGGGTTGCTCACGATACGGGCATCGTGGGCCGACATGATGCCCCTGATCTCCTCGTCGAAGCCTGGTTGTGGTTCCGCAAGCCTGACGGCGTCGTGATTTCCGGGAATCATGACGATGTCGAGGTCGCCGGGAACCGCCTTGAGATGCTCCGAAAAGGTGTCGTACTGTTCGAAGACGTCCACGATCTCGAGTTCTTCGTCCTGGTTGGGATAGACGCCGACACCCTCGACCATATCGCCCGCGATCAGGAGGTATTCGACCGATTCAGCTTCGGGAGTATGCAACCAGTCCGCAAATCGCTTGAATGCGTCGACCTCGAACTCGTCGCTCCCGACGTGGACGTCACTTATCAACGCAACCTGGACGAATCGATCAGCCGTCGACGGTTCGTGGGTCCGAGGGACGTCCGGGAAGTACAGGTCGTCGACGAAGAGGATACCGCCGTCGTCGGAAAGCGTCCCGTCTACGGCGACGACCTCGTCGTAGAGGAGTTCGTCGACGACGCTCGCGACGTCTTTGTCCTTCATGACGAGACAGGGAAAGACGCCGGTCGGATCCTCGAGATCGATGATCCAGTGTCCCGAGGCCGTCGAACGAACGTCCGCAATCATCCCGATCATTCCGGCCTCGGCCCCTCCCGGACTGGCCTCGAGTGCCGACGCGTTCCGGTGATTTACGCGACCCCTGAGCGTCCCGGCGAGCCGTTCGTATCTGTCCCGGAAGGTGCGAACGAAATCCTCGTACTCGCCGGTTCCCGTCGACCGGCCTGTCATGTCGTTGTGGATTTCGAGGGCGCGTTTCGACGTATCGACGTCACGGGTTCGTCGATCCCGGGTCGTAACCCTGGCCGAACCCCCCGTTGTTTCGACTGGAGGACCCCTGCTAATACCTGTTGATTCCCTCGATGGAGTTCCAGTTGAAACAGAGGGGTCGTCCGCCGGGTCCACGTCATCGGAATTGCCAGAAAGGGGATCGCGGAGGCCTCTCGGTTGACTTTCGAGGGCTGCCCGCACCTCCGCAGCGGAGAGCTTCAACGCGTCGTCCGGCGTGGCCTCGACCGCGAGCGCGAGCGCCGAGGCCGGATCGTCGGCACTCGCGAGCAGCGTTATCGCTTCCCGATCCGCAGTGTATCCGTGATCGGCAAGCGTCCGGACGATCCGAGACGAATCCTCAAGCGACACAGCGGGGAGTCGCCGGCGGCGGTCAAAAGAATAGCGGACCGTGTCGGGATCGATCGCGAGGACGGTCCTGACGAAGGTGTCCCGTCGAGTCAGAACGTTGAAACCCACCGACCGAGAATTGTGGCTGATGAGTGACTCGGGTGACGACGGTCCGGACGCCGACCGGTCTGACGGAGAGCGCGATGATACGCTCGGTCGGATTCTGCGTTTCCTGCGGTCGGATCGGATGCTCGTCGTCTATGCGAGAGATATCGGTGTGAGCGTCGGGATCGTGGTTCTCATCGGGGTTTTGCTGTTCGCCGTCAGCGGATTGTGGCCGCCAATGGTCGCCGTCGAGAGCCCGAGCATGGAACCCAACATGGAACGGGGAGATCTCGTGTTCATCGTCGACAATTCCCGATTCGTCCCGGAGGAGGCACCCACCTATGATAGTCGTTCGACCGGTGTGGTGCCCGCAGACGTGGCTGCAGAAACTGGCCGAACGAAATTCGGAAAACACGGCGACGTTATCGTCTACACGCCGAACGGAGACGAGAGACGAACGCCGATCATCCACCGTTCGATTCTGTGGGTCGAAGAGGGGGAGAACTGGTACGACCGAGCCGATGAGCGGTACGTCGACTCTGCGTCGAATTGTGAAGAATTGAACGCCTGTCCAGCCCCGTACGGCGGGTTCGTCACGAAGGGCGACAACAATCGAGCCTACGACCAGGTCGGAACATCACAGATTTCTAAACTCGTACGACCCGAGTGGGTAGTCGGAACGGCGGAAATTCGCGTCCCGTATCTCGGACACGTCCGACTGTGGGCATCGGGAGCCATAATCACGCCGCTCGCATATCCCGGTCAGCATCCGGCGACAGTACAGGCGATTTTGGATGCCAATCCGACCAATACCACCACGAACCGGGCTGGGGACGAACATGTCTCGATCAGTCCGATCGGAGCAACCGTCTGATCCAAGTACTCGATACCAGTCCAACGACCTCCTCAAGGACACCGACCGAGGACGTCTTCCCCGAGGATCTCCCGAACCTCAGGTCTCTTCGTTTCGATCCGACCGCCCCGACTCCGATTCTGATTCTTCCTCGACCGATTCTGCAGACGGTTCTTCGGCTCCTTCTTCGACCTCGACGGGTGACCGGGCGCGATCGTCCAGGGCGGCGCCAATCTGTTCTTCGGGAAGTTCGTCGGGGGGTTGGTCGATATCGGGTTCAAGTCCCGATTCGACGCTTCCGAGTTCGCCGGCCCGTTCCGGATCCAGATCACGTTCCGGGTTGAATTCCGCAGAATCCACCGCCATTCCAGAGATTTCCTTCAGGACAGATGCCCTGGCCTCCTGTGGCGTGTCGTAATCGTCGGCGAGACGATCGAAGACGTCGCCGAGCGATTCCGTCTCGTTGGGAAGATCGAGTTCCGTGTTCCCGTAGTGCGTCGCGAGATCCTCGCTTGCGACCGGATACGCGTGCTCGTCGAGGTCAGGGTCGACATCATCCAGGAGGTTTTGGACTGCTTCGGCGCGTTCTTTCTGTTTTCGCCGAGATTCGTCCTGCGCTTTGGTCATATCAGGAGCTTCGCCCGCCCGGGACAAAAGGGTAGCGCGGCTACCGTTCGACGACGAGTAACGCGACCCGTTCGAGAACCAGCGCCTCGAGATCTGCGCCGGTCGCATCGAGTTCCATTTGACCGATGTCGTAGAACTCCCGGAGTAACGACTCGTCGTATTCGCCAATCACGGTCGCAGGGGTGAGGCGTTCGAGGAGTACCGTACTGGCCGCCGATTCGTTTCCCGACTTCGCCGTCGAATTCGAGTCCGTGGTTGCGTCCACGAGAACGACGAGCCGCTCGGTCGTCTCGGAGACACCCATCTCGAGAGCGCGATCGATCTGTCGACGACCGGCGGCGTACAGCAGGATCTCGAGACCCCGATCGCGGACGATCGAATTCCCCCGGCCCCGTTCCCGGTCCGCGAGTTCGACAGCCCGTTCGATGTGGCGACGGGAGACGACGTACCGGGCGTCGAACGCCTGGGTCGTCACCCCGAATTCCGATTCGATCTCGTCGAGGAGATCAAGAAACGCTCGTTCGTTGGGGAAGGGACCCTCCGCGATCGAGATACAGGCCTCGATCAGCTCCATCAAAAATCACCGAGATCCGACTGGCCCTCCGCCGCGGTCGCCTCCTCGCGCGGTGTGGCGGATGGGTCGGGGCGAACGTCGTCCATCGCGGGATTCTCGTGACCGGCAGCCTCAAGAACGTTCTCCGCCGTCTTCTCCCTACCGCGAAGGGCACCGAGTACCACCGACTTATCCGCCGATCGGAGGTCCGCCCGGGTCTCGATTCCGGCGTCGTAGAGTCGACGGGCCCGTTTGCGGCCGACCCCGCGCACACCGGCGAGATCTATCAACTCCTCGCCGACGCCGTACTGGACACGCTTTCTCGCCTCGCGAATCGCCGGTGCGGAACCGAGATCCAGTTCGCCAGCGAGCCGTTCTGCGGCACCCAGTAACCACTCTGCCGTGTCGACTTTGCCACGGATGTCGCCTGGACCGACACCGTATCGATCAGTGATCCGATCTTCGTCGATCTCGTCTGACCAGTCCTCGAGTAAACGGGCGGTTTTGAGTCCGGCGAGCCAGTCCTCGAAGCGACCATCCTCGAACTCGCTCGGCATCTCGCCGCAGAATTCGAATTCCCGCTCGTAGGCCAACATCGTATACTCCTCGGGCTCCCCGGATCGGAGATAGAGTTCGTAGAAGTCCGGGGTACGGGCCACGAGGTGATACAGACCTAGGGGGGTTGGATCCCGTTCGGCCTCCAGGCCATGGATGATCTCTGCGGCGCTCATCGGATCGAGGTAGAGCCTCGAGACAGTGTGACCGAGGGGAGTCGCCCGGATTCCGTCGTCCCGTCGCACGAAGTCGTTGGCCTCAAGATACGACAGCGTGTTGTCGACGACTGTCTCGAGCCGTCCAATTTCCGCCGTCTGTGAGGCGTACAGCGTCCGATCGAGAAACGACAGTAGCGCGGACCGCGAATCCGCAAACCCCGACGCGATAGTCGCAAGTAGGTGGGATCGCATCGCCGGTTCCGCGGCGAGCTTCGAATCGACGGGCTCGGGATCGGCCCACACGTACCGGTCGAAGAGTTCGTCGAGCTCGTCGTGACTGTTCGCGAGAAGCAACGCCTCGCCGTAAGGGTCGCGACCGGGTCGACCGGCTCGACCCATCATTTGGTGAACCTCCAGTACAGACAGGGGAGTCATACCCCCGACCGACCCGTCGTACCGGCGCCAGTCTCGAACCACGACGCGTCGAGAGGGGGTGTTCACCCCGGCTGCGAGGGTCGGCGTCGCACTGACGACCTTGAGCAACCGATCCCTGAACGCCCCCTCGACGAGACTTCGGTGTTCGGAGGCGCACCCGGCATGGTGGAAGGCGGCCCCGCGTTCGACGACATCGGCGAGGTCCTCGCTTGTTTCAGTATCGGAAACGGATCGAATCTCCTCGGAAATCGCCTGGAGTTCTCGGCGTTCCTCGTCATCGAGCCAATCCGATGTCGTGTTCGCGAGGCGTTTTGCAGCCGATTCTGAATTCCGCCTCGAGTTAACGAACACGAGCGTGGACCCGCCGTCGTCGAGCGTGTCCCGTACGATCGCAGCTGTAGGCTTTTCGTTCGTGTCCACGTCGAGTTCCTGCTTGCTTCCGTCGTCGAAGTGGAGCGCCTGTCCGTAATGGACGCCCTTCCGGAGGTCGATCGGTCGCCAGTCGGAATCGACGAGTTCCGCGTCCAGCCACGTCGCGAGCTCTTCCGCATTGCCGATCGTCGCTGACAAAGCGACGACCTGTAGACCCGGGTTGATCCGGCGGAGATTCGCGAGTGTCACCTCGAGCGTCGGGCCGCGATCCGAATCGTCGACGAGGTGGACCTCGTCTGCGACTACGCAGTCGAGTTCGTCGATCCAAGGGGCCCCGTTTCGCACCAGCGAATCGACCTTCTCGCTCGTGGCGACGATCACGTCCTTGTCGGCGAGCCACTCGCCCGACGCCTCGTAGTTCCCGGTCGAGACGCCGACCGAGACGCCGTGTTCCTCGAAGGCGGCGAACTCGTCTTGCTTTTCGCTCGCGAGTGCCCGAAGCGGGACGATATACAGCGCCTTCCCACCCCGTTCGATCGCCGAAAGCATCGCAAGTTGTGCGATAAGGGTCTTGCCACTGGCCGTCGGTATAGACGCGACGAGATTCTGCCCGTCCGTCACACCCGCGTCGACAGCCTCGGCCTGCGGGGGATACAGTTCCTCGATTTCCACCGCGGCGAGCTGGTCTACGAACCACGACGGAATCCCGGGAACGGCGCGGAGTTCCATTATTGACGGCTAATGCGGTACCGAATTTAAACGTTGTCGGGGACGACCGGTTCTGGGGCGAAACGAAACGGTGCAGAGAGATCGAGGCCGAGGATCGACCCGTCATCAGAACTCGAAGGCCCGTGGGCACCCGTCGGCAGATACATTGAGGTACCGGGAAATTCACACACATGACATGCCGAATGCGATCATCGTCGGCGCGTCGTCGGGGATCGGTGCCGCGCTCGCTCGCGAACTGGCAGACGACTACGACCTCGGAATCGCCGCCCGTCGAACGGATCGACTCGAAGAACTTGGCCGCGAGATCGGCGGCGCTCACGTCGCCACGATCGACGTGACAGATGAGGATTGCCGCGATCAGTTCGACGGTCTGGTGAATTCCCTTGGCGGGGTAGACCTCGTCGTCATCGCGGCCGGGATTGGACGCTACAATCCGGATCTCGAGTGGCAACCAGAACGGGATACCGTCGACGTGAACGTCGAAGGGTTTGCAGCGATCGCTACCGCCGCCATCGAGCATTTCGAATCACGGGGGTCGGGGCATCTGGTCGGAATATCGTCCGTCGCGGCCGAAATCGGCAGTCCCACGATGCCCGCCTACAGCGCGTCAAAAGCGTTCGTTTCGCGATACCTCGAGGGGCTGCGTTACCGAACTATGGAACGTGACGTCGTCGTCACGGACGTGCGCCCCGGTTTCGTCGACACGCCCATGGCTCCCGATACCGACCGATTTTGGGAGTGTTCGACAGAAACTGCCGCCAGGCAAATCAGTCGCGCCATCGACGCGGAACGGTCGGTCGCCTACGTCACCCGGCGGTGGCGTCTGGTTTCGACGTTGCTCCGGCTCTTGCCCGATCGGGTGCGCGCCGGCATGATGTGAGCGCGTGTACGCCGGTGAATCGTGTCGGACCCCGTTATTCCGTTTCGGCCTCGCGCAGGTCGGTGCGTCGAATCTTTCCGGTCGTTGTGGTGGGAAGTTCATCCATGAACTCGATTTCCCTCGGGTACTCGTGTTTCGCTAAATTCTCGCGCACATGGGTGCGAATTTCGTTCCGGAATTCGTCGGTCCCTTCGTATCCGGCTGCCGGCTGGACGAAGGCTTTGATAACCTCTCCGCGAGTGTCGTCGGGGACCCCAACCACGCCAGCCTGCTCGACTGCGTCGTGTTCCAGGATTGTGCTCTCGACCTCACCTGGGCCGACGCGGTAGCCGCTCGTGATGATGATGTCGTCGTCACGAGACTTGAACCAGATGTAGCCGTCCGAATCTCGCTCTCCGAGATCGCCAGTGAGGTGCCATTCGCCCACCGTGACGTCGGCCGTTTTCTCCGGGAGATTCCAGTACTCCGAGAAGATGACCGGATCGTCACCCCGGCGCACGCCGATTTGACCGACCTCTCCCGTCGGAAGTTCTGCTCCCGTCCCGTCGTCGACGATGGCCACGTCGTGACCCGGTACCGGCTTGCCCATGCTTCCCGGTTTGGCGGGAAACCAGTCCCGGCAGTTGGTCACGAGCAGGTTCGCCTCCGTTTGGCCGTAGAGTTCGTTTACCACTACGTCCTCGAGTTCCTCGTCGGCCCAATCGAGAATTTCGGCAGTCAGGGGTTCGCCGCCGGAACAGATGGCTTCGAGCGAGAGTTCGTACCGCTCGGTGGGGTCCGATACGTTCGCCATCATGCGGATGGCAGTCGGCGGCAGGAACGTGCTCGTCACGTCGTACCGTTCGAGGATGTCGTATGCGGTTTCGGGGTCAAACGACCCCATTGGATAGCTCACGACCGGTTGGCCGTAGTGCCAGGCCGGAAAGACCAGGTCCCCGAGCGCCCCGATCCAGGCCCAGTCGGCGGGGGTCCAGTAAACTCCGTCCATCTCCCGTTCGAAGTACATATAAAAGGCTGGACAGTGACCGATCCAGGTCCCGTGACTGTTGAGGACGCCTTTCGGGGGGCCGGTCGACCCCGAGGTATACGTGATAATGGCGTCAGTTTCGGGGGTCGTCTCGGCTATTTGGCGACCGGCATCGTACGGTTCATACAGCGACTCAAAGGGCTCCGAGTCGTCGTGGTCGCCGTCCACCTCCACCTCGTGTTCGAGCGAGGGACATGCCGACCGGACCTGTCGCACGACGTCGTACACTTGAGTATCCACGACGGCGACGGACGCACCGCTATCCTGGAGTCGGTACTCGAGGGCGTCGGGGCCAAACAACACGGACAGCGGAAGCGATATTGCTCCGAGCTTCCAGCAGGCGAGATGGGTGAGCGGGTTGGCAGGTTTTTGGGGAACGACCACCGCGACTCGATCGCCGCGTTCGATACCCCGATCCGCCAGGCCGGCCGCAACGCGATCCGAGAGTCGATCCAGTTCGGCGAACGTGTAGGTCACTTCACGACCGTCGGGGTACCGCTGGATCAGAGCCGTCTGCGTCAGGTCTTCGTGCTTTCGCAGGAAATCGTACGCGGCGTTGTAGTCGTCGGGGAGGTCCCACTCGAAGTTCTCGTATGCGGCTTCGTAGGTGTCGTCGTTCAGTTCGACGTACCAAGTCATACGCAGTAGTGTACTCGAACGTACACCAAAGTATGGGTTTACAGGTGAATGGACCGGGCGACACATCGGTAGCGGGTCGGTTAGCGACCGGCGAATCCGCCTGGAGCAGACCCTCCCATGCACCGGTTAGGGTGAATATTGCCGTAACTGGTGGTTATAGAAGTGTGGAGATATATGCATGGCATACATGAAACGCGCGGAGTCACTGGGCTTTGGGACACGATGTCTCCACGTCGGGCAAGGACCCGACCCCGAGACTGGAGCCGCTGCCCCACCCATCTACCAAACTTCTTCTTACGAATTTCCGAACGCCGACATCGCAGCCGACCGGTACGCCCTCTCAGCCGAGGGCAACATTTATTCGCGGATTTCGAATCCCACGGTCCGCGCGCTCGAGGAACGACTCGCATCGCTCGAGGGCGGCGTCGACGCGCTCGCGACCGCCTCCGGGATGGGCGCACTCGATGCCGCGACGCTGGTACTCGCGGGGCAGGGGGACAACGTCGTGTCGGCCACCTCCATCTATGGCGGAACTCACGCTTACTTCACCCACACCGCGGGCCGTCGTGGAATCGACGCGCGATTCGTCGACACCCTCGACCCTGAGGCTTACGCGGCCGCAATCGACGACGACACCGCGTTCGTCCACTGCGAGACCATCGGGAACCCGTCGCTCGTGACGCCACCGCTTTCGACCATTGCAGACGTCGCCCACGAACACGGCGTCCCGTTCGTGGTCGACAACACCTTTGCGACGCCCGCGCTCTGTCGACCGCTCGAGCACGGCGCGGACGTCGTCTGGGAATCGACGACGAAGTGGATCCACGGCTCCGGGACGACGCTCGGCGGAATACTCGTTACCGACGGGAGATTCCCGTTCGAGGACTATCCTGAAAAGTATCCGGAGATCGCCGCGCCGAATCCGGCGTTCGACGGCGTGACCTTCACGAACCGGTTTGGCGAGAGAGCGCTCACCATGGCGGCCCGCCATCGTGGCGTCCGGAGTCTGGGGGGACAGCAATCCCCCGTCGACGCCTGGCTGACGTTACAGGGCGTCGAAACGCTCGAACTTCGCATGCAACGGCACTGTCGGAACGCAGAAACCGTCGCGACGTTTCTCGCGGACCATCCCGCCGTCTCGTGGGTCACCTATCCGGGTCTCAAGTGTCATGAAACGTACGACCTGGCCACCGAATACCTCGACGGTGGATACGGCGGGATGATCGCATTCGGACACGAGGAAAGTTATGAAGCCGGCAAACGGATTTGCGAGGAAACTGAGCTCGCGACGTTTCTCGCCAACATCGGCGACGCCCGGACGCTCGTCACCCATCCGGCATCGACGACGCACGCCCAGCTACCGCCCGACGAACAGCGCGAAAGCGGTGTCACGACCGACCTCGTCAGACTTTCGGTCGGGATCGAGGACGTCGACGATATAATCGCGGACCTGGAGGCGGTATTGTGACGGGGAGCGAAACGGTCCAGCTCGGTGAATTCGAGTTCGAATCCGGGCGGTCGATCGACGACCTTCGGATCGCCTACGAAACCTACGGCGAGTTCGAGGGCGACAACGCCGTGCTGGTGTGTCACGCCCTCACCGGGAGCGCCCACGTCGCCGGCCATCGCGACCGCACCGACACTTCGGGACAGGCCCGAGCCTGGTGGGACGACATCGTCGGACCCGGCAAGGCCATCGATACGAACGGATACTTCGTGGTGTGTGCAAACGTTCCAGGGTCGTGCTATGGCTCCTCAGGACCATCCTCGACGAACCCCGACACGGGCGAACCGTGGGGAACCGACTTCCCCGCGGTGACGGTCGGTGACTGGACCAAATCGCAACGGCTCCTGCTGGATCACCTCGGAATTCCCAACCTCCACGCCGTCGTCGGTGGCAGCGTCGGTGGCATGAACGTGCTCGACTGGGGAAAGCGACACCCCGATCACGTCGACAAGCTCGTGTCGATCGCCGCCGCCGCGCGGCTCGATGCCCAGAGTGTCGCTCTCGATGCGATTGCGCGCCGGAGTATCACGAATGACCCGGCCTGGCAGAACGGCGACTACTACGGCGACGAAGGGCCGGTGGGAGGTCTCGCGTTGGCACGCCAGATCGGTCACGTGATGTACCTCTCGAAGGCTTCGATGGAGGACAAGTTCGGTCGGCGGGCTGCGGGCCACGAAGCCGACCGGGATACGTTCCCGGTGGATCCCGCCGCGAGCTTCTTCCCATACCGCGAGGTGGAATCCTACCTGGATTACCAGGGCGAAAAATTCGCCGACCGCTTCGATGCAAACTCGTATTTATACCTGACGCGATCGATGGACAACTACGACCTCTCCTCGGGATACGAGTCGGACGCGGACGCGCTCGCGGCCTTCGACGGCGAGGCGCTCGTCGTCTCGTTTACCGGCGACTGGCACTTCACGGTCGAGCAATCCGAACTGCTCGCCGACGCGTTCAGATCTGCGGGAACTGACGTGGCCCACCACGTCATAGACTCGGATCACGGCCACGACGCCTTCCTCGTCGAGCCCGACCGTGTGGGGCCCCCACTTTCGGACTTCCTCGACGACGGGCTGGGTGGGACAGCCATCTCGGATACCGCCGAAGGTGACGGTGGCAGCGAATTCGCCCCCGTGCACACGAGTCTGTTTTCCGATTGATTTCGCGGTTCGGATCGAAGGGTGCTCGACACACTTGTCGATCGAATCTAAACTGTCGGTATTGTGAAGATTGCCGGGTATCAGCGAAGCGTCGCAGATCACCCCCCAGTTCTGCCTGCGCGAAGGGGATTTATACGGCCTCGGTGGTCACCTTGCCGTATGTTCCGACGAGAGAACCTCTATACCGACGCATTGCACGCGGGCCAGGAAGCAGATCCGACGACCGGTGCACGGGCGCCCCCGATCTACCAGACCACGTCGTACGAGTTCGAAGACGCCGAGCACGCGGCTTCACTTTTTGCCCTCGAAGAAGCCGGGAACATCTACTCGCGAATTATGAATCCCACGAATGCCGTGCTCGAGCAACGAGTTGCGACCCTGGAAGGTGGGGTTGCGGGACTCGCCACGTCCTCCGGGATGGCGGCGTTTGACCTCGCGACGTTCATCCTTGCCTCCGCAGGCGACAACATCGTCTCTTCCTCCGCACTCTATGGGGGCACGTTCACCTATCTCACCCACACTGTCGAACGGCGGGGCATCGAGACGCGGTTCGTCGACACGCTCGATTACGACGCGTATGCGGCCGCTATCGACGACGACACAGCGTTCGTCCACGTCGAAACTATCGGAAATCCCGCGCTCGTGACGCCGGATTTCGAGCGGCTAGCCGACGTCGCCCACGACCACGGCGTCCCGCTGTTCGTCGACAACACCTTCGCGACGCCAGCGCTCTGCCGTCCCATCGAACATGGTGCCGACCTGGTATGGAACTCCACGACAAAGTGGATCCACGGCTCGGGAACCACGATTGGTGGGCTGCTCGTCGACGGCGGAACCTTCCCCTGGGCCGAACACGCGGAGAAGTTTCCCGAAATCGCAAAGCCCAATCCTGCATACCACGGAATTAACTTCGAGGAAACCTTTGGCGAGGCAGCGTTCGCCTATGCGGCTCGAACCCGGGGGCTCCGCGATCTCGGCAACCAGCAGGCTCCCTTCGACGCGTGGACGACGATCCAGGGGCTCGAAACGCTCCCGATGCGAATGGAACGCCACTCCGAGAACGCCCAGGCAGTCGCGGAGTTCCTCGCCGACCATCCAGCGGTCTCGTGGGTGACCTATCCTGGACTCGAAGATCACGAGACTCACGACCTCGCCACAGAGTATCTCGACGGGTATGGTGGAATGATCACCTTCGGTCTTGCCGCAGGCTACGATGCCGCACAGGGGACGGTCGAGTCGACCGAACTCGCGAGCCTCCTCGCGAACGTCGGGGACGCGAAGACCCTCATCATCCATCCGGCCTCGACCACCCACCAGCAACTCACCGAAGAGGAACAGCTCTCGAGCGGCGTCACCCCCGACCTAGTTCGCGTGTCGGTGGGGCTCGAGGATACTGATCGAATCATCGAGGATCTCGATCAGGCCATCGAATCGTCCACTTAAGACTGCCGCTACTAATATTTTCTTTGGCGTGAGGAAGCCACCAATCGCCAGTAACTCTCCGCTGAACAATTCGCGACCGGTCGACCCGGAGCAGTCTCCTCGGCGGGAAAACAAACAATTATCCATCCGTTCATCCAATGTAAAACGAAACGTTTCCCCATGGTCGCGACAACGCTGATTGCCGACGGAGAGTCAACCACATGAATCGTTCTCACGTTATCCTCCTCTTGTTCGTGCTCGGAACGGTCATCGCCGCACCCGCACTCGCCAACACGACCGGCGAGCCGAACCTGTCGGTCAAAATTTCTGAGAACCGGGTGTCTGCCGGCGAGGCGACAGAACTCACGGTCTCCCTCCAGAACCGGGGTGTAGTCGACAGGAGTTCCAGCGCGGAACTCGACCAACGCGTGACCAACGCACGAGGGGTCGACGTCGAGCTCGACGAGGAAAACGCCCCGATAGAGGTGCGAACGACGGAACAATCCGTCGGAAGCATCGCGGACGGCGCAGCCACCTCGGCGGATTTCGAGATCGTCGTCGACGAGAACGCAGATCCCGGCGAGTACGACGTGTCAGTCCGATACGAGTACGAATATTACGACCGGGTCGACCCGGGAAGCGGGTACTCCGATACGAAAAAGATCGATCGAAAACGGGTGACGATCGAGGTTGTCGACGAACCACGGTTTGAGATCTCCGACGTCGAATCCGGCGTCGCCGTCGGCGACAGTGGAACAGCGACCGTAAACGTGACGAACGTCGGGAGTCAGGACGCATCCGACGCCACGGTGTCGATTTCCTCCGACAGCAATTCAATCACGTTCGATGGACAGGAAACCGCATCGAGTTTCGTCGAGGCGTGGGAGACCGACGAATCTCGAACCCTCTCCTTCGATGTAGACGTCGATAGTGGCGCCGACGAACGCACGTATCGGCTTACCGGTTCCGTCGAGTTCGAGGACGAAGACGGACAGGACGGAGAATCGGAAGACCTCGCGTTCGGCCTCGAGCCAGCGGGCGAACAGGCGTTCGCAATCGAGAGTGTCGAGAGCGATTTACGCGTCGGCGACGACGGCACAGTCCGTGGTCAACTCGAGAATACCGGCGAGACCACGGCGTACAATGTCGTTGCATCCCTCGAGGCCGGAAGCGAGACGATCGACGTGCTCGAGCCGCGATTTGCGGTCGGGACGCTCGAAGCCGGCGAATCCGCCCGGGTCGAATACGATGTCGACGTCAGCGACAGCGCCAGAGGAGGGCCACGGCAATTCACGCTGGAACCCGAATACCGCAACGCTGCTGACGACAAACGAACAGGGGACCCGATAGATCTCACAGCCAACGTCGACTCCAAACTGGACGAGTTTGGCGTCGAGCCCCTTGAAGCGACGATGGAGGCCGGCAGCGACGGGGAGCTGGTTCTCTCGGTGACGAACGACAGAAGCGAAACGTTCACCGACATCTCCGCGAAGCTGTTCGTGGAATCTCCCATCTCAGTGAGCGACGACGAGGCGTATATTTCAGAACTCGAGCCCGGTGAAACCGGGGAAATCGCGTTCGCCGTCGGCGTCGACGGGAGCACAATGGAGAAGCCTTACCCGGTGGAAGTCGACTTCCGGTACGAGGATTCGGACGGAGACGACCGGATCTCGGACACGTACACCGTTCCGATCGACGTCGTCAGTCCGGAAGACGATAGCTCCTCCACCCTACTCCTCGTCCTCGGTGCAGTCATCGTCCTCGTCGGCGCGGGATACATGTACTATCGCCGCCGATGACCGGGGGTCGCGACGGGCCAGTCGATTACGACCGATACGTATCGTGGGTCGACGACCGCATCGTCTCGGACTCCCAGCGCGTCGTCGTCACCTTCCTCGTCGTCACACTCGTGTTCGTGGGTGGGCTCGGCGCGATCCAGACCGAAGCAGGGACCGAACAATTCGCCGAGGAAATACCTGCAAACGAGGCACTCGAGCAGATCAACGACGAGCTGGGCCCCAGGTTCGAAGCAGACACCGGAAGTACGCAGCTCATCCAGCGGGATAGAAACGTCCTTTCGAAACCGGCGTTGCTCGACATGCTCGAGGTCCAGTACCGACTTGAACAACGAGAAGGATTACGGGTCGCAGGTTCGAGGAGTGCCGCATCCACGATTGCCCAAGAGATCGATCCGAGTGCGACGACCCTTGACGAACAGCGACGGACAATCGAAATTGCGACTACCACACAGATTCAGGCAGCCGTACGGGAGAACGCCGACAACGCCGGATTTACGGGGACACTCAGTACCGACTTCAATGCGAAAAGTGCCTCCGCATCGGCCACGATCGGCGTCGTCACCCACGATATCCCAAAATACTCCTCGGGCGGGGCCGGTCAGGGTGGAGAAAGTAGTCTGACCCCGATTCAAACCCAGGCACAGGACGTCGTCGACGGGACTGGTGGCGACATTACCGTCTTCGGCGATGGTACGATTTCTGCCGAGTTCAACTCGGTTATCGCCGATTCGCTGACTATCGTCGTTCCCGCGGCATTGATTACAATCGTGTTACTCCTGGCCATTTCCTATCGCGATCCGCTGGATCTCCTGTTGGGCGTCATCGCGCTCCTCATAACGGTCGTCTGGACGTTTGGATCCCTCGGCCTGGTCGGCATTCCATTCAACCAGATGATGATCGCGGTGCCGCCGTTGCTGCTTGCCGTCGGCATCGATTTCGGCATCCACGCGATCAATCGCTATCGGGAGGAACGCGCCGTGGGATTCGACATCCCGGATTCGATGCGACTGACGACCCACCAACTGCTCGTCGCGTACTTCATCGTCACCGGGACGACCGTGATCGGGTTTCTCGCCAACCTCTCGAGCGACCTCCAGCCGATCCGGGACTTCGGCCTGGTGGCTGCGATCGGAATCACGTTCACCTTCCTGATCTTCGGCATATTTCTTCCGGCCGCGAAAGTGTGGATCGATCGTCGACGAAGCGGGTGGGCCATTCCAACGTTCAGCCAGCGCCCGCTTGGATCCGAGGGAAGCGCGCTGGCGACTGTGCTTGGGGTCGGCGTCGTCGCCGCACGACGTGCACCAATTGTCGTCATCGTAATAGCACTCGTCGGTGGGATCGCCGTGGGTGGATACGCGATAGACGTGGACACAAGTTTCTCTGACGAAGACTTCCTGCCGCCCGAAGAAACCCCGGCGTACCTCGAGTTGCTCCCCCAATCCCTCCAGCCCGACGAATACACGGTCGTCGCACAGTTGAACTTCCTCGAGGACAATTTCGAGACGGTTCAGGGGAGTACGACGACGGTGTACGTAGAGGGGCGGATGACCGACGATACGGCGCTCGAAGAACTCCATCGGGCCGGCGAGGATCCGCCGGACTCCTTCGTAACCACCGACCGGAAGGCCCAGTCAACGAGCATCATCACCGTCATCCAGGATCGAGCAGAAATTGATCCCGAGTTCCGCGCCGTGGTCGACAGAAACGATCGGGATGGGAACGGGATCCCCGACCGCAACCTGGGGGAGGTGTATGACGCACTGTTCGCCACCGGAGCTGCAGCCGACGCGGAACGATACCTTGCGGACGACCGACGAAGCACCCGGGTCGACTACGACGTAACTGCCGATGCGACGAACGAGGAAGTGACGGCCGATACGCGCGCGATGGCTTCGAAACACCCGTTTATGGCGACGGCGACCGGTTCCACCGTCGTATTCCAGGTCATCTCGAATCTCATCCTCGATTCTGCGATCCAAAGCCTCGCGATTGCCCTTACCGGAACTGCGTTATTTTTGATCGTGGTGTATTGGGTGACGAACGGCTATCCCTCACTCGGGGTCGTGAACGTCGCCCCTATGGCGCTCTCTGTGGTCCTCATCGCCGGCTCGATGCGCCTCCTCGGGATTTCGTTCAACGCCTTCACGGCATCGATACTCGCGCTCACGATCGGTCTCGGGATCGATTACTCCGTCCACGTGGTTCATCGGTACGTCGACGAACGACGGCGTCGAGGGCTGGTCGCGTCGCTCGACCGTGCGGTCCGCGGCACCGGCGGCGCGCTCACGGGAAGCATGTTAACTACGTCACTCGGTATCGGGGTTCTCGTCCTTGCCGTTCTCGATGTCCTGGGGCAGTTCGGGATCCTGACCGCACTGAGCGTCGTATACTCCTATCTCGTTTCGCTATTGATCTTACCATCGGTGCTTGTCCTGTGGGATAGATACGCCGCGGACGATCCCGAGGTACCACTGGATGAGACGGCCCAGTGACTGTTTCGTTGTCGGTGATTGTCCGACGTCGGTCGGTTGTGACTCGACACGACACGTAACAAACTGACGGCATTCCAGCGATAGACTATCCCTGAATCATCTCAGGGTTGGCCTTTTATATGATTGCGAATGAGAATAAGTTGTACCCTCCACCGATGTACGCGACTTCCGACGTCATGAAGACGGTTGCAGTTTTTCTCACTGGGATGGTGCTCCCGATGGCGATATCGAACGCGTTCGCTGACGTGATACAGTTGTACCTGTCCGCGACCCAATTCACCGGGGTCGTTGCAGTGGCGTTTTGGCTCCTCTTTTGGGTATTCCTTGCCACGTTCGAACCGGATCGCCAGGACGTGTTTCTGGGCTCACTCATCTTTCCATGGATCATCGGTATCGGCATGATTTTCGTGCTCGTTTCGACGGGCGGCGCCGGGGGATCAGCCGTCCCGTTTGGAACCATAGAGGGGTTCGCCACGTATGTAGCGACCTTCGTCGGTGTCGGTCTCGTAGCCATCGCAACACATCGGCGAAGCGACCGACTGTCACACACGTACGAGACGATTCCCTCCTCCCGGTCGATGGCCATCGGCGTTACCATTTTCGTTGTGGCCGTATCGGTTACGGTGGGGGGAGTCCAGCACGCCACGGCACGTTCGTCGACAATATCCGACGTCGAGCCCGGAGTAGTCGAACATAACTCGCCCGTACTTAACGTGACCCTGGAGGGCAAACCGGCCGAGGTACGTCTCACGGTAACCGATCCCGCCGATCACTCGTACACGATCCGGATTCCTCGAAATGCGAGGACGGACGGTTCCACGACAGTACCCGTCGAGTTTTACTATCTCGATGGACGCCCGATAGCCGGAACCTACCACATCGAAATCAGGTCGATCACCGGAGCTCCCGTCGATTCCACCACCCACACCATCCGAGTTGCCCCGACACCATCGCTGCGTTCGATCGAGACTGCAGGGCCCGGGTCCGATCTCGAACTCGATCTGCCCTCGAACGCGACGGAATATCGACCCAGCCCCGGGCCTACAGACCCTGAAACGAGGGTCGGCGTTGTCCTCCAGAACGATGGAGACGTGGCATCGCACTTCGGGACTAGGATACTCGTGGGGGAGGACAGAGTCGTATCCCGCGACATCTTCATCGAAGCCGGCGGTACCGGCGGAAACGTCCTGGCGATCTCGGACGAGGACGTCGACAAAATCCACGAGGAAGCGAACGGAACGGTCGTCGTCGAGGTAGGATATGGCGACGACCGGGAGACCGAAATCGTGTCCATTCCAGAAGAGTAAGGAGACGCTCGAACGACCAAGGGATTCACTGGACGTCGAGATCATATCGCTCCGGAAACGGCGACGCGTTCTTTGGACGCATCGAAGCGAGTATCCGTTACTCGGCTTCTTCCGTCACGATTGCGGTGGCTTCGATTTCAACGAGTAGCTCCGTATCGATGAGTCGAGAGACCTCGACCATACTCGTGGCCGGCCGTACCTCGCCGAAGTATTCGGCGTGGGCTGCTCCGATCTCATCCCACTGGTCGATGTCGGCCACGAACATGCGGGTCCGAACTACGTCGGCGAGAGAAGCATCTGCTTCTTCGAGCGCCGACCGAACGTTGGCCAGCGCTCGACGGGTTTGCTCGTACGGGTCGCCTCGTGCGACGATGTCGCCGTCGGCATCGGTTGCGGTCGTCCCGGACACGTGGACGTGTGAGCCGGTGCGGACGGCTCGAGAGTAGCCAACGCGAGCCTCCCACTCGGTTCCAGAAGAAACGGTGATTCGTTCCATGGTGGAGTGTATTCCCGGCGGACTATATATCCTGCAACGAGCGCTCAGCAGGACTCGGACTCGATAGATGGTTGGATGGACGGATAGATGGTTAATAAATGGATTCCGAGCAGGCCGTAGCCACAATCGAACGAACGTTGATGCAAGGGCTGGCGAACCGTAATAGGTTAGGCTTTCCCACCGGGCAACCAATAGTAAACCCTTGTGAAGGCGATCCAGGATTCCGAGAGAGGTCGGAGATTCATACCTGTAGGGCTTTTCGCCACACTGGGGGCGCTCCCGTTCGTGCTGTGGGCCGTCTATCTCGCACCGCCAGAACTGGTCGAGTCCATCGGTCCGATTCCAGTCGTCCGGACCGGCGAGGCCATCCAGTGGCTTCCCGACCTCGATTCCGGGTCGTTCAACGCTCTCGAATGGGTCGCCGGAGTTCTCGCCGGAGTCGGGCTCGTGGCGCTCGCGATCGTCTACTCCCTCGCACTGGCCATCGGGGTACTCGGGGTCGCTGCGACGCTCCTCGGGGTATTTCTCGCCGGCGATCCGAGACACCTCGGCCGGGTAGTTCGTCGGTTGTCGAACAATCCCCTCTTCTGGCTCGTGATAGGCGTTTACGCCCTGTTCGGGGGCGTCGTGTTCGTGCCGGGGCTCGTGGTGATTGTGGTGGAACTCGCTGTTGCCGTTTTGGTCGGCGGGACGCTTCTGGTCTTGTTCGGGGCCGGATGGGTTGGATTCCGATCGCGTACGAGCCGTGCCGTACGGATCGCGATCGCATACCCGTTCGCCATCGGGGCCATCGTGGTTCCGGTCGCCGCGACGACGCTCGTCTCGCCAACGTTTGCAACGATTGCCCGAGTCGCGACCGAAGGGCTGGCGAAAATCATCTTGGATACGGTGTTCCAATTCGGCGACATCAACCGGTGGATCCGCGCCACGTTCGACCTCGACGGATTCGGATACCTCCTGATGTGGCTCGGGATTGCGATTTCGCTCGGATGGATCGCCGGGACCGGGATTGAACTCGGCATGCACGTTCGAAACCGGCTGCGAAAATTCGCTCGTCATTAAGTGAATCTCCGTCAGAGCGAAATCCGCTCGATCGTGTCGTAGACAGGACCGTCCGCGGTGAGCGTGCTCTCTTTAAGCCTGAGTTCGTCGATCCGGAGGGTCCCGACGTCCGGATCTGCCTCCTGGACGTGCCGCTGGACGTCCGACTTTGCCGCTGCGTGATCCATCCGTGCGATGGTAATGTGCGGGGTGAAATCGTGGTCTTCGGGGGCGTACCCGAGGTCGACCGTCCGTGCCTCGAGCGCTTTGTGGAGGGCGAACAATGGCTCACTTCCCTCATCGACTCCGAGCCACACCACGCTTATATAGTCGAGCGACGGGAACACGCCGATCCCGCGTACGTGTGCGTCAAACGGGTCAACGTCCGCCTCGGCGACCGCGTTGCGGATCGCACGCACGAGTGCGTCGAGGTCGTGTCCGTCGCCGCCATTGGTTATTTCGTCGTCGGATTCTGGGCCACTCCCGAAGAATTTCATCGTCACGTGTGCCTGTCCGGGGTCAACGAGTCGAAGACCCGGAAGGTCCCGGAGTGGTTCCTGGACACCGGCGATCGCCGTTTCCAGACCGTCGCAGTCGACACTGACGAACAGTCGCATGCTCGCTCTACGGCCGATCCACTCATAAATCGACGGCGACCGAACAAACGTCGGTGGTTCCATGACTCGCCCGTAGCCCTTAACCGGTCGCGTTGCCAATCCTGGGTATGACCGACGAAGACGACCGGCGGCATCCGTTCTCGGAGGGACAGGGTTTCGACGATCCCTACGAGGGCTTTGACATCGATCCGCCGACACTCGACGTGGATCCCGACAAGGTGGATCCCGTCGATTCCCGCGTCCTCGCCGATATGCTCGACCGTCGTCAGATTCCGACCGACGAGGTCGACGTGGAGGAGCTCCTCGACGTGGGGCTGGACTACATGCGCATCAACCGATTCGAACAAGCCACCGACACGTTCGAACGCGTCGCCCAGTTTGCCGACGACAGCAGCCTCAAACAGGAGGCCTGGACCAACAAGGGGGCCGCTCACACCCAGCTCGAAGAATACGACGAGGCGATCGGATCCTACCGGGAAGCGCTCTCGATCGACGCGGATTCCGAACACGCCGCGACCGCCGAAACGAACCTCGCGTACGCGCTATGGGAATCGGGTCGACACGAGCAGGCGCTCGAGCACGCCGAACGCGCCGTCGAGAAAGACCCCCGCTTCCCCCAGGCGTGGTACAATCGTGGCTTCTTCCTGCTCGAGCGCGGCCTCGCCAAGGAGGCCGTCGATTGCTTCGACAACGCCCTCCGGCTGGGCCACCGGACCGCTGACGTCCTCGAGGAGAAAGCCCTGGCGCTCGAGGAACTCGGTGAGGACGAGGAAGCCGAGGAAATCGCCGAGGAAGCCGAGGAGCTTCGCCAGCGCGCCGAGGAACGACTCGTCGAATGATGCTGCTTTGCGAACGGGACACCCCGGAAGGGCTGCTCGTCTCGGTCTGCGACCGCGACGACCTAGGGAAGACGTTCGAGACCGGCGAGGTCTCTTTGACCGTCGACCCCGACTTTTACGACGGCGACGCGGTGACGGCGGAGGCGGTCGTCGCGAGCCTCTCCCGGGCGAGCGTGGCGAATCTCGTCGGGGACGAAGCTGTCGGGGTCGCGATCGAAAACGGGTTCGTCGACGAAGAGAACGTTCTGGAGTTCGAGGGGTCGCGACACGCCCAGTACCTCCGGCTGTAGGAGGAAACCGAGGTTTGTAGATACCCCCAGACTGGTGGACTTGTCAATACGACCGCGGCAGGTCGAGGACGTGCTGTGCGACGTAGTTTTTGACCATCTCGTTCGAAATCGGGGCGATGACGTTGATCATCGCTTCTCGCCAGTACCGTTCGACGTCGTACTCCTTCGCGTACCCCATCCCACCGTGGACGCGAACCGCGCGCTCGCAGGCTTCGAGTGCATCCTCGCTGGCCCGGAGCTTGACCGCGTTTGCTGCAGCCCCTGCATCGCGGTCGGTATCGTAGAGCCAGGCGGCCTTGCGTACCATCAACTCGTCCTGCGTCAACTTGCTCCAGGACTCAGCAAGTGGATGCTGGATGGCCTGATAGGAGCCGATCGGACTGTCGAAAACCTCGCGCCCCCGCGCGTAGGCTGCCGCCCTGTCGACCGCCGCCTGCCCGAGACCCACAGCGTTTGCCGCGATGCTGATTCGCTCGGAGTTGGCAAACGAGAGCAGGTACTCGAACCCGCGGCCCTCCTCGCCAATTCGATCCGCGACCGGGATCCGGAAGCCGTCGAACCACACCTCGTTCGAATCCGATGCGCCCCGGCCGGCTTTCGGAATTTCGCTCGCCTCGATCCCGTCGGACTCGACGTTGAAGTCGGTGAAAAACAGGGTCAGACCGCCGAATCGATCGGTCGGCTCACGTCGGGCGGTTCGGGCAAGCAACATGATCACGTCGGCTTCCTGGGCCTTAGACGTCCAGATCTTCTGGCCCGACACGACGTATTCGTCGCCGTCTCGTTCGGCCACGGTTTCGATTCTCGACGTGTCCGTCCCCGCGTTGGGTTCCGTGACGCCCGTACACACCATCACGTCACCGTTTGCGACCTTCGGAAGGTACCGCCGCTTGTGGGAGTCGGTCCCGAATTCGACGAGCGGAGCGACGCTGAACACGTGATGCGACGTGATCGACGTGCCAGCCATAGCGGCTCCGGATCTGGCGATCTCCTGCTGGATCAGGCTCGCCTCCTGGACCCCGTATCCCTGCCCGCCGTAGTCCTCGGGAATGGTGACGCCACACCAGCCGCCGTCGGCGAACGTCTCGTAAAATTCGTATGCAAACTCGCCCCGTGCGTCCTTGCGTCGCCAGTACTCGTCACCGAAGTCCGCACACAGGGTTCGGATTTCCCGGCGAATGAGCGCTTGCTCGTCGTCGAGTTCGAAGTCCATGCCGCGATGTGCGCATGCCGCGAATTATACCCTTCGGGCGTCATCGAGTGACGTTCGAAATGCGGCGATCGATCCGCGATCGGATCGCGCGACGACCGATACCAGAGAGAATCAAAACGGGCGAGAGTAAACCGAGGATGACAAGGCTCCCGAGGATGCCACCGACCAACGCCAGCTGGAGGACGTCGAGTTGGAGTCCGGAACTGGCGATCGAAACGAATGCGATTCCAGCCGCATACAGAGAGAACGCGCTCACCGGCGACAGGAGCAACCCGAAGACGACGTAGTCCCGGGATGCCGTCATCGACTTGACCTCCAGGCCACAGGTGGAACACGTCCGCACGCCTGCCGGGACCGGGCCACGACAGCGTCTACAGACGACCGGCTCGTTCATTGCCAGCAATTGACCATGGGGGCACTTAACGTCGCCGCTGGCCCATCCCGGGCGGCCGGGTCAGTCGCCCGCTCCGGCGACGACGCCCCAGCGTCGATCGTCGTACGTCCGATCGCGGTCGGCGTCGAACGTGGTTTCGATCTTTCGGCTCAAGGCGGATTTCTCCTCTCGACTGATACGTGCGAGTTCGTCCGCCTTCCCGACCCCCAGCGGTGGGCCGCGTTCCGCGGCGACGGCGCGAACGAGTTGCATCGTCAGATCGTGTCGCATCTCCGCCGAGTCGGTGAAGATGGCGGGCGCTTCGATCCGGTAGACGAGGTCGTCGCGGGGATCGTAGATGCAACAGAATGTCACCTCGTAGTCGACGAGATCGCGGTCGCGGTCGATTCCTAGTGCATCGCCGATCGTCGACAGGGGGCGGTCGACGCCGCCGCGTGATCGAAACCAGTTCGTGAACGCCAGTTCATCGGTGACCCGTTCGTCCGCCTCTTGCCGGAGAAGCACCTGTCTGAAGAAGGCCGCGTCGTCGACCCAAGGGACGCGCGTTTTCGAACGCAGGGTCCGGGTGATGACCTTAGAGGCGGTATTCTTCACGAACCCGACCATGGGGACCTCTCGCTCGGCGAACGTCTCCACCAGCCGGAGGTAACCCTCGACCACCTCCCGGGGACGTTTGTCTTCAACGAGTAGGTCCGCGAGTTCGGGGTGGCGATCTGCCCACGCCAATAACCCCTTCGGATAGATGGGACCGTCGAGCACCAGCAAATCGGAAACGACGTCGGCCTGCATCCGGGCGTGCGTCACTTCGGCAAGGTACAACGAAAGCGCGTGGACGACGGCTTCCTCGTAGCGCGAAACCCGCGGTGCCTGGATGATTCGCCCCCGGGAGTAACCGTCGTCAAACATTGTCCAGTCGTTTTCGTTGCAGTCGACTGTCGCGTCGTTCGAGTGAACGGTCGCCACGACACTCCGTGCGCGGTGGAGGTCGAGGTCCGAAGGAACCGCGGCCATGGCTGCCTGCGCCACGTCGAGGACGAGGCCGTTCGTAAACGTAGTGGGATTGATCGTCCCAGAATCGAGGCCGTGATGGGTGGGAAACGGGGGGTCCTGGAGTGCGGCCGATTCGACGTCGATTCGACGTTTTCGAAGCGAATCCATGGGCTCAAGTACCCGTTCGTCGTCATTCCAGAGCGGATCCAGATACTCGCGGAACACGGTGTCTGCGAACGAGACGTCGTCTGTTTCGTCGACGTGACTGTCGATCCGACCCGCGAGTTGAGCGATCCCGTCGAAGTGTACCGGATCGAGCGTCATGGCGAGCTATGTGATACTTACAGCGCGTCTATTTGAACCCCTCCGTCCGGGGTCGAATAGCGATAGTCGGGGCTAACTCCTATTCCAGCTCCCGTCCGTGTTCTCATAACCGGAAATCGGCACGGAGACCAGTAATTCTTATAGGCAGCCAGTGGTACCGCAACCCATGGAAGATATTATCGTCGGCCGGGTCATGTCGTCCGGCGTCAAGACGGTGCGACCCTCGACGACCGTCGAAGAAGCCGCCCAGGTGTTGCTAGATAACGACATCGGCTCGGTCGTCGTGGTCGACGAGGATAACGGACTCGAGGGAATCCTGACCACGACAGACTTCGTCGACATCGTCGCCAAGAGTCAACCGAAGGCCGAAACGACCGTCGAACGATACATGACCACTGACGTCATCACGACCACCGTCCAGGTTTCCATCCAGGACGTCGCCGACGAAATGATAGAGGAGGGTATCCACCACATGCCCGTCGTCGATGAAAGCGAGGGCGTGATCGGCATGATAACGACGACCGACCTGGCGAGCTACATTTCGAGCTTCCAGCAGCGGGCGAGATAACGTCGCCATGACAGCTATCGCGCGATACCGCAAACAGGCGTTTTTGGTTCCAGAACACTGACGGTCCATCCCAATCCCGATTTTGCATGGAATGGACGATCCTCGCTCGATGGCTCGGTATGTTCGCAGGTCTCACGATCTGTGGATTGCCGCTATCGGCACTCGTGTTCTCTCGATTTCCCGACCGGGGGGCGGCACTCGCCCTCCCGATTTCGTTGTCCGGGCTCGCCCTCTCGATGTACTGGCTGGGCCACGTGGCGCTGTCGCCAGTGACGCTCGCTGCCGCACTCGGACTGCTCGTCGGCAGTGCCGCCGTCGCCGCCACCCGGACGACCGTTCCGTGGCGCGAGGGGGTCGAAGCCTTCGTCGTATTCGCCAGTGCGTTCGTCGCCTACGGTCTGTTTCGATCGTCCGCACCGTTTATCAGGACGACCGGTGGCGAACAGTTCCTCCACTTCGGCCTGTTGAGCGCCGCTAACCGCGCGAGCGAGTTACCCCTGTACGACGTGTGGTTCGCCGGCGAACACGTTCGATACTACATCGGCACGCACGTGCTTTCGGCCACGCTCGCGACCCTGACTGGGACGGAACCTCGGTATGCGTACAACCTCGCAATGGCCGGCTACTTCGGCATCCTCGTCGTAGCCGCCTACGGGGTCGGCGGCGCCCTCGCCAGCGAAGCCGACCGTCCTCGCCGGATCGGATCGGTACTTTCGGTGTTTTTTGTCGCCGTCGCCGGGTACGCAGTAACCGCAGCCCGTCTTGCATACAGATGGGTTCCCGAGAGTATCCGGGACGAGTACGCCGAGATCGTGTTCGGTGCGATACGTCACGGCGAACTCGACTCGGTCGTCGCATCGCAGTCAAGTGTGGCGGACTGGTTCTGGTTCTACGATCGGTACGTGATCGATAACGCGCTCACCGAGTTCCCCATGTACTCCTTCGTGAAGGCGGACCACCACGGCCACACCATTACGACGGGGTTTCTCGTCCTCGTCGCCGCGTTCGCCTTCGCATACCATCTGACGCCCGAAACGGAGTACCGTCGACGTCGTGGGCTCGTGTTTGGAGTCCTGCCAGCCATGGGCGGGTTGCTCGGCGTCATGAACGCGTGGGTGTTGCCCGCCGCCGTCGGTATGCTCTGGCTCGCGTTGATCTTCGCCCCGGCACATCCGTCTTCGCTCGGTGGGCGAACCGTCTGGCTACCGGCCGGTCGCGTCGCCGACGAAGGCTGGCGGTTCATCTCGGCCACCGCGATCGCCATCGGCGTCGGTGTGATCGCGATTTTGTGGGGCGCGCCGTTTCTCCTGTTCGGGACACCGACGAACGACGGAATCGGATTCTTCCCACCGCGAACCTCTGCAATCGGATTACTCCTCCAGTACGGTCCGCTGTTGGTCCTGTTCGGTGGATTTCTCCTCGCACGGTGGATTCGTGTGTACACCGTTTTGCGAACGGATCCCGGTGACGTCCTCGCGGGCGTACCGATACCATCCGCGTTTGCGAATCGTCCCCGGGCGGTGACTCGAGCGACCATCGTCGGGGGTGTACTCGTTGGAGTGATCCTCGTCGCGATCGCGAGACTGCTAGAATTTCCGGCACTCGTCCTCGTGTTCGTGCCGCTTGCGGCCGCCTGGATACTCGCGCGAACCGACGACAGCACAGGATTCGAACTCGTTCTGCTCGTCGGTGGACTCGGCCTGGTGCTCGCGATGGAGGTGGTCCACGCTCGGGTGTGGCCACCGGGACAACCCCGGTGGAACACGACGCTGAAAGTGTCGATCCAGGCGTGGACGTTGTTGGGACTTGCGGCTGCAGGAATCGTGGTCCGGTGGGTCGGCGACACGGTCGGCCGACGTCTCGAACGTACGTCCGTGGGGTTGTCCGCCCGGACGGTGGCCGTCGTAGGTCTCTGTGTCGCCGTGGTCCTCGTCAGCTCCCCCTTTGCGTACCTGGCCTTCGTCCCGGAACTCGGCGAGGCCGGAACGCTCGACGGACTCGAAACGTACGAGCGAACCCATTCCAGCGAGATGGAGGCCATTGCGTGGCTCAACGACCGCGACGGCTCCCCCGTACTGTTGGAAGCCCCGGGTAGACAGGCCTACCGCTGGCAGAACCCGGCTTCGACGCTCACGGGATTGCCAACCGTCGTCGGATGGGAACACCAGAAAGGATATCGCGGCATCGAGGCGTTCGAAAACCGAGCCGACGACGTGGACGACGTCTACGTCGGAGAAAACCGGACCGCCCACGTCGACCGGTACGCCGTCGACTACGTGTATGTCGGCCCCATCGAGCGGGAGCGCTACGGCACCGACCTCGAACCATTCGATTCGCCGATCTTCGAGGTCGCGACCGAGACGGATTCGGTGACCGTCTACGCGGTCGATGCGGACGCGATATCGTCGAACCGGACCGATCGTTACCACGAATTTACCGACCCGGAAAGAACTTGACGCCGTTCAGGACGAGCGCCGTGACCGAAGAGAAACCCCTTTTGCGTGTCGCCGTCAGTGACCGCCCATGACCAGCGTGAAGGAGTTCCGCGTCGATACGCCCGCAACCGCGGACTCGCTCGGCCGGGGGACCTTCGTCTTTACCGACGACTATTCGATCTTCGACTGGGGGAAGATGCCCGACACGATCCCGAACAAGGGTGCATCACTCTGTGCGATGGGTGCGGCGAACTTCGAACGGCTCGAAGACGCGGGCGTGCCCACCCACTACCGCGGGGTCCGAAGCGGAAGCGAGGTAGTCACCACCGACGAGGTGATCGATCCGCCGAGGGAGATGGCGATCGACCTCACTCGAACGCCGGACCTCCCGTACGAATCCGGCTCGTACGATTATGCTGCCTTCCACGAGGTAGCAGGGGAAAACTACCTGATACCCCTCGAAATCGTGTTTCGGAACACGGTTCCGATCGGTTCCTCGCTGCGTTCACGTGGCAACCCCGGGGACTTCGGACTAAATTACGACGAGTGGCCCGACGAACCGATCGACCTCGAAGAGCCGCTGGTAGAGTTCTCGTCGAAGTTCGAGGAATCGGATCGCTACCTCACCGAGAACAACGCGGCGTACGTCGCGGGCGAAGCCGACCTTGACGAACTCGAAGCTATCGCCCACCGGGTCAACGAGATTCTCACAGAACGGGCGGCCGAGGTGGGAATGAAACACGAAGATGGTAAAATTGAGTGCCTCTACTACGACGGCGAGATCCGCGTGGCAGACGTGGTCGGGACGTTCGACGAAAACCGATTTTCCTACGACGGCCAGCAGCTTTCGAAGGAAGTAATCCGCCAGTACCACATCCGGACGCAACCGACCTGGGTCGAGGCGGTCGACGAAGCAAAGACCCAGGCGAAAGACGATCCGGAGGTCGCAGACTGGCGACAACTGTGCGAAATCGAACCGGAGCCGCTCCCAGACCACGTCGTCGACGCCGTCAGGGAAATGTACACGTCTGGGGCGAACGCATATCTCGGCTGGGAGCTGTTCGGTGCCCCGCCACTCGACGAGGCGGTCGAGGTAATCCGATCGCTTTCCTGAGACCGATACCGGCGGCATCGCACCTATTCTCCATCCGCTACAGGGGATCGGATACCGACGGTCCGAACAGCAGGACAGCCGCGCATACGAATCCGATCGTGGCACCCACGATCCCGACCCCTGCGACCGTCCATTGGAGCGCGACCTGGAGCCCCACGACCGACTGCGTCGCGCCTATTGCGCTACCCATCGCAACCGGGACGAGCGTTGACGCGACGCGACTCGAGGCTTCGCCGAGGCTTACGAGTCCGCCCCGGAGCGTATCCGGTGCATAGCCGGTGAGGAGACTCCGGTAGAGAGGGATGCTGAACCCGAATCCCACGCCAATCGACGCCGCGCCGACGGCGGCACTCCACAGTGTCGGCGAGTACCCCACCACGACCAACCCACCGCCCA
Source organism: Natronomonas sp. (assembly GCA_046545615.1). Lineage (GTDB taxonomy): Archaea > Halobacteriota > Halobacteria > Halobacteriales > Haloarculaceae > Natronomonas. Next base: position 55,932 of record JBKGZK010000004.1, read on the forward strand.
TCAGGACGTTCGAACCGACGAGCGGGTACACCCGACGCGAGAAGAACGCGGTGATCCGTCCCGACTGGGTGCCGCTGACCGCGTAGACGCTGCTGACGACGGCAACGAGCAGGCCAGCCTCGCCGGGAGTTCCATCCAACAACTCGACCACGATGGCCGAATTGTACGTGAGAAAGCCGACGAATACCAACGTCGGGACTGCCCGCCCGAGAAGCACCGCGAAGGGACGAGGCTGTCCGGCGAGTCGGGCCAGCGAACGGGCGTACTCGGATCGATCGGCCTCCGCGGTGACGCCCGGATCATCGCTCGAAGCACCAACGCCATCTTCGCCGTCATCGTTGGATTTGTCAGTCGATGCGTCCGGCCCGGTCGACGGATCCTCGAAGAACACGTACACGAGTACCGCAATCGGGAGCGCAATCCCGTACAGAAAGAACGGGTACTGCCAAGAGAGGGCGACGAGTGCCCCCGCGATAACCGGAAAGACCACGTTTGTCGAGCCGCCGACCCCGAGTCGAAATCCCTGGGCGGTCGCCTCACGCGGCCCCGTATAGAGGTCGCCGATCGACGTTACGATCACCGGCCCCAGGCCGGCCGCTCCGATTCCCTGGAGAAACCGAAGGCCGAGTGCAACCTGAAAGTCCGTCGTGGCGGCAATGCCGACTCCCCCGGCTCCAAACAGTGTGAGCGCGACGACGAGCACTGGCTTTCGACCAATCCGGTCAGTTAGCGCGCCCACGAACGGGATGAGGACGATCGCCGGGGCCGAGTGGACCGTTACGAGCAACCCGATGGCGGCAAGCGAAACGTCGAAGGGACCAGTGAGCGTCTCCAGGATCGGCGAGACGAGGGTAGACCCGAGCACCGACGGCAGCGTTGCGACCATAAGGAGCTGGAAGTTCCGCTCCTCGAGAACGTTGGCCGAATCGCCGAACAGCGCCGTACTCAGCCGCATTGCTCGTCGGCTCGCGGGGGCCCCATTTATCAACCACGATCCGGTCCCGAGCCTCCGCCCGTCTGGCCACCCTACTCCCAAATACCAGAGAGTCGATGGGGACGCCTGAGTTCTCCCTCTCGACTGGCCAAAATGCCACCCGAATCCCTCAGACGTGATCGCCGTTTGACGTCTTATTCGATCGACCCGGTACGACGAAAACTACCGTTTCTTCAGAGTGTCGAGACGGTCCCCTTTCGATCGGAGAGTCACAACGGTTTTAGCGAACGAACTCGGCTTCCCAGGTATGACCGCCTACACCGCGACCGTCACCGTGCGGTTGAAGCGGGGCGTTCTCGACCCGGAGGCCGAAACCACTCAGAAAGCCCTCGAACGTCTCGGATTCGAACTCAAGGACCTCAGGTCCGCGGATCGATTCGAAGTTGATCTCGAATCCGCAGACGCAGGCGAGGCCAAACGGCGGGCCACGGAGATGGCTGAACGACTTCTCGCAAATCCCACCATCCACGACTTCGACGTCGAGGTCACCCCCGCCTGAAATGAGGTCGCCAATGCATCCGTACACCACAGATCAATCATCCCTCCCAGGAGGATTCCAGGTATGACGGTCGTCGTCGTCCGGTTCGGCGGCTCGAACTGCGACCGTGATACGGAACTTGCACTGCAGCACCTGGGCATCGATGCCGAAATCGTCTGGCACGAGGAAGGCATCCCGGACGACCCGAGCGGAATCGTCCTCCCCGGTGGCTTTTCGTACGGCGACTACCTCCGTGCGGGGGCGATGGCCGCACGGGCACCAGTCATGGACGAGGTTCGCGCCGCGGCTGACGACGGTGTCCCCGTTCTCGGAATCTGTAATGGGGCCCAGATCGGCTGCGAAACGGAACTCACGCCGGGGGCGTTCACCACGAACCGAAGTGCCCGCTTCCAGTGCGAACCGGTCCACCTGCGGATCGAAAACGCCGACACGCCGTGGACGGCGGGGTACGACGAAGGCGACGTGGTGGAGATCCCGATCGCCCACGGCGAGGGACGCTTCGAGATCGCTGACGACAATCTCGAGGCAATAGTGGCCGACGACCGGGTGCTCTTTCGATACTGCGACGCAGACGGAGCTGTCACCGACGAGGCGAATCCTAACGGATCGAAGGCGAACGTCGCCGGCATTCTCGGTCGGGAGGCGAACGTCGCCGTGATGATGCCCCATCCGGAACGTGCGACCCTACCCGACATCGGCGGTACAGACGGCGCTCCGATCCTCGAGGCGTTCGCGCAGTAGCATACCAGCGGTAATTTACCGAACTAGCGGCTGATTGTACGCGGTCTCTTCGTCCATCACGTACTCCCAGGTTTCCTCACACGAACAGGTAACCTGGTCGAACACCGAGGGGTCCTGTCGTCTATCGAAGTCCTCGATAGCGCGGGCGACCAGATCGTCGCACTCGCCACAGTTGTGAGGGCCGCGATCCGACCCCTGACCGACCGGATCCGAAACCACAATCGCGTCGACGTCGGCTGTCGATGCCAGGACTTCGGCCACTGACCACAGCCACGGCGGCCGGTAGCCGCCGTCGTGGTATAACGCTTCGACCATCGTGTGTCGCTGAACGTTAGTCGGGTTCATCGAAACCGTGTGACAGCCCTCGACTGCGGCACAGTTGCGGACCGAACGCTCCATGTCTGCGACCGCCTCCGACTCGGACAGAAACGGCGGCTTCAACAGGAGATAGGCCTTGACACCAGCTCCCGCCTCGACTGCCCGGTCGCAGGCTGCCTCGAAGTCCGCGAAGTCGAAGTACTTGTTCACCGCGTCGTGACGGATGCGATCAGTCGCGGTCTCGAGGCCGATCGCGACGTCCGTCTCGATCCCTCGATCCGTAAACGGTCGTAGTTTCTCGGGATCGACGAAATCCGGGAGCGACTCGAGAACGATCCGATCGCGGTCTGCGAAGGTCCGTGCGATTTCCTCACGAGTCTCCGCCGGAACCTCCCGCTCGTCGAGGAAGGACCCCGAGGTGTAGATCTTGACGAGTTCGGCCGGATCGTCGGCACGTTCGCGTTCGTGCTCGAGGGCGACCTCGATCTGCCGAGAGAGATTCTCAGGACTGACGGTGCCGCCTTCTACGGACTCGGCCACGTATCCGCACATGGTACAGCCACCGGCCCGTGCCCACCGGCAGCCGCCGGTGTTGAGAATGATTGTGAGAGACGAAACGACGCCGTCTGGCGTGTTGTCCTCGTCGAGCCACACCCGGGTCGGTTCGCGGGGATCGTACGCCTCGTCTTTGCGCGCACGAATCTCGCGCATCACCTCGTTGTGGGCGTCCATCCCGCGTCCGCGTTCGTATCCCTCCGGCGTCGGCTGACTCATTGACGGCCGTAGCGCGTGCGAACCTAAAGCGGTGTCGTCCCGACGACGCGTGGCGGGGTTAGATGCCGTTTCGAATCGGGGGAGGGAAAGGGGATACGAATCGAGTCACCCGGCAACGACAACGTCGGCGGCATCCAGTGGGACGTAACCATTTGTGGTAACGTCGTAGTGGTAACTATTACCACGTGGGAGGACCAACTAGCGGGTACCAGTACGCATGACAGATTTAGGCGGATTCCAAGATCACGTGGCTCGCGTCGACCTGAGCCAGGGAGATGTACAGTACGAGAGCGTCGACGACGATGACGCGAAGAAATACCTGGGTGGCCGGGGACTCGGCGTCAAGTACGTATTCGACCAGGGACCGGACGTTGATCCCCTCGGCGAGGAAAACCTGCTGGCCTTCATGAACGGTCCGCTCACCGGGACGCAAGTCACGATGAGCGGGAGGATCGCGGTGTGCACGAAATCGCCACTGACCGGTACCGTTACGGACAGCCACCACGGTGGTTGGTCCGGCGCACGCCTCAAGTGGTCGGGCTTCGACGGGCTCCTCTTCGAGGGGAAGTCCGACGACCCCGTCTACGCGTACGTCGAGGACGGTGAGGTGGAACTTCGCGATGCCTCCCACATCTGGGGCATGGGGGTCCACGAAGCTCGCGAAACTCTCGAAGACGAGGTCGACGGGTCCTACGGGAAGAACCTCTCGTTCATGGGCATCGGACCGGGCGGTGAGAACCAGGTCCGCTACGCTTGCATCATGAACGAAGACGATCGCGCCTCGGGCCGTGGCGGCACCGGTAGCGTCATGGGCTCGAAAAACCTCAAAGCCGTCGTCGTCAAATCCACGACGAAGATGCCGAAACCGGCCGATCCGGAAACCTTCCAGACCGGCCACAAACAGGCTATGGAACTCATCCAGGAGTCGGAAGTCACCGGGCCCAACGAGGGCGGACTCTCCGTGTACGGGACGAACGTCCTGATGAACGCCACCGAGGAAATGTCGGGGCTGCCGACCCGAAACGGACGATACACCTCCACAGGCGACGAAGCTGCCGAAAGCCCGAGCGAGCCGAACATCGACGCCGAAAACGTATCGGGCGAGAACGTTCGCGAGAACATCCTCGTCGACGAGCCCACGTGTCACTCCTGCCCCGTCGCTTGCAAGAAGGAAGTCGAGGTCGACGTGATGCACAAGGGCGAAGAACTGAACGTCAGGATGGAGTCCTACGAGTACGAGCCCGCCTGGGCACTCGGGCCGAACTCGATGAACGACGATCGCGACAAACTCGCAGTCATGATCGATCGCTGCAACGATATGGGGGTCGACTCCATCGAAACCGGTAACATGCTCGCAATGGCGATGGAAATGACCGAAGAGGGCAAACTCGACGACCTCGACGGCGGCATCGAATGGGGCGACGCCGAAACGATGATCGAGATGATCGAGCGAATCGCACACCGCGAGGACGACCTCGCGGATCTGCTCGCGGAGGGCGCAGACCGGATCGCAGAGCGCCGGGACGCCCACGACAACTCGCTTGCCGTCAAGGGCCAGACGATCGCGGCCTACGACCCGCGATGTATGAAGGGCATGGCGATCGCGTTCGCTACATCGAACCGCGGAGCGTGTCACCTGCGAGCCTACACCCCAGCGGCAGAGATCCTCGGCATTCCCGAACAGGTCGATCCGGTCGAGTGGGAAGGAAAGGGCGAACTCGCCGCTACCTTCCAGGACATGCATGCAATCTCGGACTCCTTCGACATCTGCAAGTTCAACGCGTTCGCAGAAGGGATCGAGGAGTATGTCCTGCAGTACAACGGCATGACCGGACGCGACGTGAGCGAGGAAGAACTCATGAAAGCCGGCGATCGGATCTGGACCCTCGAGCGCTACTACAACAACCTCGCCGGTTTCGACGGAACCGACGACGACCTGCCCGACAGGTTCGTGGAGGGTCGCGAGGGTGCAGTCCCTGGACAGGGTGGCGTCGAGGGCAGCCTCGCCGAACTCGACCAGATGAAAGAAGAGTACTACGACGTTCGAGGATACGTCGATGGCGTCGTTCCGGACGAGAAACTCGACGAACTGGACATCGAGGTCGGCCCCGGTACGGGCGTTTCGAGCGGCGAAGGCGCACCTGCCGACGACTGACCGTTCGGCACGAACCTTCCCGGTTTTTATCGACCTCGTTCCGGAGCAGTCGCGACTATGCCGCCGATCGTCTGGATTGTTGGCCGAATCGATCGGAACAGCTGAAGGCATCGATCGAGACGGCGGATAGTATCGATCGGAACGGCTGAAACTCCGAAAATGGCGTTCATAACGTCCGATCAGTCCTTCGAAATCGCCACCGCCTCACGGAGTTCGAGCGCCGCCTCGAACTCCGCTCGTCGATCGAGTTTACTGCCGAGCCGTTTGAGATGTTCGGCGTGGGCACGCTGTAACGCGTCTGCCTCCCTGTCTTCGATCCCGAGTTCGGAAGTGCATTCTCGCCAATGCCCTCGTTCGACCAGAAAGACGACCTGGGTCTCGTCCTCGTGTACACACTCGTATCGGCGGCGATAATCGGCCCGACGGTCCGAGAGCAGTCGATCTGCCCGGGCGACGAGCGACGGTACTCGCTCGCCAGCGACGCTCGCCTTCGCTGCTGCCAGGAGGAGTGCGTCGTGCTCGATCGGCCCTTCGACCACGTCTTATCCACCGGCGCGCATCGCCTTCCGTTCGAAATCTTCAAGCAGCGGTTCGAGGATGTTCAACTCTCCCTCGAAGACGACCGATACTTCAGTCAGCGTAATCGAACCAACCACGTCGACCGTTTCGGCCGAAACGGCCACAGTCCACCCGTCCCCGGCCACCTCGTCCTCGCCGACGCGTTCGCCGCCGAGGTTCTCGAGGTAGTGGATGGCGAGACGCTTCGAGATTCCCCGGAATCGTTTTTCTACTCGCACCGAATCACCCGCCCGCCACTGGGGGAAAGACGCTCAGCTGATCGCCATCTTCGAGCGCCGTCTCCGTCCCGTCCAGGTGGAATACCTGGCGTCCGTTCTGCAACACCGAAAGCTGCGGCCGGATCGAGCCCTCGTCGTCAAGGAGTTCGCCGGCCAGGTCGGGGAACTCGTCCTCGAGGGACTGAAGTACGTCGCCGACGGTGACCGGGGCATCGAAGCCGCGTTCGATCGACTTGGTCCCGACCGCCTCCCGAAACGTCGCGAAAAAGCGAAGTTCGAGGGTCACACCCAACGGATCGTCAGTAGTAGTCATATATCTGATAATTTAATGCCGTCGTCGACGAGCCTGGCGTGGCGTTCCCTGTCAAGTTCGTCCGCCAGCCAGTCGTGTTCGTACAGCTGGGCGATGAGGTCCGCGTAGAGGTTTCGCCACGCGATGGCATAGATCGGCGACTGTCCCCACGCCCGGAGTTCCGGGACGAACTCGTCGAAGCGCTCGCCACGGGCTTCAAAGTGCTCGATCACGTCGAGGACGTGCCCGATCGCCTCGCCGTCGTCCTCTGCGGACTCGATTAGCCGGTTGAGTCGTGTCTCGTGGCCTTCGACCGCCCGTTGCATGTCCTGTGACGCAGCACCGTCTCCCTCCGGCAGGGAATCGATGAGCGGTTGCGGGACGCCGAGGGAAAGCTCTTCCATGGTAGTGCTATCGTGGGAGCCCCCATACAACTTTCTGGTGGCTGTGTGTGGCGAGATGGCAACAACCGATTCGAGTGCCCTCTATCAGAGCAATTCGACGTGTCTGACGTCCACCACGATGCCACGGGTGGATTCGACCATCGCTACGCCGTGGCACGTCGCTCGTCCGACTCCGAAGGCAGAGGGACCCTCGACGACGACCTCATCGCCCGGCCTGATCGTCGCGTCGGCGTCGACGACACCCGGCGCGAGGACGCTCCCGCTCGGGACGAAGTCGTCGATTCGAACCCGTTTTGTCGGGACATCGCGTTCGACCCAGGTACGCGCGCCCGCGAGGGTAAACGACAGCGACCCATACTGGGGCACCATCGTGGCGAGCTGTTCGCCCGCAGCGTCCGCCACGCGAAAGCTCGGGTACCGGCCACCGATTTGGATGTCGTCGAAGAGTACGTCTCCGGCCGCTTCGCCAAACTGGAAATCCGCGATCGCGCGGACGGTCGCGGACTCGCGTGCGGACTTGGGATAGCTCGATTCACCCTCGAGAGCGGCATCGAGGTTCGAAAGCGAGTCGGGCGTCGTGGGATGGTCCTCGACAGTGTACTCGAACTCGATCCCCGTCGAGTCCGTGACGCGAGCACAGATCTCGCGGTACCCGCCGGGTGGGACGTGGGCGACGTGACGATCGTAGTCGGCCCGTTCGAGGTAACGCGCAAGCACGGACGCGACGAATTCGATTTCGGTCTCGGACCACTCGCCCGTCACGACGCTGTCGTAGTGCTGTGCCGGATACGTCGTCTCGAGTTCGTTCGGGACAACGCCGATCGGCGAGGTCATCGAAACGACGTGTGCACGATAGCCGATGGCCCGGGAGAACTGGCGATGGCTCTGTGAGTCGCTGTAGGGTTTGCGAGCCGAGCACGGTACCAGGACGAGCGGGGCGTCCAATCGCCGGCGATACCGCGAGGTAACCCGCTCGGCGAAGCGTTGAATCTCGACGCGCCGGAGTGCGTCCTCGGTGGCGGCGAGCAATTCGCCCCGTCGAAACATCGGCGTACGCTCCTCAAGGTAGCCGTACTGCTTATCGAGACGTCGAAACGTCGCGGTGAGCCAGGCCTCGTGACGTGCCTGGCCCTCGACGTACTCACGGAGCCGCCCCGAATCGATCCGATGTCTCACTGTCGCGAGCTGGGCGCGAAGTGCTGCGGCATTGTGGTCGGCACAATCCTTCCGAGTGAATTCGTCTCGCGGCGTCCGGCAGGCTTCACAAGGGCAGGGCAACTCCTCGAGGTCCTCAAGGAACTCCTCGCCATCGGACGTCAGGTAGAACCCTTCCAGTCCGCGCGCCCTGGCCCGTTTCTCGTCGAAGAGGTCCACCCCAGCGTATGCAAGCGTCGCGATGTTACCGGGGGTAGCGACGCCAGGGAGATACAGCGCCGTATCGTCCGGTATCGCTAAGCGAACCGAAAGCAGCGCGTCGACGAACGCCTCTGCGTGTCCGACGTATCCGGCTGCACCGCCGAGGACGTAGGCGTCGGCACCCCGATCGTCCGCCGTGGCTGGGGAAATCACGACCGCGTTCGGATAGTCGACACGCTGGGGCGCCACGTTGAAGGCGCCCGCGACGCGGTCGTCGGTGCCGGGCGGAAACGCCCGATGCGGCAGGATAGTGAGCGTCGACTCGTCACCCTCCGGAACCGCTCGAGATTGCGTCCATTGACTGTCACCGTCTGCGAGCACGTCGTCGACGAGTCCGGGTGTCCTACGGGGGTCGGAGAGCCGGATCGTCCCACGCCTGGCGGCCCCGTCGCGGTCGACGACCTCGAAATACTCCGTCATAGTTCCCCGGAGTCCTCGATGGCAGAGGCCGCTTTCGGTTCGTCGGTCCCCAGCCGGAACGTGTCCACGCCGGCCGGGAGGGACTCGAGCGCAGCCTCGGGCCAGTTCCAGTGGGCGACGGTGACAGCCACGTCGGGATTCGCTTCGACAAGCCGTCGAACGCCGGTTGCGGCGGCGAGGTAGGCGTCCAGATCGAGTCGGTCGGGGAGTTCCGCGTGCAGCGGATACGTATCCGACAGGGCGGGCGGATACGGGCCAAACGGCGGGCGCAGCCGCCAGGTCTCGTCGTATCGGTCGTTGGCGTTTCCCTCCGAGAGGAGCAGCTTCGTGCCCTTGATCCGGAGGCGTTCGAGCCGATCGTGGTGCCGGGCGACTTCGGGACGCTTGGCCGACTCGTTCGAGAGGTAGAAGAACGTGCCCTTGGCAGCCGGATCGTTGGCCTCGAGATACGCCGTTTCGTCCAGCAACCGACGGTAACCGTCGAGTAACGCTGGATGGCCCCGGGCGCGTCGGTCGACAAGTTCAAGCAAGTTGCCGCTCCGTATCGCGTCCTTGATCGTCCGGAGTTCCTCGTAGCTCACGTGGAGGTTGTGTCTCGCGAGCAACCGCTCCCGGGTGTCGTCGTCCCTGGATGCGAGTTTGGCGGGGGTCGTTTCCGAACACACGGGACACGAGCAGGGGAAGTATTCGAGGTCATCGAGGTGTTCGGTGCCGGAAACCGTAAGATACCGATCGTCGCGAGCATACAGTGCGTAGGCCGCCGAATCGAACAGGTCACAGCCGGCGGCGACGGCCAGTGCGAAGGTCATCGGGTGGCCGGCACCGAAAAGGTGCACCGGGGCGTCGAGTCCCAGGCCGCGCTTTGCGGCGACGACGACTTCGATTACGTCTGCGTACCAGTAGTCGTTCATAAGAGGAACAACGGCGCCGATTGGGAAGACGTCGAGGTCGCTCGCGTCGGCGAATTCTGCAGCACGCGTTCTGAGAACGGGGTAAGTCGACCCCTGAATGGGGGCGTTGATAAGCATCTTGCCGAGATCCATGGATTCGGCAATTTCGAGTCGGGACTGGGTCGTCTCGAGGTCGGCCTCGGCCCGATCCAGGGAGACGCCCGGTGGCGTGGGAATGTCGACGGGAGTGCCGACGTCGGCGCCGATGTCGTACTGGAACTGCAGGATCTCTTCCGTGGTAACCGAGATTTGCCCGTATTCCGATAGCTGAAACGAACCGGAATCGGTCACGATAGCGCCGGAAAAGTCGAACAGGTCGTGGAGGCCCTCGTCGAGGGCGCGGTCGCGGTACTCGTCGCTTTTGTAGAAGATGTAGCCGTTGGTGATGAGGATCTCGGCGTCGAACTCGGCTTCCAGCGTGGCCGGGTCGATAGTCTGTATATGGGGGTTAATCACCGGCATTAGTGCAGGGGTCTCGACAGTGACGCCGGCACGCGGGATTTCCAGCTCGCCGATCCGGCCGGCCGCATCGGCGCTCCTGAGTTCGAACCACTCTCGCATTGAGCGTCGTTCCCGCCAGAGGAGGGTAAGCGTTGCGTCAGCCGACGAGTCGGGTATCCAGGGTTCACGGTAGCTGTCGAACGGTTCGATTCGTGTCCTCGAGTGGGCTGGTGTGCGGTTCGCATCGAAATCGAACCCCCTCTTGGCGCGAGAGTCGGACGTTTGAGACTGGTAGGTCCCGATGGCACCTAGAAGGCTAAATACAGAGAGTACCATTCTCACTCCACCCCGACCGTACCCTTCGCACCGGCACATCCCAATACACATGCACGTTTCCATTTTGGACACCGACGTCGAAATCGACGAATCCGTGATCGATGCACCGCCCGAGACGATCACGACACAGGTACAAGCGTATGCCCGTGGGAAGCGCCGGTCGTTCGACTTCGACGTCGACCGGCCCGAGGGATTGACCGGCGACGTGATGGCGGCGATGT
>JBKGZK010000005.1:0-62950 GCA_046545615.1 Natronomonas sp.
TAGGTACAGACGACGACGGAGACTTTCATCGTCGCCCGATTCGATGGACGGACGAATAAGCGTGCGGATTCGACGCGATCGCTCTAGGTCGTGTGCGTTATTCGTCGAGAGAGGAGCGATCCAAAGGGCCGATCGATAGCGGAAAGATCCACGATGCTGTTTAGATTATACTGTCCAGTACTACCAAGGTACTCCGCGCAATACTCCCGAATATGTCGTTTCAAGACTCCCGGAAGGATCTGGAATGTCGATGCACCCGCTGTAAGTTCAACAGCAACGGCTCGTGTGGGTACCAGGGGCGAGTACTCATCAATGCTAACGGCGAATGCGAGATGATGGAGGAAGGCTTCGGTGGCGGTCGCGGACCCTACGGCTGAACGGAGACCTGTCGTCGGAATTTCGTCGATCGTCGACCAGTCGGCGCTCAATTGTCATTGATTGATGACACTACTCGAGAAACTCGATCGGTCAACAACCGGTTGGTCGATCTACCACCGGAGGTAACCCGAGCCGGTCTCTGGATCTGCCCCTAGACCGGGCTCGATCCTCCCAGTGGATCGACGAGTATATGCCGTCCTGTCACGTACCATTTATGAATCATGACCAAACTGAATCGGCGAACGTTTCTCCAGGGAACGAGCGCGCTCGCTGTGGCCGGGGCACTGGCTGGCTGTAGCGGCGACGATTCGGACGACAATTCGGACGACGATTCGGAGCCAGAGGGTGAGCCGGCACCCGAACGGGTCGACACGTACCTGAGCGATAACGATGCCAACCTTTACGACGGGACCATCGCCGACGAGACCGGCAACAGTGACGTCACCATCATGAACGGTGACGGTCCGGAAGGACTCTCGGTGAACCCCCCGGCCGTCCGCATCGACGTGGGAACCACGGTCACATGGGAGTGGACGGGGCGGGGCGGTGCCCACAATGTCGTGAGCCGGGATCAATCCGACTTCGACTACGAGAGCGACGGCGGCGACCTCGTCGACGATGAGGGCCACACCTGGTCGTTCACGTTTGACGAAGCGGGCACGGCGCTATATCACTGCGAGGCCCACACGGCCCAGGGACAACACGGCGCCATCGTCGTCGAGTAACCCCGACTCGATCGAACGAGCGCCTTTCTCCTTCCTCATCTTCGTGTCGGTCCTGCTACCACGGTGAGCCCACAAGCCACATTTGGGCGATCCCGGCAAGCACGAGTACCAGGCCGCCGAGTCGGGTCGCAATCCGCGCATACGCCGGCAGGCGACCGGAACCCAGGTCGTGTCCGACTCCGACGGTCACGGTGGCCGCGACCACGAGGGATGCGACCGCCCCGGCATAGCCTCCGATTACCGCCACCGCACCCACCGGCGATAGCGTCAGGGACTGGGCGACGACGGCCAGAAATAACGGCGCAACGCATCCTGCAGCCGCGATTGCGTACACGACACCGAACGCGGCGAAACCGAACAGTCCCCGACGGCGTGCCGGCAAGGAGACGTGCCAACCGAGGTCGGCCCCACGGAGCAAAACTACCCCCATGATCACGAGCACGAGACCCACCACGAATTCGAGGGTCGCGAGATAGGGACGAAGCGATTGTCCCACGAGCGCGACCACGACTGCCAGCCCCCCAAATACGGCGACGATTCCGAACGCCGCCGCCAGCCCACGGACGAGACCGTGCCGGAGTCCCGATGGTTTCTCGGCGGAGACGGTCCCGACGTAAAAGCCCAGATAGCCAGGGAGCAACGCGTAACTACAGGGGGCAAAGAAGGTTGCCACGCCGGCCCCGATAGCGATCCCCAGGGTGGCCAGTGTCTCAGTTCCCAGCATCTACCCCGTCCTCGACGGCCTCGACGAGTTCCGCGGTCGTCTTCTCTCCGCGTTCACGCCACCGCACGACGCCGTCTTCGTCGAGCAGGATCGAAGTCGGAACCGCGACGACATCAAGTTCATCAGTCAACGCGAGATCCGGATCCAGCGCGACCGGCCATTCCCCATCGTGTTCGACCCACCATTGCCGAACGTCCTCCCGCTCGATAGCCATCCCGATGGCCTCGTTAGTGACCGACACGAACGCGACGTCCGAGCCGAGCCGATCGTGTGCCGACACCATCGCGGGCATCGAGCGCGAACATACCTCACACCAGGTCGCAAAGAAGGTCACGAGCATCGGAGAGTCTGGACTCGGAATCCGGATTTCGCCGGCGCTACTTCCCGGCGCGTCGATCGAGTCGAGGGTGATCGGGTCGATTTCGGTCTCGTCGGGACTCCCGACCAGATCGGTGGCGTAGTACGCGCCGACTCCAACCAGACCGACCCCCCCGATTGCGGCGATCGCGTCCCGTCGTTTCATCGATCGTCTTTCAGGGTTCCCAACGCAAGATCCCTCTGGTGCGTGTTTCGAAAGCCGTACGGCCCGGTCATCGTTTCGCGAGACGCCGTCGGAGACGGGAACTGAAGCGTTCGGTACCACGACGCGACAGCACGACCCCGGTCACGAGGAGACCGAAGACCGTCCAAGCAACCATCGAGACGGCGCTCGCAATCGGTGCAGCATAGCCCGTTTCGGCAGTCACGACGCCGACGACGGTTTCGAGAACCAGGCCGCGGTAGGCGCTATTGGGCGAAGCAGCGAGTGCGCCTCGAAGCGACTCGTCGCCGATCCACTCCGCTGAAAGACCGACAAGGACCAGCAAATCCCCACCCGCCACGACCGCGACGAAGACCCCCACCGCCAGGGCCAGCGCGGCTCGACTCGACCGAGCGAGCACGGAGGCCGCCATCGTAATCGAAAGCACCACCGCCCCATATCCGAGCGTCAGGACGACAAAGCGTACGAACAGGATCGGAGAATCGGCTCCGCCGGTCGTCGCGAACACAGCCGATTCGACCCCCGGCGTCGCGACGACAAACGCCATGACAGCAAGTAAGGGAACTCCGAGGACCACGACGAGTCCGGCCAGCCGGCCGAGAAACATGCCTCCTACGAGCTCAACGGCTCCAAGGGGATATGTCGAGAGTACCGACAGGTCATCGTTGTCGCCGGCAAAGGCGCGATACCCCATAGCGATTGCAACGACCGGAACCAACACCTCGAGTGGCAACAGGAGATCGACCGCCGAGGGGACATACCCACCCGCGACCGCCTCGCTGCGATCGATTACCCCGAGGAAGACGACCGAGAGCACGACGATTAGGGCACCGTACGCTCGAGTCCTGGCGACCGTCTGGACCTCGCGTCGAACGATTGCGGCGAAGCCACCGATATTCATTCCGACTCCTCCCCCACGACCGTAACGCGGGATTCGGCTCCGGCGACCGACTCGATGGCTCCGCGAAGCGTGGAGACGCCGAGTCGGTCGGTTACGGTCCCCGGGGTACCAGATTCGACCACGCGACCGGCTGCGAGGAGAACCACGACGTCGGCCGTTTCGGCAACGAGCGAGAGGTCGTGTGAGCTGACGACTACGCCGTTACCCGCTGCGGCAAATTCGCTCGCCGCATCGAAGACCAAACGGCTCATGTTGGGATCTAGGCCGCTCGCCGGTTCATCGAGTATCACCACCGGCGGGTCCCCCACCATGGCCTGTGCGATTCCCAGTAATCGGTGCATGCCGCCTGAGAGTGCCTCCACTCGCCGGTCGGCTGCGTTCTCCAGGCCGACCCGCTCGAGCAACCGTTTTGGATCTGTACCACCAACGAGCGAGCGATAGAACGACACCGTCTCGAGGGCAGTAAAGCCCGGACGGAACGTCGGTCGTTGGGGGAGGTAGCCGATCTCGCGAGGTACCGACGGACCACGATACTCGATGGTCCCTGCGGTCGGCGACAGGTCGTCCACGATCGTGCGCAAAAGCGTCGTCTTTCCGGAGCCGTTCGGTCCTATGACCGCAACGAACGACCCTGCTGGAACGGAGAGTGAGACGTCCTCGAGTACCGTCACGGGGCCGAAGGATTTTTCGAGGTTTCGCACCGTCAACATGTCATCGACGTCCCCAGGCCCTGTCGCATCGCTTTCGTCCATATCCCTGGTCTGTTCGTCAGCCCCATTCTCGTCGTGATTCGAATCCTGCTGATCGAGCATGTGTTATGTCACTGTCGCGCAAATCGAGTCGTCAGTCGTCTCGTAGCGATCGATCAATTCGTGTCCGGCCTCGACCCGCGCAGGGTTGGCGTAGGTGGACCGGGGGGCCGTATCCACGACGGCGCCCCGTCGCATCCCCGGAGCCGATGTCCGGACCTCCCGGAGCGTGTGGGCCACGGGCGAATCCGCGAGTGTCGACGCCGCCTTCGTCCGGTGGAGGCGGCTATCGATCGGTCCCGTGGGCGTAAAGGGTCGGTTCAGGTTTGCCGCACCGCTCCAGTAATTCCCTCTTCCGTCGTGGCTCCACACGCGAAGCGGACCGCTGCCCACGTAGACGTGTTCCTCGTTGTCGACGACGTCGTTGTCCACCACGCGACTGGAGGGAACGATCGAGGAGGCTCGCAACCCGATCAGGTTGCCGACCACCACGTTTCTGGTATACAGCGAGTTCCGGGCGTTCGTGGAGATGCCTTGCTGGCCGGAAACCACGAGGTTGCCCCCGACATAGCTGTCGGAGCCGCTCGTCAGGATCCCCTGAGTGGTGTCGGCAAGAACGTTGTCGGTGATCGCGGTCCCGGAAGGACTGGTCATCACGACGACTCCTGACATCTCTTGGCCCACCATGCAGTTACCGTCGATGAGGGCATCGGAGGTGTACATCAGGTGGGTGCCGAACCGGCCCCCAGCGAAGTCATTGTTCCGAACGACGACTCCGTGGGACCGGTGGGTATAGATTCCGTCCCGACCGTCGTGGAAGGTCGACTCCTGGAGGACGATCGGCGATCGGATCGTGACGACGCCCATGAAGCCCGCTTCCCAAGTCTCCGCACCACGGACCTCGAGTCCGTCGACGACGGTACCGTTGCTGTCCCGCACGATGACCCCCGCCGTGGGGGTGTCGATCTCGACGTCGGAAACGAGAACGCGGTCGCCGTTTGCGACCGTGATCCCTGCGTCCGCATACCCATATGCGCCTTCCGTGTGGGCATCCCAGTCCTCGAGTTCGATGTCGTCCGGATGCGCGACGTCGCCGACGCCCGAAATCGAAACCCCCACGATGGCGACGTCGGAGGAGTTGACGGTCAGGACGGAACCGTTTCCGTCGCCGACGATCCGCGCGTCCTCGCCACGAATCGTCACCGGGGTCTCGATCGTGAGGGGGCCATCGTAGGTCCCCGGCGGGAGAGCAATCGTCGCGTTCGGAGGGGCGACCTCTAAGGCCCTAGCCAGTGAGTCGGCGTCCTGGCCGACGGTGAGGGTCGTCGATCGGTCCAGGTGCTCGTTGGCGACGGCGACCGTTTGGTTCGCCCCGGCCCGCTGTGCATCGATTCGCGACCGAGCGGTGGAACCGTCGCTTGCCGGTGCCTCGAAGGCGTCACGGTCGTCCCACTCGAGGACGCGACCGTCGTACCGATCGGCGAATTCCGTCGCCCGTTCGCGATCCGCGAACGGGACAGTTGCCGCGGCCCCGGGAATCCGAGCCCCCGTGTCGACCACGAACACCGCTTCGTTTGCGGGGGTCCAGTCGGTGAAGGGCGACCCAGTGAGGTAGCCTTCGTCATCGATACGAACGTCGGAGGCCATCGTCTCGACGAAGACCGACCGCGGGTATCCGAACTGCTGGTGGACGTCCGGGTCGTCCACTGACATCGCCGCCAGACCGATCCCCCGGTATCCGATCACGTACGGATACTGCGAATACACGACTTGTGCGCGAGGGACCAGCCGGTCGTGGGCAGAAAGCTTTTGTCGCTCTTCGAGCGTCAACCCGATTGCGATGGTATCGTCGAAGTCGACAGGGCCCTGCGTCGACGTGGTCGGCGAAACGACAAACGATCCCGCCCCGACGAGCCCGAGCGCGACGACGACCACTGCGACAACCCAGCCGGTTTTCACTCCCGATAGTTCGTGCTTCGTTCCTATAGACCGTCTGGTTTGTTTCTCGAAGACGCCCGCAATCGACGCTCTGTTTCGACGCGCACACCAGATGCCTTTACTCGATTCGAACCAACCACGTAGCGTGCAACGACGTTCATATCTCAATGCTGTCGCCGCCATCGGTATCGGGTCGACCGCGGGGTGCCTCTCGCGAGTGTTGGAGGATCGACCCGAAAACGTCTACCTGTCGCCCCAGGAGGACCAGATCGCAGACAGCGAGGACCTGGCCTACCCGGCCTACGGCGAACCGTTTCCCGAATTCGAACTCCCCGATCCGATCTCCGGAACCACCGTTTCCACGGGGCAACTCGACAGGGCTGCGTTCGTAACCGCATTTTTCGCATTCTGTCCCGCCGAATGTGCGATCCTCCTACGACGGTTGGCGGAGGTCCAGTCTCGAACGATCGAAGCGGAAATCGAAGATAGCGTCGTGTTTCTCCCAATCACGTTCGATCCCGAGCGCGACGACGCCGCCGCGCTCGAGGAACACGGGTCGATGGTGGGTGTTGACTTCGAGGCCGGCAACTGGCATTACCTGCGTCCCGCCGACCACGACGAGGCGAAATCGATCGTCGAGGACCGACTTGGAATCGGATTCAAGCGAACGGAAACGTCCGACCGTGATGTCGAGGGATACGATTTTACCCATAGCGTCATCACTATGCTCGTCAACCCGGACGGCGTCGTCGAGCGCGCCTATCGAGGGGAAGATCCCGAGGTCGATCGACTCGTTTCGGACGTCGAGAAGGTCGTCGAACTCGCTGCCGAATGAGCGGCGCCTCCTGTACGTTCTCCGATCCGGGGACGATCGGGGGCGAACCGGTCGGACTTGTCGTGTTCTTTCTCGTGGGATTGCTCGGCGGAGCCCACTGCATCGGCATGTGTGGGCCCCTCGTAACCCAGTATGCGACACGCATGGAACCGGAAACGAACTCCGAGGTGCTAACCGTCCACCAGGTTATTCAACACGGCCTCTTCAACGTCGGTCGGGGGGTGAGTTACACGATCCTCGGCGGGCTCTTCGGCCTGGCCGGGAGCCTGGCGTTCGTGAGTGCACGCGACGTGACCCTGCTAGCGGCAGATGTCCACGCTATCTCGGGTATCGTGGTCGGACTGGTGATCGTGGGTATCGGAGTGCAATACGTCGTGGGGGAAGCCGCGACGACGATCCGGGTTCCTGGAACGTCGAGAATCGTCCGTGGCATGCACGTTCGTGTCGCTCCCCGTCTCGATGCCTGGGTGTCGGACGGGCGAATCCTCGGCCTCGGCGCGTTTCACGGACTGCTTCCCTGTCCGTTGTTGTACCCCGCCTTCCTGTACGCCTTCATCCAGGGATCCCCCATCGGCGGGGCAGCCGCGCTCGCGGCACTTTCCGCCGGAACGATCCCCGCCGTGTTCCTGACGGGTACGCTGTTCCAGTCGGTCAGCCCCGCCATCCGGGGGCGGCTCCACCGTGGACTTGGCGTCGCGTTCGTCGTGCTCGGGTACATTCCGCTCCAGCACGGGCTCGCGAGCCTCGGCGTGCCACTCCCGCATCCACCAATTCCCTACTTCCAGCCACTGTAATTGACATGTGGCCCCGTTTCCCCGGATTGCGACGATCCGAACGTCGTGCATCCGTTTGACGGCCGTCTGACGGAACTATATGTACGACTGGACCGTCTTGGCAACCGATGGAAAAGAAGGGGCTGGACCTCGAAACGGTCACGGTCGAGTTCGACGAGGACACGGTCGCGGCGATAGACGAGAAGGCCTTCGCCGACCACCGCGACAGCCGGGAGGCTGCAGTTCGGGAGTTACTCGACGAGTGGCTCAAGAAGCGGTAGCGCCGGCCGCGCACCCGTGACGGACGATTAACCGGTGCTATTCACCGGAAAGGGCGTCGTCGACCAGACGGTCGAACCGATCCAGTATCGAATCGGTCGCGGAGGGTGAGACGATCTCAAGCAGGTGTCGCGTCCGTTCCGGAGCGACGAGTTCAAACGCGAGTCTACCGTCGTCGGTATAGCCCGTCTCGACCACATCTGCGTCCTCGAGATTGGAGAGGTGCCACGAGACAGTACTCCGGACCACGTCGAGTTCCGACGAGACCGCGGCCGCTTCCACCGTCCCGTCCCGTAGTGCCATGGCCACGATCTGACGCGAGGTTTCCCGTCGGAGCAACGAAAGCGCCCGTCGTTCCCACGGCTCGCACGCTGGTCGATAATAGTGCGTACGGCCGAAAAGCGACTCCTCGTCGACGTCGCCGCGCTTGACGAGCCGACGAAGGTGATACTGTGCCTGCCCGGTTGCCACCTCAAGATCGCGAACGATCGCGTTGAAGTGGACGCCGGGATTCGCTCGGACGTGTTCGAGGATGCGCTGTCGTGTCTTGTTCATCGATGGGATCCGGGCTGTAGGTCCTGGTAATTGATCGTCGAATAAGAACGATTCGAACCGTCCCAGCATCTGGGACTGGTGGTCGGCGGCAAATCGACTCTTCCAATCGCGGGCGTCTACATACCCATTTCGTCGACGAGTTCCCGAGTAATCTCCCCGGGATCGATCGTCTCGCCGTCGTACGTGTCGGCAAACGATTCGGCCTCCGCCTCGTCGCCGAACGGGACGATCGCCTTCCCCATCGCACCGGTTATCTGGCTTCGAACCACGAGCATGAGGTCCGATTCGGCGGCGAAGTCGTCGGCCGCGAGGTGGGCGGAGATTCCGTTGTCGTCGCCTGAGACGGTATAGTCGACCGTGCTGTAGTCGGTGAGATACGTCACGATTGGGGACCATCCCTCGTCCGTGCGATCGAACCGGTAAGTGTAGGTGCAGATCGAACTGCAAAACCATGCCGGACCGTCGCGGTCGTCGGGCGCGTTGTCCTCGAAGTAAATCTCGCCGACTGGGCCGGGATGGTCTTCGATGACCATGCCACACTGGTCGCAGGCCTGACCATCATCGAGGTCGACAGGCTCGGGTAGCTCCTCGCCGCCGAGGCACCCGGCCAGCAGTCCGACGGCACCCGTACCCATCGCACCGAGCATCCGTCTCCGGTCGATCATCGACCACGATTCGGATCGTGTCATGCCCACACGTTAGATCCAAGTCGGAATAGCACGTCTGGTGCGACCGTCTAAGGGCGTCGATGAACGAACCTCAACGGTTTAGGAGGTGGACGAGGTCGATACGAACCGATGACTCCGTGGGGAGACCCGCCTTCGAACGACAGGAGCACAGCCCGATTGTCCTCCTGGAGGGGTAACAACGTGATGTGCACAGGGGGTACCAGGTGATGCCCACTGGAATACAAGGGCTCTCTCCTGTGCTTGGCCCTGTCCTGCAACAAACCTCAGAGCTTTCGCCCGTCGTGTATCCCGTGCTTGTGGTCGCCACGGCAGGAACGACCACGCTGTTCGTTCTCAGTCTCGTGGTCTACTGGCGACGACTCTCGGCTCCCTTCCTGTTAGTTACGGTTGCGATCGGATTGCTCGTGGTTCGATCGGTCGTCGGGTTCGGGACGGTCGTAGGCCTGGTCCCGATGACGGTCCATCACGTGCTTGAGCACGGCTTCGATTTCCTCATCGCCGCCCTCGTGCTCGTTGCCGCATACTTGAGCCGATCCAAAAGCCCGGTGCCATCGGGCGAACCGCCCTGAGAAGGGCAGCGGTACGTTTATGCGGATCCTATCCCTATTCTTGTGGGATGCCACCAGACTACATACCCACGGAGATGATGGATCGCGACTCCCGCTCGAACCGGTATTACCGGAATGCGGTCGAACGCCACTGGGACCCCGGTGCGATCGAACTCGAGGGAGACGTCGAAAACCTCCTCGAGTTCGCCCGGTCGGCGACAGACTTTGGCCGCGAAGACCTCGACGGGATCATCCAGGGAATCGCGAAGTTCGGTGCCGGAGAGGACGCCGTCACCGAAGACCTCGCGCCGCTTGCGGTCGTCCTCGAAGACATCGACGACCAGCTGTTCCTGACCTCGCAGCTCTACGAAGAGGCCAAGCACGCCGATTTCTTCGACCGCTACTGGCGGGAAGTCGTCTGGGCCGTCGAAGACGAGTTCGGCTGGGAGCGGTCGAACCCCCGGGACGACTACTGGTTCAACGACCCCTACGTCGAACTCTTCGACCGGAACAGGAAGGCGCAGTACCGGTTGCTCGAGGAGGATACCCCGATAAATCGCGCCATCGCCTACTGCCACTACCACCTTACAGTCGAGGGAATCCTCGCCCAGACCGGATATTATGGCATGCAACGATCGTTCGGGGGCGAGTTCGAGGAGCTCCCCCATCTCCCCGGACTCGTCGAGGGCTTCGACAAGATTCGCAGTGACGAGGGACGCCACGTCGGCTTCGGGATGAGCCAGCTCAAGTCACTGGTCAAGCGCGGCGAGATCGAACCTGATCTTATCGACGACACCGTCGACGAACTCCTCCCCCTGGTCCAGGGCATCACCGAGGACGAACGATTCCAGCCGGACGACGACGAGGAACCCGCTGGACTCGAGGAGGGAACGCTCGCCGAATACGCCATCGAAAAACACGCCCAGCGTCTCGCCCAGATCAAGGACGCCGCGCGAGATATCCCGGACGTCGACGACCTCGTCCGGCTCGAGAGCGACGACTGACGGCAATCGTCCTCAGACAGGTCCTCGTTCGCCGGCGTGTCGGCCCTGTCGAGCCAAAATGACCGAGGCGATAACCAGCGCAACGACGAGTGCCGCAAACGCCACCGTGAAATCAAATCGATCTGCCACGTAGCCGACGAACGCCGGACCAAGGCTACCGACGCCGAGAAAAATGGCCCTGGCTGCACCCAGGTCGCCACCCATGTTCTCGTCCGGGGCGGCATCAAGCAGGATGGCATCGATGACCGGGAATTGTGCCTTGTACCCGATAGCAAACAGCACGATGGCGATCCCGATGCCGACGAGCGAGTCGACGATCAGGACGAGCGCCAGCGAGGCCATGGCGAGAATCATACCTCCGATCGAGACCAGTTGCCGAGGAACGCGATCGCTAACTGCGCCCGAGGCAGGCTTGACCACGATCCCGAACGCAAACAGCAGGGCGAAGGCAGCACTCGCAAGTTCGGCAGACAGGCCCTTCGTCGCCCGGAGATACTCGGGAAGAAAATTCAGGACGCCGTTCACCATGAAGTAAAACAGGACAAATGCGAGGAGTGCCTGGCGCTGGCGTGGCGTCGCAAGAAGACGGCGTGCGGTCGAGAGGAATTCGAGGTCCGAGCGTCGAGTCTTGTAGGACTCCTCGTTCCAAACATAAAAGACGATCCCGAGTGCAGCAAGGACGATCGCGATAGGGACGAAGACGGCCCGCCACGTGGCAAAAGCCACTGCCACCACCGCCGCAGCGGAGGCCAGGACGCCGCCGAGGTCCGTCCCGGCACTGAAAATGCCTAGGGCCCGTCCCCGACGTTCGACGAACAAGTCCGACATCAGGGCCCGCGCCGGGATGGCATATAGCCCTTTCCCGAGACCGAAGACGGCCATGCCGGCGATCAGGAGGAGAAACCCGGTCGCCCTCCCGATCAGGAGGATGCTGATCGAGAGGACCAGAAAGGACGGCAACAAGAGCGTCGCGCGGCTCCAGTCGTCTGAGAGTCGTCCGCTTGGATACTGGACGAGTGCGTATACACCCTGGAGCACGGTGAGCACGACGCCGGCCTGGGCGAGCGACAGCGAGAGTTCCGCCCTGATTTCGGGTAAAAGCGGCGGAACCGCAAACCGGGCAAGCTGGATTGCCGCCCAGCCAAGTGCGGCGATGAGGAGCATCCGGCCCGTGTATCCCCCGACCAGTCGTTCCTCTTGGCCCATGTTTGTGTGGCCGGAATCGATGTACTTGTGGCTACGGATATCGATCGACGGCGGAGCACTCACCGGGAAGCCCGGCTCCCGCCCGCTCCCGACGCGAAGACCGCGTTGGCACTCGTCGGTGAAATGTTTCGAGAATCGTCGTCACACCCCACGAGTGCGGTGAGACGACGCCGTCGCCTTACAGTCGGGTGACGTTGGTTGCTCGCGGGCCTTTGGGGGCCTGTTCGATGTCGAATTCGATCTCCTGTCCTTCTTCGAGGTCCGGGCCGCCAACGTCCTCCATGTGGAAGAATACGTCTTCGTCCTCGTCCTCAGTCGTAATGAAACCGTAACCGCCAGTGTCGTTGAAGAAATCAACCTTACCGTTTGCCATTGCATCCAGACAAACGACACACCGTCGGATAAGGGTTGTGAAAACTTTTCCTATAGTCGGTATTTTTTGTACGAACGTATATTATATCGTCAATATCCCATATTCGATAACATTATTGTACAGATCGCGCGAATGACCGACGCGTTCGTTGGTAGTTCCGACGGTTCCTCGAATTCTATTACGTCGCATCACGGGTACACATACCGCTGTCAATCCTCATGAATGAGGGTTCTGCCCAGCCACGAGAGTGTGGACTGGGACTACACGCTGCCCGCACTATTATGGATACATCCGTCGTGCGATCCCACAATGTCGTTCGACCCAGATCGCGTTTCGACGGTAACCTTCGACTCGTACAGTACGCTGGTGGACGTCGACGCCGCTGAGAAGGCACTCGCCGATCGCGTCCCGGATCCCGAACCGGTCTCGAAGCTGTGGCGGGCGCGTTCCCTCGAGTACACCTTCGTGGCCAACCACGTCGACGCCTATCAACCCTTCTACGAGATGAACCGGGACGCGCTCCAGTACGCCCTCGACGTCCACGGCGTGAACCTCTCGGAGACGAAGCGCGACGAGATACTCGCCGTTTATCACCAACTGGACGTCTTCGACGACGTCCGCGATGGCATCGAACGGCTCCGGGAAGGCGGCTACGATTGTTACGTCGTCTCCAACGGCAACCCTGCAATGCTCGATTCGATGGTCGATCACGCCGACATCGGCGACGTCATTCTGGACACGATCAGCGCCGACGAGGTGTCCACGTTCAAGCCGGACGCAGAGATATATCGACACGCCGCCGAGCGGACGGGGACGCCGATCGCCGAAATCGTCCACGTGACGGCCGGCTGGTTCGACGTCATGGGGGCACAGCACGCGGGAATGCAGGGCGCCTGGGTGGACCGCAAGGGCTCGCCGTGGGAACCCTTCGGTGACGACCCGCACCTCACGATCGAATCGTTCTATGACCTGGCTGACGCACTCGGCGTCTGAGACCGCAACCTTCTGCCCGCGAACCCGATCGGCTATTCAGGGCACGGGGAGCGTTGACGCGAGCGCGTCGATTCCCTCTCGGGCTGCGTCGACGGCGTCGAGAAAGCCGACGAACCCGTGAACCATCGCCTCGAAGTCCTCGTGGACCACCTCCACGCCGTCCGCACGGAGATTCTTTGCGTAGCGGACGCCCTCGTCGTGGAGGGGGTCGAGTTCCGCCGTCAGGATAGTCGCCGGCGCGAGCCCGGAAAAGTCATGCAACAATAGCGGTGACCGGTACTCGTTGCGGGCGTGGAACGCCGAGTCCGAGAGGTGCGATTCGAACCACTCCATGGTTTCAGGGTTCAGGAGATACCCCTCGCCCGGTTCCGGGTAGCTGTCGAACTCGTGAAAAGACGAGGCAAGTGTCGGGTAGATCAACAGTTGTCGGTCGATCGCGGGTCCGTCGATATCGCGAGCCATGATCGCGACAGCTGCCGCGAGGTTCCCGCCAGCACTGTCGCCGGCCACCACGAGGTCGCCGTCGAACGTCTCGTCGGCCCATTCCGTCGCGGCGTAAGCGTCTTCGTGCGGTGCCGGGAACGGGTGTTCAGGAGCGAGTCGGTAGTCGACCGATACGACCGTGTAGCCAGTCGCGTTCGCGAGGGCTCGACAGATTCCATCGTGCGTGTCGACGTTTCCGATTACGAAGCCGCCGCCGTGGAAGTAAACGATCGTCGGTCGTGGGTCGTCGGAGACGCGATAGATACGGATCGGAATCTCCCGATCAGGCCCTTCGATGTGTAGATCCTCCACCGAGTCGACCGGTTCCGGTTCCCCGGGATCTCTGAGTTTCGCGTACTGTTGGCGCGCAGTCACCGGATCAGCTTCGTGTAACGGCGGAGCCTCGTCGAGAAGTTCGAGTATCGGCTGGAGCTGTGGGTGTGGTTCGGACGCCATGGCGAAAGACTGCGTGGCTACCCACTTGAGCATACCTCCAGTTGCAGACAGGTGCTACTCGTCCCCGGTGTCGAGCGCCTGCCAAGAGAGCACGGGGTCTCGAGCGGCCGCAACTTGATCGATTCGTCCCGCGGTCGTGCGATGTGGTGCGGCTTCGAGCAACTCGTCGTCGTCTTCGCGGGCGGCGTCGAACGCGGCCGCAAGCTGTTCGAGCGATCGCTTGCTTTCGACTTCAGTGGGCTCGGTCATCAACGCCTCCCCGACAATATCGGGCCACTTCGTCGTCGGCGGATGCACGCCGTAATCCAGCATCCGCTTTGCGACGTCGGCTGCGTCCTGGTCCCCCGCCGATGCGACGAACTCGTGGTGAAAGGGCCCGAACGGGACCTCGTAGTCGATTTGTGAGGCGAGGTAGTTGGCGTTCAAGACCGCCTTCGCCGAGGTGTCCAACAGCCCTTCGTCGCCAAGCCGGGCGATGTAGGCCCACGCTTTGATCGACACGAGAAAGTTACCCAGGAAACCGTGGACCTTGCCGATGCTGTTCTCGGGCGAATACAACTCGTACCTCTCGTCCTTCCGTCGGACGTGGGGTTCAGGGAGGAACGAACGGAGTTCTTCGACGACTCCAACAGGCCCGGCACCTGGTCCACCACCACCGTGGGGCGTCGCGAAGGTCTTGTGGACGTTGTAGTGCATGACGTCGAAGCCCATATCACCCGGTCTTGCCCGTCCGAGCAACGCGTTGAGGTTGGCGCCGTCATAGTACAGGAGCCCACCGACGTCGTGAACCATCTCGGCAATCTCGACGATGTCTCGTTCGAACAGGCCGAGCGTATTGGGGTTTGTGAGCATCAGTGCCGCAGTCTCCTCGGACAGTCCCGCCTCCAGTGCCTCGAGATCCACCCGGCCGTCGTCGCCGCTGGGGAGCGTCACGACGTCGTATCCGCCCATCGCAGCCGACGCGAAGTTCGTTCCATGTGCGGTGTCAGGGACGAGCACCTCGCTTCGATTCTCCTCTTGGGCCTCGTGATACGCTCGCGCAATGAGAATGCCAGTGAACTCGCCAGCGGCACCGGCCGGCGGCTGGAGCGTCACGGCGTCCATCCCCCCGATACGACCGAGGACGTCCTGGAGCCGATACTGGAGTTCCAGCACACCCTGAACCGTCCGGTCCGACCGGTCCGGGTGAACGGAGACCTCGGGATGGCCGGCGAGATCTTCCACGAACTTCGGGTTGTACTTCATCGTACACGACCCTAGCGGATACGGTCCCGAATCGACGCCGTAGTTCATCGCTGACAGGCGGGTGTAGTGGCGTGCGAGTTCGGGTTCGGAGAGTTTCGGCAACGAAAGCGTCTCTCGGGTGAGTTCGTCCGGAAGCGGTGACTCGACGTCGACCGTCGTGGAGTTCTTTTCGGCGAGTAACGGCTCGTACCGTGATTCGTCCTCCGTCCAGCGTGCCTGGTCGTAGGTTGCACTTGGGCGGTCGTCCCCGTTCCGTGGGGTCTGTGACCCCTCATCGTTGTCTCTCATCGAACCGCCTCCCGGAACGCCTTGACAAAACCATCGACTTCGTTGGCGGTGGTTTCCGTCACGCACAGTTGAACCGTATGATCGTCGACCAGGTGGATAGCATAGCCCGCGTCTTCGAGATCGGCGGCGACGGCACCCGCGGGCTGGTCGGTGTGAGCAAGAAATTCGCGGAAATGGTGGCGATCGTGGACAGGGGCTTTCACGCCCGCAA
This sequence comes from Natronomonas sp., assembly GCA_046545615.1. Taxonomy (GTDB): domain Archaea; phylum Halobacteriota; class Halobacteria; order Halobacteriales; family Haloarculaceae; genus Natronomonas. Next base: position 15,895 of record JBKGZK010000005.1, read on the forward strand.
CGTCGTCGATCCTATCGATCAGATCCGTGGTCAACCTGACGGTATCGTTGGCCATTTCGACGAGTCCATCCGGACCCAGCCAGGCGGCGTGCATCGCGGTCCTGAGTGCGACCCACGCCTGATTCGTACAGATGTTCGACGTCGCGCGCTCACGCCGGATGTGCTGTTCTCTGGTCTGTAGCGTGAGTGTGTAGGTCCGGTGGCCCGATGCGTCCTCGCTCACCCCAACAAGGCGGCCGGGAACCTGCCGGAGGAACGATTCGCGACAGGCAAACAACCCGAGTCCCGTGCCGTACGCTGCAGGAATGCCGAGGGACGTGGCAGTTCCCACGACCACATCTGCACCGATCTCGGCGGGTTCGTTGAGGATCGACAGTGCGACCGGATCCGATCCGAGTACGAAGAGCGCGTCGTTGTCAGCAGCCACCTGGCCGATCTCGGAGAGGTGCGTCTCGACTGTGCCATAGACGGTTGGGTTTTCGGCGTACACCATGACCGTCTCCTCGTCGACGAGATCGATGAGTGCCCCCACGTCGACGTTCCCATCGTCCATCGGATAGGATTCGACGACCACATCGTGGCCCACAACGTAGTTTTCGAGCGTTCCACGTCGACCCGACGCCATCTCCTCGGGGACGAGCACTCGGCGACCGGAGGTCTCGCGGACGCGGACAGCGAGCGTCGCCGCCTCACCGAGAGCACTTGCAGCGTCGTACATCGAGCAGTTGGCAACCTCGAGCCCGGTGAGTTCGACGAGAATCGACTGATATTCGAAGAGGGCCTGCAGGAACCCCTGGGTGATCTCGGGCTGATATTGCGTGTAGCTCGTCAAAAACTCGGACCGCAACGAGAGGTGATCGACCATCGAGGGAACGTAGTGGTCGTAATGGCCACGCCCGAGGAATTCGACAAGGTCGTGGTTTTTCGAGACAATGCGATCGAATTCGTCTCGAACCGAGCGCTCGCTCCGGGGCACGATGTCGAAGGTCCCGTCGTATCGAACCGGCTCCGGGATGTCGAAAAGCTCCGTCTCCTTGTCGAGGCCGAGTTCGGAGAGCATCGCTTCCGTCTCTGCTTCCGTGTGCGGCGCGTAGGGCGTTCCAGGAGTCATGTGATGCGATAGTAAAGGTTCCCCCGGAGGGGTAATGAGACCCCCGGTTACTCCCGTTAGCCTGAACGATACGGCGGAATGCTCGGACCACCGTGACCGTTCGAAGTGGTTCAACGGTCTATCCCCGCACCACCGGACTCGGAGCGTACCGTTACGTCGGTTGCGGCGATTCAATCCGACGTTCTACCGTCCAGGTGGACCCCGAGGCATCGACCAGTCGTTGGTAGAGACCACACAACCCGCTCGACTTTGTATCGGGGAGCACGTGGAATTCGACGCGACCATCCCGGATCGCGACACGGAACGTGTCGCCGGTTTCGTCGTCGTGAACCAGATACAACGGCATCGGGAGATCGAACCATTCGCCGTACCGATACGGCCCTGAGACGAGCACGGACTCGACGAGTTCCGACAGCGACGATGTCATCATTCCCTCATCCGGGTACAGAGAGAACACGGTCCCACCGTTGTGTTCCACCCCACCTCGCCAGGGATACCTCCGGGTGGGCCGCTGTTCGATGACGAACGGGCTTTCCGCCTCCTCGTCGACCACGGAACGGCTACGGCGTCATCGGTCATAAATTCGCGGTCCATCGGGTGTAACGTTGTCCGGTTTTTTATAAAGCATCACACAGCCAGACTGCATATGGACTGACCGTGGCGACCGGTCGACCACGGGAGTACGGTACACCGGCCGGTCGAGACAGTGCACCGTCTGTTCGCAACTCGTGTCGCGTGCACGGGTTTGAAATGAAACGTGTGAATCGACCGCGATGTGACTCCTGTAGGCCCGATCACCATCCTCGAATGGGCCCCAGTTTCGTCCGCGATCGACGGACCGGGATAACAACAGGTAAGACGAAGGACTCGGGAGCCTCGGTATGAAGCTGGCTCGAATCGAGACCGACGAGGGCGTCCTCGAAGGCGAGTACGACGACGGAACTGTCCATACCGACCGTGGTCGCTTCGAACCCGGAACCTACAATCTCCTGGCACCGTGCGACCCGTCAGTGTGCTACTGCGTTGGCCGGAACTTCGGCGAGAAGGTCGACCAAATGGACTACGACGTGCCCGACGTTCCGGACTTTTTCATCAAGCCGCCGGTTTCGGTGCATCCCCCCGACACCCCAATTCCGTATCCGTCGTTCACATCGGAGTTCACCTACGCCGGGGAACTCGCAGCCGTCATCGACATCGAGTGCAAGAACGTCGACGAATCAGCGGTGGACGACGTCGTGAGAGGATATACGATCCTCAACGACCTCGATTGCCTCGATCAGGAGCGCCGAACAGCTCGCAAAGCCTTCGACGCCTCCGCACCACTCGGTCCAGTCATCGCCGACGTCGACCCTAACGGTCTCGACATGACGACGCACATCAACGGAGAGCGCCGACAGCGGGACAACACTACGAACATGTTTTTCAAGCCCAGAGAGGTGATCTCGTTTTTATCAGAGCGGTTCACGTTCTCGCCAGGTGACGTGATCAGCTTCGGAAGTCCGGCGAACCCGGGACTCCTCGAACGCGGCGACGAAATCGAGATTCACTACGAGGGGATCGGGACGCTTCGAAACACAGTCGAGAATCGCGCATAGGGGTAAAAAAGCCTTCATCGGACGGTTACCCGCGATAGTCTACGGACGGAATTGTGTAATGTGACGACCACCCTGTCGATGGTCGAGATTTCGGCCTGTTGGTGGCTCAAAGGACGTCCTACACCGCTCCGCCTCCGATACCGTGAGTCTGTCTGTCACAGGTCTGGAGGCGGAAACTCCGCGTCGAGGACCGCTTCGATCCGTTCTTGGCGGACCGCGTCCTTTCTCGCCGCCATGCTCATTCCACGGAGTTCCCTGGCAATCCGACGTCGTTCATCCTCGATACGTTCGGCCGGCGAATCAGGATCGAGTTCGTCGATACTCCGTAACACGGTGGTCAGCCGTTCGTCGACATCGAGGTACTGCACTCTTACCGATTCGACGCGCTCCGTCGAGACTCTCGCTCCGGCGGCGATTGCATCCGCGATGTCCGCGATTTCTTCATACAACTCCCGGTGGGATCGGTGGAGCGTGGCCGCGACCTCGGTTCGTGCGATCGATTCCCAGTTCGTCGTCTGTTCGGTCGCGTCGCCGTCGGAGGATTCGCCGGTCATGGATGGGACGTGCCGACCGATCGGTCGATCGATGGCAGGTGCTTGGGACTATGCGGGTTTTGTGGTTTAAACGTCAGTACCCGGTGTCTCGGGTCGCTGTATTCGTCACGACTCGAGATCTTCGAGTTCGAGCTCGCCGGCGACGTATGCAATCCCGGCCTCGGTGATCCTGTAGTAGGGTCCCTCCTCGGCACGTTCCACGAGTCCGTATTCTGCGAGTTCGCGACAGCTTCGCCCGACGTAATCGTTGTCCCGGTATCCAATATTTCGAGCGATACAGGTCGGTGAGAGTTCCAGTCTCGAACGACCGACCAAGTCGAGTTCCTGGGCCAGTAGCCTGAGTACGTACCGGTGGACCTCGGCAAGGTCGTCGTCCCGACGAACCATGGAAAGTGGCTTCGTGGGAACTGCCTTAACCTGATCGGACCAGTATCTGATCCCCGTATATACATGACTATAGCTATGTATTAACATGAAACATTTATATATCTGTTACGACAACGTCTCGACCGAGCGATGGAGGGACGATAGTGGATCCAACCGGGAACAAGGATCGACGGAGAGGGGCGGGCCTAGATGCGTCGACGGTTCGCAATCGGATGATCCAACGATGAAGGGAGAGAGGATCAAGGTGTCTCGTGACGAGGGGAAGCCAGAAGAGACTACAGACCGGCTACGTCAACAGCTGGCCATTCTCGTCCACGACCTCGAAAGTCCCCTCAACGTCGCCCAGGGGCGATTACAGCTCGCACGAGAATCGGGCGACACTCGACACTTCGAGTCCCTCCAGCGCGTCCTCGATCGGATGGAGCAGATCCTCGAAGACTCGCGGTACGGACTAGAGAGGACGAACCTCAACGTCGAACAGGTATGCCTCCGTTCCGCCGCCGAACGCGCCTGGGAACACGTCGAACGGGAGAACGCGACTCTTGCGTTCGACCTGGACCACCGGGAGACCATTCGAGCAGACGAGGGTGCGCTCCTGCACGTCCTCGAGAATCTCTTCTCGAACGCGGTCGAACATGGGTCATCGGACAGCGTTATCGGAGATGACGCCGACGCCGGGCACTCGACGCCTCCGACGCTGGCAGCTCCGGTCGACGCCGACCATCGTGACGAGGATGACCACCTCGAAGTCCGAATCGGGTTGATCGATGAGGGATTTTACGTCGAGGATTCCGGACCCGGGATTCCCCCCGATCGTCGTTCGGCCGTCTTCGAATCAGGATACTCGACAAACGATGGAGGGACCGGACTCGGACTGTCGATCGTGCGGGCAATCGTCCGGGCACACGGCTGGAAAATTCGGGTCACGGCGGGACACGAAGGCGGCAGCAGGTTCGAGATTCTCACGAATGGCACCTAGATCTCGCCGACGCCCACGTAGAACGGGACGACTTCCCTGCGACGGTACTCGCCGCGTTCGATCTGTTCGATCGCGTCCCGTCCCATGGACCGCCAAGCCGACCGGAGGGCGTCGAGTTCTTCGTCAGTGCCGGCCATCGTTTCCCGGCGATCGCGGAGGCCAGCACCACTCGCTGTCCTGGAAACCGTCCGTATCGACGCCGGGTGATACGGCGGTTCGACGGTCCGTTCGAAGTCGTACCGCTCCACCCGGACGTCCGCGAGTCCGGCCTCACGCAGGAGATCACCGAGGTCAGTGCCGAGCGACACGTCGGTTTCGACCCCCCGAAGATACCGTCGCCGGGCCCTCGCGGCGAGTCTGGCTTCGGCGTCGACGGTCGAATCGATCGAGACGTCAGCGTTGTCAGGTTCGATACACCCGACGGTTTCGCTCGAAACCCGGGCGAACTCCTCGATCGCGTCAACCGGGTCGGGAAGATTGATGAGGAGCGCCTGGCAAACCACAAGGTCGAAACTCGAGTCCACGAAGGGAAGCGTCAGTGCGTCGCCGCGGACCGCCGGCAGGTCGAGCTTGGAAAGCAGGTCCGGTTCGCGATCGCAGCCGATCACCGCAGCCTTGGTGGCCTCTGCGAGAACCCTGGTCAAGGCGCCCTCGCCACACCCGACGTCGAGAATTCGATTCCGCCTTGAGAGCTCGAGGGGCGACAGTGCCTCGCGGCTATCCTCCCACATCCCCCGTCGCGTTTCGCGGAGGTACTCCGCCGAAAACCGTCGCATCGACGGTCCTTCGACGTCAGTAAATAAAAGGGACGCGTCGTGGTCGACGGAGACGAGTCTCGCGGGACCTGCATCCATTGCCGACATGGGCAGAGGTTGCCGAAAATCGACACGAAACGCGGACGCCAAGGTGAATGAGTGCTGCTGAAAGAGGAAAGTTGATGAACATATTCATATGCATCTCGTAGCCTCGGAGAAATTATTCACAAACGGGTGCTGGGACAAGTATTCGGAGGTGATTACGCAGAAACTAGATCGCGCACGCGTCGAATATTCCATGGATACGACTTGCCGTCCTCGGTGGGCGTCTCCAGAACGATCGGAACATCCGTGATGGCGTCGTGGTTGATGAACGCTCGCATTCCGTCAACGCCGATCTCTCCCTCTCCGACGTGGGCGTGCTCGTCTTTGTTCGTGCCACAGGCGTGTTTCGAGTCATTGAGGTGGACGCACGCGAGCCGTGAGTGGCCGATCACGTCGTCGAATTCCGCGAGCGTTTCATCCACGCCCGACGGGGTGGAGAGGTCGTAACCGGCAGCGAACGCGTGGGCCGTGTCGAGACAGACCGCGAGATCCTGGGCGCTTCGATCGATAACGCTCGCCAGATGTTCGAAGTCGCCACCGAGTTTCGTACCGCTGCCGGCGTCGGATTCCACCAGGATCGTGACCCCGTCGGGAACGTCGAGTTCGTCGAGAACCGACGCGGCGTTGTCTAGCCCATCCTCGACGCCGACACCGGTGTGGGCCCCCAGGTGGACGTTCACATAAGGAATGTCGAGTCTCTCGGCTGCATCGAGTTCGGCCTGCATCGAATCGATCGATTTCGCCCGCAGTTCGTCCTTCGGCGTCGACAGATTCACGAGATACGACGCGTGAATGACCCAGGGCGAAACGTCGTGTTCCGCCGACCGATCACGGAACTGGGCCGCGGATTCCTCGTCAATGTTCGGGGGTTGCCAGACCTGCGGGGACGTCGTAAATATCTGCCCGCAGGTCCCGGTGTACTCGATTTGCTCCTCAACGGCGTTGTGGACGCCTCCGGCGATGGAGGTGTGGGCTCCGACTCGTCGCATGTCCTGAATCGGCACACGGGCGAATAAGGAGCTTCGGATTCGGAATCGCTCTGGACCTACTGGACGATGGGTTCCCGGTTGAGAATCCACTCGTCAGCACCGTACTTTCGTTCGACGAGCTCGTGACTCCGTTCGCGCTCGGCGTCGGTCCAGGACCCCGGTTCTGCGTCAGCCCACGTCGAGAGGGACGATTCCAGGGAGTCCACGAACGACGATCGATCCACGTCAGCGTAGTCCGTGACGCCACCGACCCGGTCCCGGAAGGTTTTCGGCGACTGGGTCGCGCTGAAACAGTTCACGTGCATCGTCGCGTCAACGTCGAAGGTGAGCGATCCGTGCTGGACGATCGCATCCCGCGTTCGATACTGGGCATTCCCCGCGATTTTGCGTCCGTCGGGTCCGGTAATGTCGTGCGCCGGATCGAGCGCACGTAGATAGCAGGCAGGGGGGTGTATCGCGTCGGCAGGTGTGGACGCGAAGTCGACTTCGACGCCGACCCGGTCGAAGGCCTCGACGACTGGTTCACAAAACTGCCGGTAGCAGGCCGTCACGTCGCCAGGGTAGGCGTCTGCCGGTGCAATAATCGAGTACGCCACGTCGCCGCTATAGTCGTGGTAAATCGCACCCCCGCCCGTGGGCCGACGGGTGACGTCGATCCCGTTGTCGTCGCAAAACGTTGCGTCGATTTCGTCGACGTCGGTCCCATACCCCAGCGTCAGCGTACTGGGCGTCCACCGGTAAAGTCGGACCGTTGCTGGTCCACCGTCCGTAACGGTTTCGGCCGCCACCTCGTCGAGCGCCATTGCGGTCGCCCCGTCCAGTGGTTGTTCAGCGATGAGCCGCCAGTCCATACCCCGAGTTGCGCCGCGGACGGCAAAGTGGTTCCGCTACCGGGCACTACGGCAGTACCGTTTCGTCGAGTTTCGAGACGACGGCGTCTGCCACGGTCTGCAGGTTGACGGCGTCCTCGCGGTTGTACGAAATCAAGGTCTCGAGTGCGCCGTCCCGACCCCGCTCGTATTCGCGCCACAGGCGGACCGCATCCCGACCGGAGATGTCGGGACGGTCCCGTTCGATCCCAACGTCGGGTTCGATCGCTTTCAGGCCGCCGGTGAGGCCCACGCGACGGCAGGGATACATGAGGTCGAGATGCGGTCGATCGATGTTCATGTCGAATGCGTCCTCGAGGAATGGGACGTCGAAGCGGGCTCCGTTGAAGCTAACGAGGAGCGGGGCGTCGAGCGCTTCTCGGACGTTCTGGCGGGTGAGGTCGTCGCCACTGACCAGCGTGGTTGTCTCGCCGCCACGATGGAAACTCACGGTCGTGACGTCGTGGTAGTCCGACGACAGCCCCGTCGTCTCGATGTCGAAAAAGCAGGCAACGGATCGAAAATCCTCGTAGAGGCGCCAGCGTTCGTCTGAAGGGAGCGCCTGGTGGAAGAACCCTGAGTCCCCACGTTCCAGGCGGGGGCGGGCCGTCTCGATGAACGCCTCGATTCGACCGGCCGTCGTGGGTCCGACCAAGTCGGGATCGAACTCGTCCCAGGTCCGCGCCCCCGACGTCCAGAGGCGTTCCTCGGTTGTCTGACCGACCCCGTCGACGCCGATGAACGTCCGTTCGAGTCGCACGGATGTCCGTCGGCTCCCGGACGTCCTAAATCCCTCGTTCTCTGCCGATCAGACGTGGGGGCGAGAGGTGATATCTCGATACCCGTCGAGATCGATCGGTTCGGCCGCTTCGGCGGCTTCCTCGGCCCGTTCGAAGAGGTCGTCTGGTTCGGCGGCCCGAACCGTCCGTATCGATGCGTTTGTCGCCACAGAATCTGGGGCGAAACGCGAACATCCGGCATCGATACTGGCGCTCTCGTAAGTGCCGATCGACTTCGCGCGCTCGATGATTTCATGTTTGTCCATTGATAGAAGCGGCCTGTGGACCGGGAACTCGGTCGCGACGTCGGTCACTGCGAGGTTCCCGGCGGTCTGACTCGATTTCTGCCCGATCGCCTCGCCCGTGACGATCCCCGCCGCGTCCACCCGGCGAGCGATGTGTCCCGCAGCTCGGTACATGAACCGGCGCAACGAAAGCATCCGGCCGGATTCCATCGCGTCTGCCAGATCGGTCGCCATGTCCCCAGCAGGGATCCGCCACAGCGTGTCTACGTGATGTGGCGCATACGACGCGAGGACGGCAGTGGTTTCGACGGCCCGTTCGACGTGATCCGGGCCGCCGAAATCGCCGAGGTCGACGTACACCGGAACGACGGGAGAGCCGCGTCGAATGGCCACATAGGCCGCGACCGGAGAGTCGATACCACCCGAAACGAGTGCAACGAGAGCTCGCTGACTCCCAATCGGTAGACCACCGGGGCCCGGCACCTTCTCGATGAAGACGAACGCTTCGCGATCGTCGACGTCCACGAAGAACGTGTGATCTGGCTCCTCGAGATCCACGGCCGGGTCGAACCGGTCCGCTACAGCAGACCAGATCGCGGCACCGCCGTCGGATTCGACCGTCCGAGTGTCGAAATCGAGATCCCCCCGTCGGTTCGCACGGACGGCAAAGGTCCCGGCATCGTAGACAGTTCGCGCAACGGTCGCGAGCTCGTCCTCGATTGCCTCGAGGGTCGGCTCGGTGGAGACGGCGGGACTCGCAGAGACCACGCCCATGGCGTCTGTCGCGACGCGGGTGGCCTCGGACGGATTCGAGGTCCGAATCAGGGGTCGGTTGCGACGGTGGACGACGGTTCCCGCCACTTCGCGCCAGTCGAGAAGCGCTGACAGTGTGTCACCGAGGTGCCCCTGCATCCGGTAGCGAACCGACTCGCTTTTCGTCCCCACCTCCCCAACCCGGACCAGGACAGTATCGGCCCCGGGCGGAACCTGCGGCGAATTCATTATGGATTGACGTACGGCAGGACCGTACAAACGTTCCTCGTTCGTGGCGCACGCTATTACGATGGACAACACGACATGCGAAAAGCGGTTTCGCAACTACCAAATAGGCCCTTTCCGAACATTCGACCGACTTAATCATGGCCAGGCCAGAGGTTCTCGATCAGATCAAGGAGGCCGAACGCGAGGCCGACGAGATCGTCGAGGATGCAGAACAGGCGCGTGAAGATCGCATTGCCGAAGCGCGCGAGGAAGCACAACGCATCCGTGAGAACGCACAGGAGGAAGCCGACGCATTGAGATCGCAGAAGATCGAGGAGGCCCGAGAAGCGATTGAATCCGAGCGCGAGGAAATACTCGCTGAAGGGCAGAAAGAACGCGACACCCTCGAGGAGCAGGCCGAATCGATGGAAGAAGAGGTGATCGAGTTCGCGGTCGAACGCTTTACGGAGGCGGTGAATGCTCAGACCTGAACGGATGAGCCGGGTCTCGATCACGGGATCCAAACGCGTACTCGACGAAACCATCGAGACTGTTCACGAGTTGAATCTCCTCCACCTCACAGACTACGACGCCACCTGGGAGGGATTCGAACCGGGGAACCCCATGGAGGGTGCCGAGGAAGTCGCAGAAAAACTCGTCACCGTGAGGGCGCTCGAGAGTACCCTCGAAGTCGACAGGGAGGACGCCGGTCCGACCCGGATCGTCGACGAGGACGAACTCGAAACAGAGCTCGAATCAATCAGGACCGAGGTCAACGAACTCGACGATCGTCGGAGCGATCTCCGCGACGAACTTCGGCTCGTCGAAGACCGAATCGAGACCGCCAGACCGCTCGCTGAACTCGGACTGGATCTCGATTTGCTGGTGGGATACGACTCACTGTCCGTCGCCATCGGGGAGGGCGACGAGGCAGCAATCCGCGAGTCGCTCGCAAACGCTGACGACGTCGAAGCATTCGAAACGTTCGCCGCTGAGGGGTACATCGCGATATTTGTCTCGCCAGCCATCGACGTCGAAAACGCCCTGGTCGGGACCACCTTCACCGAATACGAAATTCCGGACCCGGAAGACATCGATGCCTCGAATCCGGCGGCGTACATCGAGGGCCTGCGCCACCGCAAACAACAGCTCGAATCGAGGCTCGAAACGGTACAGCGCGAACTCCAGGACCTACGGCTCGAGGTAGGAGGGTTCCTGGTTGCGGTCGAAGAACAGCTCTCGATTGAGGTCCAGAAGCTCGAGGCACCACTAGCATTTGCGACGACGAAGAACGCCTTCGTTGCCGAGGGCTGGATCCCCACTGACCGTTACGAGGCGCTCGCGAACGCGCTCAAGGGACGCCTTGGTGAGAGCGTAGATGTCGAAGAACTGGAGCGCGCCGAGTACAAGGAAGGACACGCACACGATCGAGAACCCGCCGACACCGAGGAGGGCGTCGCCGCCGATGGTGGCGAAGCGGTTGCCCCCGACGGCGGGTATGCGATGAGCGGCGGACGGCCGCCGGTGTTGCAGGACAACGCGAAGGCAGCAAAACCCTTCGAGTTGCTCGTGGGGATCATCAACCGCCCCCGGTATGGCGAACTCGATCCCACGCTCATCCTGTTTCTGACGTTTCCGGCCTTTTTCGGCTTCATGATCGGCGACGTGGGGTACGGAATACTGTACATCCTGATGGGGTACGTCCTCCTCGACCGCTTCGACAGTGCCGGGATTCGAAGCCTCGGGGGCGTGGCGCTGTGGGCGGGGATCTTCACGACGATATTCGGCTTCTTGTACGGGGAGTTCTTCGGACTCCACGAAATCGGTTACATCGTCTACGGATCCGCCGGCGCCCCGATGGACAAAGGCCTCTCGCCGGATGCCATCGCGTTCGCATGGGCGTGGCTCGTCGTGAGCCTGCTCGTCGCCCTGGTCCACCTGTCGATCGGGTACATCTTCGGTTTCATCGACGACCTCTCCCACGGTATCCTCGATGCGGCCGCAGAGAACCTCTCGTGGCTCATGCTCATGCTCGGTGTCTGGGCGTGGGTGTTCAGTACGCACCTCAAGGGCGTGAAACCGCTACTACTGTATTCGACGTTCAACGCCGAGGGAGCCGTCGTCGAGCTTCCCGACGGGGCAGTCACGGTCGAGAGCCATCAGGTGGCATACGAACTCGGCTTCGCTGGGCTTCCCGAATCCGTCGGCCTCGCCGCACTCGGGGTGGCCGGCTTCGGATTCCTGTTCATGCTCTATGGTGAGACACTCCACATGGGAAAACTCGGCATCGTTGTCGGAATCCTCGAGAGCCTGAACGTCCTCGTGAACGTCCTCTCCTATGCCCGGATCGCGGCCGTCCTGCTGGCTAAAGGTGGGATGGCGTTCGTGGTCAACCTGCTAGTCCTCGGTGCCTACGAAGATCACGGGAGCATTCACTTCCTGTACAACAACGGGTATTCGGTTGCAGATGGACAAGTTATCGATGCGTCGGGCCAAGCTGTCGGTGGCGAAATCCTGTTCCCCGGACTGTTGACAGACGCGAGCGGAGCGATGTTCGTGGTCGCGATACTTGTCGGCGGTCTGATATTCGTCCTCGGGCACGTGATCGTCCTGCTCCTCGGCATCACGGCTGCCGGCTTGCAGGGAATTCGTCTCGAGTACGTGGAATTCTTCGGCAAGTTCTACGAGGGAGGCGGCAAGCCGTACTCGCCGTTCGGCTTCGAGCGTCAGTTCACGAGCGACGACTGACCGTCACGTTCCCCGAGGAAACGCCTTCGAGAAAATTTCGGTAGACACGTCTGGGAGGCTGTAGCATACGAATTCTCCGGACTGCGGTCGGGGCGTTTGGGAAGTTTTATGAAGACACTACGAACATACTCACGTGTTCGGATACCAGCTACGACAAACCAGCTTACAATACAATGATCGAACTTGCTACGTCCATTGGCAGTGTTGCACCGGTACTCCAGCAGGCAGCAGAAGCGGGACCCGCCCTGACAGCGTCCGGTGCTGCCGCGATTGCAGTCGGCCTCGCCGCACTCGGCGCGGGAATTGCAGAACGAGGGATCGGTGCCGCCGCGATGGGCGCCATCGCCGAAAACGAGGATCTGTTCGGTCGTGGACTGATCCTCACGGTTCTGCCAGAGACGCTCGTGATCCTGGCGCTCGTTGTCGTTTTCATCGTCTAAATCATCCCAATTTTTCGAACAATGAGCCTCGAAACAGTCGTTGAGGACATCCGAGAGGAAGCCAGCGCGCGTGCGGAGGAAATTCGAATAGCTGGCGATTCGCGAGCCGAAGAAATCGTCAACGAGGCCGAACGCGACGCCGACGCCATCCTGTCGGAGGCCGAGCGTGACGCAGAACGTCGCATCGAACAGGAGCGCGAACAGAAACTCTCCAGTGCCAAACTCGAGGCCAAACAGGAACGTCTCGAATCTCGACGGGCTATCATCCATGACGTCAGGGACGCCGTAGAGGATGAACTTGCGTCGATAGACGGCGACGAACGCGAGGAATTGACCCGCACGTTGCTAGACGCCGCTGCCCAAGAGTTCGAGGGCGACACGGTTCGCGTTCGCGGCCGGGCCGACGACGAGGAACTTCTCGAATCGATTCTTGAGGAGTACGACGGCTTCGAAGTCGGCGACCCAATCGAGTGTCTCGGTGGTGTCGTCGTCGAAAGTGACGAGTCGCGAGTCCGGGTAAACAACACGTTCGACTCCGTACTGTCGGACGTCTGGGAGGATAACTTGCGCGAGATCAGTACGCGCCTGTTCGAAGAATGAGCGTGAAAACGGACGGCAGTTCAAACTACGAGTACGTTACTGCCCGCGTCCGGTCACGACGAGCGAAGCTCTTCGACGAGGACGATTATCGCAAATTGGTTCGCATGGGACCGAGCGAGATCGCCCGATTCATGGAGGAAACCGAGTACGAGACTGAAATGAACGAACTCGGGACCCGCCATTCGGGGATCGATCTCGTCGAGTACGCGCTGAATCGAAACCTCGCAAAGCACTTCGGTGACGTGCTCCGATGGGCCAACGGGCCCCTGTACGGCTACATTGCCAGGTACCTCCGGAAGTTCGACGCCTGGAACGTCAAGACGGCCATCCGGGGAATTTACACGGACTCGGATCGCGAGGAGATCGCAGACGACCTGATAAGATCTGGCGAGTTCTCCGATCGGTTGCTGGAGCAACTCGTCGACGCCTCGAGCATTGAGGAAGTCGTCGATCTGCTCGAACACACGTTCTTCGGCGATCCGCTGACGGAAGCCTACGCTGAGTACGAAAGTACCGACGCCTTGGTCCCGCTTGAAAACGCGATCGACCGGGCGTTTTACGGGCACCTGATGGACGACATGGGCAATCTCGAACCGGACACGCCGACTGCGCTGTACCGGGAATTTCTCCAGGCCGAGATCGACTTCCGGAACCTGCGAAACGGGCTCCGGATCGCGCGAAGCGGGGCCGACATGGATCCCGCCGAGTACTTCATCGACGGTGGGCGGCTGTTTCGCCCCGCGGAACTCGGACAGCTGGCCGAAAACGTCGACGACCTCGTCGCCTACATTCGAGACAGCCCGTACGGTGACGACCTGGACGAAGCGCTCGAAAATCTCGAACAGGCCGAGAGCCTGATTGGGTTCGAACACGCGCTCGATTCGGCACTGCTCGAGTATTCACAGAAACTCTCGAGTCGATATCCACTCTCGGTCTGTCCGGTCCTGTCGTACATTCTCGCGAAGGAACGCGAGATCGAAAACATCCGTGCCATCGCGCGCGGACGCGAATCGGGACTGGATGTCGAGGAAATCGAAGCGGAACTGGTGATACAATGAGTCAAGAAATCGCCGTTGTCGGGAGTCCGGATTTTACAACGGGCTTTCGGCTCGCGGGCGTGCGTACGTTCGCGAGCGTTGACGAGAACGAGAAGGACGAACGGCTCGACGAGGCCGTCGAATCCGTTCTCGAAGATGACAACGTCGGCATCGTCGTCATGCACGACGACGACGTCGAACACCTTTCACGAACCGTCCGACAGCGAGTCGAAACGAGCGTCGAACCGGTCGTCGTCACACTCGGTGGCGGCGCCGGTTCTGGCAACCTGCGCGAGCAGATCAAACGAGCAATCGGAATAGACCTGATGGATCAATAACATGAGTCAAGCTACAGGAACCGAAACTACGAGCGATGGCGTGATCGACGTCGTGAGCGGACCAGTCGTAACTGCGGTCGATCTAGACGCCCGGATGAACGACGTCGTCTACGTCGGTGACGAGGGATTGATGGGCGAGGTGATCGAGATCGAGGGGAACAATACGACCATCCAGGTCTACGAGGAAACCTCCGACGTGGCACCCGGTGAACCGGTCGAAAATACCGGCGAACCGCTGTCCGTCGACCTCGGTCCTGGCATGCTGGACACCATCTACGACGGCGTCCAGCGTCCACTCGACGTTCTCGAACAGCAGATGGGTGCATTTCTCGACCGCGGCGTCGACGCGCCGGGAATCGATCTCGAGCGAACCTGGGAGTTCGACCCGCAAGTAGAAATTGGTGACGAGGTTGAACCCGGGGACGTGGTCGGCATCGTGTCGGAAACCGAAAGTATCGATCACAAGGTGATGGTCCCACCGGACTCCGAAGGTGGCGAAGTGACCGCCATCGAATCCGGCAACTTCACCGTCACCGAAACCGTGGCCGAACTGGACTCCGGTGAGGAAATCCAAATGCGCCAAGAGTGGCCCGTCCGTCGGGCCCGACCGACAGTCGAAAAGGAGACCCCGACGGAACCCCTCGTGTCCGGACAACGAATTCTGGACGGGCTGTTCCCGATTGCAAAAGGTGGTACGGCAGCGATCCCGGGGCCCTTCGGGTCAGGAAAGACCGTTACCCAGCACCAGCTCGCCAAGTGGGCCGACGCGGACATCGTCGTTTACGTCGGGTGTGGCGAACGGGGCAACGAGATGACCGAGGTCATCGAGGATTTCCCCGAACTCGAAGATCCCAAGTCGGGCAAGCCGCTCATGTCTAGGACGTGCCTCATCGCGAACACCTCCAACATGCCGGTCGCCGCCCGGGAATCATGCGTCTACACGGGAATCACAATTGCCGAGTTCTATCGCGACATGGGATACGACGTCGCGTTGATGGCCGATTCGACGTCCCGGTGGGCCGAGGCAATGCGGGAGATTTCATCACGGCTCGAGGAGATGCCGGGCGAGGAGGGCTATCCGGCCTACCTCGCCGCGCGGCTTTCGGAGTTCTACGAGCGCGCCGGCAAGTTCCAGAACATCAACGGTTCCGAGGGATCGATCTCGGTCATCGGCGCGGTGTCACCACCCGGCGGCGACTTCTCCGAGCCGGTCACCCAGAACACCCTCCGCATCGTGAAGTGCTTCTGGGCGCTGGATGCGGACCTCGCTGAACGGCGACACTTCCCCGCGATCAACTGGACCGAGTCGTACTCGCTTTATAAAGATCAGCTCGATCCGTGGTGGCGCGAGAACGTCAACGACGAGTATCCGGAGATCAGGCAGTGGGCGGTCGACACGCTCGACGAGGAAGGTGAGCTCCAGGAGATCGTTCAGTTGGTCGGCAAGGACGCGCTCCCGTCCGATCAGCAGCTGACACTCGAGGTCGCCCGATATCTCCGCGAATCCTGGCTCCAGCAGAACGCGCTTCACGACGTCGACACGTACTGCCCGCCCGAGAAGACCTACTTGATGTTGACGGCGATCAAGCACTTCAACGACGAAGCGTTCGAAGCGCTGGATGCGGGCGTTCCTGTCGAGGAGATCGTCGACATCGACGCGCCACCGAGGCTTAACCGGATTGGGACGACGCCTGACGACGAAGCCGATGCGTTCGTCGAAGAAATCAACCAGGATATCACCCAACAGCTTCAGGAGCTGTACTGACAATGCAAAAAGAATACAAAACGATCACGGAGATCAGTGGCCCGCTGGTATTCGCAGCGATCGACGAACCGGTCGGCTACGACGAGATGGTCGAGATCGAAACGCCGAACGGCGACATTAGACGCGGACAGGTTCTTGAATCGACCTCGGAGTTCGTGGCGATCCAGGTATTCGAGGGCACCGAGGGGATCGATCGGAACTCATCGGTGCGGTTCCTCGGCGAGACGCTAAAGATGCCGCTGACGGAGGACCTGCTCGGTCGAGTCCTCTCGGGATCCGGCCAACCGATCGACGGTGGGCCCGAGATCGAGCCTGACGTCGAACGGGAGATTGTCGGCGCGGCTATCAACCCGACGGCACGCGAGTATCCCGAGGAGTTCATCCAGACCGGCGTCTCTGCCATCGACGGGATGAACACGCTCGTGCGTGGACAAAAACTCCCGATCTTCTCGGGATCGGGGCTCCCGCACAATGACCTCGCATTACAGATCGCTCGCCAGGCCACCGTGCCCGAGGAAGAATCCGACGGTGACGAGGGGTCAGAGTTCGCGGTGATCTTCGGCGCGATGGGCATCACCGCGGAGGAGGCAAACGAGTTCATGGCGGACTTCGAACGCACGGGTGCACTCGAGCGCTCGGTCGTCTTCATGAACCTCGCCGACGACCCGGCCGTCGAACGGACGGTCACGCCTCGACTGGCGCTGACCACTGCGGAATACCTCGCCTTCGAGCAGGACTACCACGTGCTCGTCATCTTGACGGACATGACGAACTACTGCGAAGCCCTGCGAGAGATCGGGGCCGCCCGCGAGGAGGTTCCCGGTCGTCGTGGCTATCCCGGGTACATGTACACCGACCTGGCGACACTCTACGAACGTGCGGGTCGGATCGAGGGACGGGAGGGCTCCGTCACTCAGATTCCCATTCTGACGATGCCGGGCGACGACGACACCCATCCGATTCCCGACCTCACGGGATACATAACTGAGGGCCAGATATACGTCGATCGTGACCTCAACAGCCAGGGAATCGAACCTCCGATCAACGTGCTTCCGAGCCTATCGCGGCTCATGGACGACGGGATTGGGGAGGGGCTCACCCGCGAAGACCACGGTGACGTCTCAGACCAGCTCTACGCCGCCTACGCAGAAGGGGAGGACCTCCGCGACCTCGTGAACATCGTCGGGCGAGAGGCGCTCTCCGAACGAGACAACCAGTATCTAGACTTTGCCGACGAGTTCGAGTCCACGTTCGTCCAGCAGGGATACGACACCAACCGTGACATCGAAGAGACGCTCGACATCGGATGGGACCTGCTGAGTGCGCTACCGAAGGCCGAACTCAACCGCATCGACGAGGAGTTCATCGAGACGTATTACCGCGAATCCGAAGCTGAGACGGTCTCTGCGGACTGATTCATCCCGTTCCGATTGGAATTCAGTTAAAATATTGTACGGCCCGTTTTGTAGGCCGTTTCGTCGCGTGACTTGAGGTATCGTCGCATTGCCTCGGAATAGTCGCATAACGTAGATATCGTTACATAACCATTCGACCGTCCGGTGTGGTTAGACCCACCCGTTATTCCAGGTATCGAGGTCTGGTGTCGGTACCGACCGTCGCCGACGTTATCGTCCCTTGAATTCGGGTTCGTAGTCGTCCTCTGCGAACGCGCGGGCACCCTCCTGGAAGTCCTCGGTGCCGAGCAGCGGTGCGAACAGCTGCCGGTCGTAGGTGAGTCCCTCCTCGAGGCCGACCTCCGCGGCGAGATTGCCCGACTCCTTGATCGCCTGAATCGATAGCGGCGGCTTGCTCGCAATCGTCTCGGCGAATTCGTCGACTGCCTCGTCTAGGTCGTCACCGTGGACGTGGTTCGCGATTCCGATTTCCTTCGCACGATCTGCGGTAATGTGGTCGCCAGTCATGGCGATTTCCTTGGCAACCGATGGGTTCGCAAGTCGACTGATGAACTGAACGCCGCCGGCGCCGGGGATCAACCCAAGGTCGACCTCCGGGAGACCGAATCGGGCGTCCTCGTGTGCGATGCGGAAGTCACACGACATCGCGGTTTCGAGGCCGCCGCCTAGACAGTATCCCCGAATCTTCGCGATAATCGGTAGCGGATAGTCTTTGATGAACTGGTAGTGGCCTCGGTCGACCTGTGTCGCGGGTCCGGCGTCGCCGAACTCGTTGATGTCGGCACCGACCGAGAAGTTGCCCTCGGTGCCCTCAAGGACGACCACGCGCATGTCGACTGTGTCCTCGTTGATCGCGTTCAACTCGCGCAGTCCAGCGACAATGTCGCTCGTCAGTTGACCGTTGAGCGCGTTCAGCGCCTCTGGTCGATCCATCGTCAAGTATCCGACCCCGGTGTCTTCGTCGAACGATACGGTCACGTTTTCGAATTCTTCGTCCATACAGGGTTCCCTTCTCACCTCTGGTACTTGAAACGCAAGTTTCTCGGCAGCCCGCGAACGGGAATTCCGTTCGAACCACCGGTTCCGGGACCACGAACAGAAAAGGATTAACCCGGTCGGTCTCGAACGACTATCCAACGATGGCCAAGGATGTCAAACCGACGCGAAAGAACCTCATGGAGATCGAGGATCGCATCGAACTCTCCGAACGTGGCCACGATACGCTCGAGAAAAAGCGCGACGGTCTTATCATGGAGTTTATGGACATTCTCGACCAGGCTCAGGACGTCCGATCCGGACTCGAGGCCGACTACGAACGGGCACAGCGCCGCATGGACATGGCGCGGGCGATGGAAGGCGACGTTGCGGTCCGAGGGGCCGCCGCTGCACTGAAGGAACACCCGGAGATTACGACTCAGTCGAAGAACATCATGGGCGTGGTCGTCCCGCAGATCGAATCCACGCGGGTGAAAAAGTCCCTCGACCAGCGTGGGTACGGGCTTGTCGGCACCTCCGCCCGAATCGACGAGGCGGCTGACGCCTACGAAGAATTGCTCGAATCGATCATCCTCGCCGCGGAAGTCGAGACTGCGATGAAGAAGATGCTCACGGAGATCGAGACGACTAAACGCCGAGTCAACGCACTCGAGTTTAAACTCCTCCCAGACCTACGCAACGCGCAGGATTACATCGAACAGAAGCTCGAAGAACAGGAGCGCGAGGAGATATTCCGTCTCAAAAAGATCAAAGCAAAGAAGGAAGCAGAAGAGCGCGCAGAAAGAGACGAGGCCGAGGATGAAAAAGCGGAACCCGTCACCGCCGACGACTGAGTTTCTTCGGACCTGCAGTACTTTACTTACTCGCCATCCGCGTTTCGCGCGAAACGCCCCGTATCCCTAAGCCTAATCGACAGATTCTCCACCATCATCGTGTACGGTCGACCATGGACCTCCGCTGTCCCGAGTGTGGTTCGACATACGCGGACCGTTGGCGATGTCGATGCGGTGCGCCGCTATCATTTGCCGAACGTCCACTGCCGTCGGTCGTCGATCCTGATGAGGCGTCCATCGATCCATGCGAAGGCCTGTGGACGTTCGCCGATTTCCTACCGACCAATCGACACGCATCGCTTGGAGAGGGCTATACGCCGCTTGTCGATGCTCCGTCGTGGGACGCATCATTCAAACTCGAGTACGTCTTCCCCACGGGGTCGTTCAAAGATCGCGGGGCGACGACGACCCTCTCGAGGGCCGTCGAACTGGGAATCGACCGCGTCGTTGAGGATTCCTCGGGAAATGCCGGCGCCGCGATCGCAACGTACGCCGCCCGGGCCAACGTGTCGGCGGAGATTTTCGTGCCGGCCGACGTCTCCCGGTCCAAAATGCGGGCGATCGAGAGCGCGGGTGCCGAAGTGGTCCGCGTTCCTGGAAGTCGGGAGGACGTCACTGCCGCGTGCATCGAACGTGTCGAGACGGGTGCCGGCTGGTACGCGAGCCACGCGTGGAATCCCGCCTTCTTCGCCGGTACCGAAACCATGGCCTACGAGATTACTCATCAGCGCGACTGGAATGCGCCGGACGCCGTGGTCGCACCACTGGGACACGGCACGATGTTCCTGGGTGCGTATCGAGGGTTCCGCGCCCTGAAGGCGGCCGGCTGGATTGACGAGGTACCACGAATGCTGGGTGCCCAGGCGGCCGGCTATGCCCCAATCGCGTCGGAACTGCACGGCGAGGTCGATCGGGGCGTAAACGAGGTGGCTGACGGGATTCGAATCCAGGAACCGGTTCGGAAAGACGAAATCCTGGCGGCGATCGAGGCCACTGACGGCGACGCGATCGCCGTGTCCGGGGCGGCCGTCGAACGCGAACTAAAGCGACTCCATGCTGCTGGCTTCTACGTGGAACCGACGTCAGCCGTCGCCCCCGCCGCGCTGTCGACCTTTCGCGATCGAGGGAACATCGACGGCAACGACGTCGTCGTGCCCCTGTCGGGAAGCGGTCTCAAGGGCTGAATGGGGACGAAGTCGACACACCCTACAATCGCATGGCAGGTCCTCTCGTTCGGTATACGGCAGTGCTACCGCTCGGGATGTATCGGGGCGTCGAACCCGTCCCGCACCAGGGGCTTTGCGATGTGACGACGTGCCCGCGGGGGTACCTCGTACCAGCCAATTTCAAGGTCACGGTCGATCTCGCGTTCGCGTTTCTCCGCAGCGACCGTTCCACAATCGCGACACCGGTACCCCTGCGCTCGACCGGCGGATTCCATCTTGCGGCCACACTCGGGACAAGTCGGGGTCGCGTGGTCGGTTCGGATCAATTCCCTGACGGCGAATTTTTCAAGTTTCATCGTGCCGTCACCGAGTTCGCCGCAGGCGGTGATGCGATCGCCTTCGCGGAGGGCACGGACCAAATCGCGGAACCGCTTGGTGGGTTCGAACGCGGCACACTGCAGTTCGTGGTCGTCCTCGGTCAGATGAAAGAACACGTGCCCGCCACGTCGAGTCTCCGGTGGCGACGCGACGGTGCCATCCAGTCTGTAGGATCGATCGTCGATTGCAGTGGCGATGGTCCCCGATTGCAGGTGGGCGTCGGTTCCCTGGTTCGTCACGAAGGTCCGGGACCGATCGACTGGTTCGCTCTCGATGCGTTCTGCGACGGCCCGACAGGCCCCGGAGTCGTCGCCGCGAATGCCGAACAGGACTGGGCCTGGCGTCCGCGGGACACAGACGATCTCCTCGGCAGTGCGGTCGACGGTGTCCCAGACGTCCGGATAGAACGTGTCGGCGGCCGCGAAGACGGACGGTTCGTCCACCTCGCGATCGGTTCCCCAGCGATCCGGCCGGCGGTAGGCGATGTGCTCCCATGTCCACTCGTCGAACGCCCGCCAGGCACCGACCGCGGCCAGCGCACCGATGAGCCCACGGCCGTTCTTCCAGCCGCGATGGCGAAATCCTTCGGCTTCGAGCAGCTCCATCGCGTCGGTGCGCCGGTGGTGATCGCCGACCGCAGTCCGGGCGAATTCGGCGACGTTCCCGGAAACACCGTCCGGTTCGACGCCGGCCACGACGAGTCCCGGATTGGTTCGTTCGTCAGCGGTCTCGGCGACGGCATCGACGACCTCGACGGCTATCTCGAAGGCGGTCGCGACGTCGGCATCCGTGTGAATAGCGAGAGCTGCATTTCCCCGCGTCTTGTGTTCGACGGCCGGATTGCAGCGGACGAGCAGAACGCGATCTACGGTCCCAGAATCGGTGATCCGTCTGGCGATGTCATCGGCAACGTACGTCGTACACATCCCTCTCGTCCGAGAATCCGTATCGTCTATGCCGATGATCGTCACTGCCGGCGGTTGGGAGGGGGAGCCTAACCCGATTTCGGTCCGTCGTCGAATGGACCCACTGGTGTTTCATCACACCGGATCGTCGACCGGAATCACCGAAATTCACCGATAGCGCCGGGATGACCCCCAAAACGATTTTATATCATGAATCGCTTACCTTAAACCATGTCACGGAGCGCACTGGTCGGAAACGTCACCGCCATGCTCGAAGACGCTGGTTTTACGGTGAGTGACCGGTGTGCGATCCGGCCAAAGAGCTTCGACATCGCCGCTCGACGTCGCGAGGACGTGTTGCTGTTGAAAATTCTCGCGAACGTCGATGCCTTCGACGGCAACACCGGTGCGGAGATGCGCCGTCTCGGGACCTACCTCGAGGCCACGCCGCTCGTCATAGGGCTCCGAACGCGGGATGAAGAACTGAAACCGGGCGTTGTGTACTTTAGACACGGCGTTCCGGTCTTGTCGCCAGACACCGTGATGGATTACTTCATTGAGGAGGTTCCGCCACTCATCTACGCCGCGCCAGGCGGGTTGTATGTCAACATCGACGGGAATATGCTCGAAGATGCCCGGTCGAATCGCGAGTGGTCGCTCGGAAAGCTCGCCAGCGAACTCGGCGTCTCAAGACGGACGGTCTCGAAATACGAAGACGGGATGAACGCCTCCGTCGAGGTCGCTGCGGAACTCGAAGAGATTTTCGACCGTCCGCTGTCGAGCCCCGTGGAGGTCCTCGATGGAGCCCGGGAGGTTCGCGACGAACTCGACGACCCCGAAACCCCCGATGCCGACCCCGACGACGCACAACTCATCACGATCCTCACGCGGGTGGGATTCGAGGTCCATCCGACGTCGCGTGCCCCCTTTAAGGCAGTCAGTGAGGACGAAGAAAGCGAGGTGCCGAAGCTGCTCACCGGACATTCGGCGTTTGACCGGACAGCTGAAAAGCGGGCACGGATCATGTCCTCTGTCGGGTACGTGACACGTACACAGTCCATCTACGTCGTCGACGACGCGAAGCGCGAATCCGTCGACGGCACTGCACTCGTCGAACGCGAGGAGATCGCGGACCTCGACGAAACCGAACAACTCGAGGCCCTTATTCGCGAACGGGCCGAACTCGAGGAACCAGCCTGAGCGCGGTCGGAGCGAAGGGCGTTTACGTCTTCCCGAGGAGCCTCCAGTATGACCGAGACGCTCCGGATTGCAACGCGGGGCTCGCAGCTTGCGTTGCAACAGGCCCGAATCGTCGCCGACGCCCTCGAGCGTCGGCGCCGTGAGGTCGAACTCGTAACGGTCGAGACGACCGGTGATCAGCTCCGGGACGAACTCATCCACCAGCTCGGGAAGACGGGGGCGTTCGTCCGAAACCTCGACGAGAAAGTCCTCGACGGCGAGGTCGACGCCGCGGTCCACTCGATGAAGGACATGCCCACTGACATGCCCGACGACCTGATTGTGGCCGCGATCCCACCTCGAGCCGATGCGGACGACGTCCTCGTAACGCCGGGTGGGTCAACCCTCGGCGAACTACCTGACGGCGCTATCGTGGGAACATCGAGTCTCCGGCGGAAGGCCCAGCTCCTCGCGGCCCGCCCAGACCTCGAGGTAGAACCCATTCGGGGCAACGTCGACACCAGAGTCCAGAAGCTCCTCGCGTCGACACTCCAGGCGGACCACGAAACACGCATGGATGCCGAGGAATCCGACACTACCGAATTCGAGCAATCTGTCGACGAGTGGTTCGATTCACTGTCCGAACTCGAACGCCAGGCGTTAGGTCGTGAGGTCGACACCGCATACGATGCAATCGTCCTGGCGGCCGCCGGGCTCGAACGAATCGACCTACTGGAGGAGGCTCGTATCCACCGATTCGGTGCCACCTTCGTTCCCGCACCGGGTCAGGGAGCCATCGCCGTCACGGCGCTCGACGGATCGCTGGCCGATCACATTCACGACGTCGTAGATCACCCGCGATCGCGCGTGGAAACGACGGTCGAGCGCACGATTTTGTCGACGCTGGGCGGCGGCTGTGTCGCCCCAGTCGGGATCGGGGCCGTCCTGCAGGGCGAGTACGTCCGTACGAGGGTTCGGGTGCTCTCTCAGGACGGAACCGAAGAAATTTCCACGACGCGCGATCTTCCGGTTGAGCGTCACCCGGACGCGGCGCGGGAACTCGCAGAGGACCTCGCCGAGGACGGGGCACGGGATCTGATCCAGGCCGCACGGAGGGACGGCACGTGAGCCCGACAGTCGCGTTCTTTCGGCCCGACGACGAACGATCGACTCGAGCGACCGAAATCATCAAGAATCTGGGTGCGGAGCCGGTCTCGGATCCGATGTTGACCATCGTTCCGACCGACGAAACGCCACGCGAAGACGCAGACTATACCGTGCTCACGAGCAAGACTGGGATCGAACTCGCTGCCGAGGCCAATTGGACGCCTGGCGGGGAGATCGTCGCCATCGGCGACCCGACGGCTGAGGCACTCGAAGCCGCCGGGTATTCGGTTGACGTCGTCCCCGAGGAATTCTCCTCAAGCGGAGTGGTCGACGCACTCTCGGCCGACGCACAGGGATCGAAAATCGAAGTTGCAAGATCGGATCACGGCTCGACCGTCCTCACGGACGGTCTCGAGGCGCTGGGCTCGTACGTCCATGAGACGGTGCTCTACCGGCTACTCCGACCCGAATCGGCCGGCGATTCGACCGAACTCGCCGCCGAGGGAAAACTCGACGCCGCGTGTTTCACCTCGTCGCTCACGGTTGAACACTTCCTGGCCGCCGCAACCGAACGGGGTGTTCACGAGGCGGCCCTGGACGGATTGAACCGGGGTGTCGTTGGGGTGATCGGGGAACCGACCCGACAGACGGCCGCTTCTGAAGGCATCGAGGTCGACATCGTCCCCGAGGAGGCCACGTTCGAGGCGCTGGCGCGGGCCGTCGTTGCAGAGGTTTAAATCCCATACCGCGGTACCTTCCAGTAGATGGCAGCCGCCGATGTCCCGGTGTCCGACCTCGAATCGCGCACAAGAGCCTGCGCCGAACGGATCCGCGACGCCGACGAAATTCTTTTGGCCTCCCATATCGACGCTGACGGGTTGACCAGTGCTGCCGTCGCCGCAACGGCGCTCAGGCGTGCTGGGATTCCCTTCGAGGCCACGTTCGAGAAACAGCTCGACGCGGATTCGATCGCCGCGATCGCCAGACGGCCGTACGACGCGGTGCTGTTTACCGACTTCGGAAGCGGACAGCTCGACGTGATTACGAAACACGAAACCGCCGGAGACTTCACGCCGATCATTGCGGATCACCACCAGCCGGCGGACGCCGAAACCAAGTACCACCTCAATCCGCTACTCGAAGGAATCGACGGCGCGTCCGAGCTGTCTGGGGCCGGGGCTTCATACCTCCTTGCCCGGGCCCTGGCCGAAGAGAGAGACGGCAACCGGGATCTCGCTGCCCTGGCAGTCGTCGGCGCGGTCGGAGACATGCAGGCGATGGGTGGCACGCTCGAAGGGGCCAACGCCAGTATCGTCGACGAGGGGATCGACGCCGGCGTGCTCGCCGAAACCACTGACCTTTCAATCTACGGCAAACAGACCCGGCCGCTCCCGAAACTACTGGAATACGCCTCCGACGTCGACATTCCCGGCATTTCGAACGACGAACGTGGCGTCCACTCGTTTCTCGACAAACTCGAGGTGGACTGTCGAGGCGACGACGGGTGGCGGCGCTGGGTCGATCTCACGGACAGCGAGCGACAACAGGTGGCAAGCGGACTCGTCCGGCACGCGGTCTCCCGTGGGGTTCCCGCCTCACGGATCGAACGACTCATCGGGACAACGTACGTGCTCGAAACGGAGGAACCCGGAACCGAACTTCGGGACGCGAGCGAGTTCTCGACCCTTTTGAACGCGACGGCCCGATACGAACGGGCGGACGTCGGCCTCGCCGTCTGTCTCGGCGACCGAAAAGAGGCGTTCGATCGCGCCCGGGACCTGTTGCGAAACCATCGGCGCAACCTCTCTGAGGGCATAACCTGGGTGGAAAACAACGGTGTGACGGCCGAACGGAATCTCCAATGGTTCGACGCGGGCGACACGATTCGAGAAACGATCGTCGGCATCATTGCCGGAATGTCGATGGGCGCAGAAGGTGTCTCCCGGGAGAAACCGATCGTGGCGTTTGCAAGAAAGAGCGACGAGGAAACGAAAGTATCCGGGCGGGGGACCGGACCCCTGGTGTCCAAGGGGCTCGACCTGTCGGCCGTCATGGGCGAGGCCTCACGCGCGGTTGGCGGCGACGGCGGCGGCCACGACATCGCAGCCGGGGCGACGATTCCCGCGGGCGAAGAATCAGCCTTCGTCGAGGCGGCCGACCGAATCGTGGGCGAACAACTCGGCGTCTCTGATGGGGATTCGTGAACCGCTCTGGCGTCGGTTCGAAGCCTTTATCCGGAGACTCACCCTGATTTGAGATACTATGAGTGACAAGCCCGCCTCCATGTACCGGGATATCGAGAAGCCCTCGTACACCCGGAAGGAGTACATCACGGGCATCCCCGGTTCCAAGGTCGCCCAGTACAAGATGGGCGACATAGACGCCGAGCCGGACGACTACGAGGTGCAGATCTCGCTGCTCGTTGACGAAGCCGTCCAGATCCGCCACGGCTCTCTCGAAGCAGCCCGCCTGTCGGCGAATCGTCGGATGCTCAAGGAACTCGGCGAGGGTGGCGATTACAAAATGATTCTCCGGAAGTTCCCCCACCAGGTGCTCCGGGAGAACAAACAGGCGACTGGTGCCGGTGCGGACCGGGTCTCCGACGGAATGCGGCAGTCATTCGGCAAGATCGTCGGGACGGCAGCACGGATTCCCAAGGGACACCAACTCTTTACGATCTGGTGCAACCCAGAGGATGCTGGAATTGCCAAGGACGCCCTGCGACGCGCCTACAACAAGATCTCCCCTCCGTGTACCGTCCGGGTCGAACGCGGTGAAGAGTTGCTGATCGCGTAATCGTCGCGACCGCCGATTCTTGGAACCGTTGTCCAGGCCTTATAAGCCATTGGCAATGCAATTCGAGCTATGCAACTCGCCCAGCACTCACTCCGCGACGTCGATGCGGTCGATACAGACCTCGCACTCTTGCCGGTCGGTTCCACCGAGCAGCACGGGCCACACGCACCCCTCGGAGTTGACTTTCTCACAGCGGAGGCGATCGCGGCTGCCGGTTCCGAGGCCTACCGCGACGATTACGAACGGGAGGTAGTCGTCGCACCGACGATCCCCGTGGGAATCGCCGCGGAACACCGCGACTTCGCGGGGACGCTTTGGGTCGAGCCAGACACGTTCCGGTCATATGTCGGCGAGACGATCGAGAGTCTGTTTCACCACGGATTCGAGCGCGTGGTCGTCGTCAACGGACACGGCGGAAACACGAACGCGCTCAGAGAGTGCTGTGGCCGGTTGAGTCGCGACCGCGACGCATACGCGGTGGCCTACACCTGGTTCGACGCGGTAGATTCAATGGAACTCGGCCACGGCGGGGCGGCAGAGACCTCGCTCATCCGCCATCTCCACCCGGGTATGGTCGATGAAGATAGGACCGATGAAGCCGCGGCCGGCGCATCCGATGGATGGGGGGAGTGGGTTTCCGGCTCTAATCTCGCCTACGACAGCAGCGAGTTCACCGACAGCGGCGTCGTCGGCGATCCGCGGGAGGGAGATGCGGCACTCGGAGAGCAACTGCTCGAGGAAGCAGTGGAAGCCCTCGTTGCGCTCCTCAAGGCCGTCGCGAGTCGAGAACGCTGATCATTCGGCAGTGGCGGATTCGGCACTGGAATCTGTATCCGTATTTGACTCGGCGTCGACCGACGCCTCTGTTTCGGTTCCAGATTCGGTGGCAGAGTCGTCCCCGTCCGATCCGTCCGTCGACGCGCCAGTATCGAGATCGTCGAGCGCGCTCCGGAGTTGCGGGACAGTACTCGCGAGTTCACCGACCTGCTCGCGAGCGTCCGCGAGGGTTTCGATCAGGTCATCGAGGGCGGCAATCTCCGATTCGATATCGTCGGGATCCTCGAAGGCGTCGGCCCGTCGGCCCATGGTGTACCACTTTCTCGCGTCCCGGAGGTGTTCGGCGGCTTCCTCTGTGGCGAGTGCACCCTTGAGGCCGTTGAGAACGCCGAGCGTGTTATCCGCGTCGACGTTCCAGACGGCCGACGACTGCGGCAGGACGTCCCTGGCCTCGTCGAGACTCGACTCGACATCATCGTGAATCTCGCGTGCGGCCTCGCCGAACAGTTCGTCGTCGTCGAACGTTGCCTGGGTCATACCAGAGATTGGACGGTCTTCGAGTTAAAAACCCGCCGGAAAGCGAAAGTAAAGTCCACCCGCCTTCTGCGGAGCCTCCGTTTCCGAAATTCGCGTGGATTCGGTCGATTAGGGTTCCAGAACCTCGACGATGCGCATCCGAGGATACTCGTTCTCCATGCTCATCGTCGCGACGACCTCGTAGCCCTGGTACTCGACGACGACCTCGACGACGGCGAACCGACCCGTAAATTCCACGTAGTCTGCGGATCCGTCATCGATTGCTGCCGCCACTGCGTCGGTCTGGATGTCGACGTCGACCGAGACGCAGTGGGGCTGATTCTCAATTGCGTCCTCGATGGCCCGTTCGAGACTTGGAGCACTTTCTACCGAGAGAGGGGTCCCAGCGAACTGGTGGTAGAGCGCTCCGAACTTGATGCCGGCCTCGAAGCAGGCCTCCTGGGGTGTCAACGGGTGCATGTGACGTCTCTACGAGCGCGTCGCCGTGAACGTTCCGACGGGGAGCGACGTTTCGCGACAACGGTCCCGTAGTCATGGGAAACCGTCACTCGGAACGGCTTTAGGTCGCGGTCTCTTTCCGCCGGTATGGAGTACGAATCTAGCCTCGATCGGGCCATGGACGCCGTCCCCGACATCGGATCCGGTGGGGACCGCCTTTCTGTGCCCGAACCGGAGGCCCAGCCCGACGGTGCGTTCACGCGGTTCAACAACCTCGACGAGGTCGCCGACGCGCTCGCCCGCGAAACTGATCACCTCCACCGGTTCGTTCAGCGGTCGCTCGCGACCAGCGGAAAGCTCGAGGAGGGTGTGGGGCGATACAACGGTAACTTCTCCGCGAGTGACTTCAAAGCGGCAGTCGACGATTACACCGAGGAGTACGTCCTGTGTAGCGAGTGTGGCCTCCCTGACACCCGCCTCGTCCAGGAGAATCGCAACAAGATGCTGCGGTGTGACGCCTGTGGTGCATTCCGCCCGGTCAAGAAGCGTCGGCGAGCGACAGGCGGGAGCCAGTCGCAGGACGCCGTCGAAACCGGCAAGAAGTACACCGTCGAAATTACCGACACCGGTCGAAAGGGCGACGGCGTCGCCCATCGCGGCGACTACACAATCTTTGTTCCCGGTGCAGGCGAGGGCGATGTCGTCGAGGTGTACATCGAAAACACCAGCGGAAACCTGGCGTTCGCTCGGCTGGTGTAGGGTCGTTCGACGTCGGACTGTCAGTCGACGTTCGACTACCGCTCAACATCGATTGTTTTCTGCGTATTCGGCCACCAATCCGTCAGTTTTTCCGGATGGTTCCGCCACATCGAAATTTGACCCTTCCGGATCTATTCGTACGGTTTCAGCTCGGTCGGAAACTCGTTGGGGGCCGTTTTCGAGCACTCAGACACGGGCCACCTGAGGGCGGGTCGCATGCGAGGGTGAAACCCATCGGCTCACTCCGATCGAGTTCTCGTGCAAACTGGCCGAATGTACCAGATTGTGTCCAGGTCACGCCGGTTTTATATCCGTCGGACGTCCACTTATGGACGGTATGGGACAGACAATCACGGAAAAAATTCTTGACGATCACCTCCTCGAGGGCGAACTCGATCCCGGCGAAGAGATCGGGATCGAGATCGACCAGGTGCTCACACAGGACACCACGGGAACGCTCGTGTGGCTCCAGTTCGAAGCGCTGGGTCTGGACGAAGTGCAGACCGAACTCGCCGCCCAGTACTGCGACCACCAGACGTACCAGTTCGACTTCAAGAACACCGACGACCACCGATTCCTCCGATCGGCCGCCGGAACCTTCGGCGCGTACTTTTCGCGACCGGGCAACGGCATCTGTCACAACGTGCACAAGGAGAACTTCGCCGCCCCCGGCAAGACCCTCCTCGGGAGCGACTCGCACACGCCGACGCCGGGTGGACTGGGACAGCTCGCGATCGGCTCTGGCGGACTCGACGTCTCCGTCGCAATGGGGGGAGGCCCCTACTACATCGAGATGCCCGATATAGTCGAGGTACGGCTCGAGGGCGAACTCACCGAGTGGGCCACCGCCAAGGACGTCATTCTCGAGATGCTGCGCCGACTTAGCGTGAAAGGCGGCGTGGGCAAGATTTTCGAGTACACCGGACCAGGAGTCGAATCGCTCACCGTGCCCGAGCGGACGACGATCACGAACATGGGGACGGAACTCGGCGCGACGTCGTCGATATTCCCGACGGACGAAAAGACGCGAGATTGGCTCGCACGCCAAGACCGCGAAGACGAGTTCGTCGAGCTCCAGCCGGACGACGACGCCGAGTACGCAGACAAGGTAACCGTCGACCTGTCAGAGCTCGAGCCCCTCATTGCGGAACCGAGCATGCCGGACAAGGTCGTTCCGGTTCGAGAAGTTGCGGGACGTTCCGTCGATCAGGTCATCATCGGGTCCTGCACCAACGGCGGATACGAGGACATTCTCCCGGCGGCCAAGATGCTCGAAGGCCGAACCATCGACCGCCGCACCGAGATGATCGTCGCACCCGGTTCGAAGCAGGCATCCGAAATGCTCGCACGCGAGGCCTGGACGGCCGAACTGATGGCCGCGGGTGTCAACTTCTCCGAGGCAACCTGTGGGGCCTGTATCGGGATTGGGCACGTCCCGGCCTCGGATTCGGTGTCGGTTCGGACGTTCAACCGGAATTTCGAAGGACGCTCCGGCATCGAGGACGACGACGTCTACCTGTGCTCACCGGAGGTCGCCACGGCCGCGGCCATTGCTGGCGAAATCGTTGATCCGCGGGACCTTGCCGACGAGCTCGGCGATTTCGAAGCCCCTGGATTCGAGATGGGCGAAACCTACGGTCCCGGCATGGGACGGGACGATATCGACCTCATCGGTCCCAACGAGGCTGTCGACGACGAGCTGATAAAGGGACCGAACATCGGCGACGTGCCGCTGAAGGACGAACTCGGTGCCGACGTCGAGGGGTCCGCCCTCTTGAAGATGGACGACAACATCACGACCGACCACATTATCCCGGCGACGCAGGACATCCTGATGTATCGTTCCAACATCCCGAAGCTTTCCGAGTTCACCCTCTCTCGCGTGGACGAGACCTTCGCGGATCGCGCCCTCGAAAGCGACGGCGGGTTCCTCGTCGCGGGCGAAAATTACGGCCAGGGTTCCTCCCGGGAACACGCCGCGCTTTGTCCCATGTACCTGGGTATCCAGGGCGTCTTTGCTCAGAGCTTCGCCCGTATCCACCGAGCGAACCTGTTCAACTTCGGGCTCTTGCCGCTTGAGATCGACCAGGGAACGTACGATCGACTCGAACAGGGCGACGACATCGAGATCGTCGACGATGTCGCATCGGGCGTCCGAAACGGCCAGTCGACGTTCGAAGTTCGGGTCAACGACGAGTGGACGTTTACCGCCGAACTCGATGCCTCGGAGCGCGAACGCCGGATCCTCGCCGACGGTGGAAAGCTCTCGCACACGAAAAAGATGGCTGAAACAAGTGACGACACCGCGTCGGCCGACGACTGAAAAGCCACTGTCCACCTCGATTCAAATTCGGACCCCCCATAATTTACCGCGAGGGTACGTCGCTCAGATTCGACCGAGACTTTCGTGTTCGTCTTTTTATCCCACGGCTGCAAATGCCTGCTAAATGACGCTCAAAGACGTAGTAATCGCCGGGATCGGTGAAACGGCAAAACATCGCCCGAGCCAGGGAAATGACCAGCCGTATCACACGCTCGAGTCCTACTTCCACGAGGCAGCCGAGCGGACACTTGACGACGCGGGCATAGACTGGCAGGGCGTCGACGGACTGGGCGTCGCCAGACCGTCGACCGAGACGCCATACCGGTATCCGATGCTGTTGGCCGAGACGCTTGGGTTCGAGGATCTGAAATGGATGACGGTTACCGATCACTGTGGCGGGCAGGCGGTTCCGCTCCTTGTTCAGGCGGCAATGGCGGTGGATTCCGGTGTGGTCGAC
This sequence comes from Natronomonas sp., assembly GCA_046545615.1. Lineage (GTDB taxonomy): Archaea > Halobacteriota > Halobacteria > Halobacteriales > Haloarculaceae > Natronomonas. The sequence continues at coordinate 48,238 of JBKGZK010000005.1, forward strand.
TCGATCCTGTGCCTGGGAGCGGACACGCCCAAACATCCCGAAAAAGGGTCCGGCGAGATTTTCCCGCGCGATCCGCGTGGTTTCGATCGGGAGTTCGTGGATCCGTTCGGGCTCCAGGGAGCGAACACGTTACTGGCGATGACTCAACGGCTTCACATGGACCGTTTCGGGACCACATTGGATCAGCTAGGTCGGTTATACGTGACACAGCGAATGCACGCCACACGCAATCCCCTCGCGTACTTCGACGAACCAACCGATCTCGAGGCCTACAGACAATCCGAACGCATCGCCGACCCGATTCGTCTCTTCGATTGCGTCCTGCCCGTCAATGCCGGGTTCGGTTTTCTGCTGACGACCCCCGAACGCGCCGCCGACCTCGACGTCGGCACGATTTCGATTCGTGGATTCGGCAGTAGCCACAATCCGGAGGTGGGCCCGAGGCGGACGTTTACCCGGATGGGAATCGGAACCGCTGCAGACCGGGCGTTCGACATGGCGAACCTCGGCCGAAACGATATGGACTTTCTCCAGCTGTACGACGACTATCCGATAGTCGAGGTGCTACAGCTCGAAGAGCTCGGCTACGCGGCGCGCGGGGGCGGTGGCGAATTCGTCGAGACGACGGACGTGAGCTACGATGGCGACCTTCCGATAAACACCGGCGGTGGGCAGCTCTGTGTAGGTCAGGCCGGGGTCGGAGGGGCAGCGTTCGTCCAGGTCCTCGAAGCCGTCCGGCAACTCAGGGGTGAGGGCGGATCCAGGCAGGTGCCGGACGCCACCCGAGGCCTGGTAACGGGCGTCGGTGCGGGCCAGTACGGGAAGAACCTAACGGCGCATTCGGTAGCCATTCTCGAACGGGGTGTGTCCGCGTGATGGACGAATATCCCCACCCGCTGCCGACACTCGACGACGAAGTGGCGGAAACCTTCTGGCAAGCCGCAGCCGAGGAACGGCTGCTGTACCAGACTTGTGAGGAGTGTGGCGAGGCGCAGTTCTTTCCCCGGTCGTGGTGTCAGTACTGCGGATCGACCGCAATCGTGTGGCGAGAATCCTCGGGAGAGGGTCACGTCCACACGTTCACCGTCGTCAGACGTGCTACCGAACTCCCGTCATTCTCTGCCGACGTTCCGTACGTCGTGGCGTACGTCGAACTACAGGAAGGCGTCCGGATCTGTTCAAACGTCGTCGACTGTCCCCCGGAAACCGTCGAGATGGGAATGGACGTGTCGGTGACGTTCGATCACGTCACGAACGATGTCGCCCTGCCGAAGTTCCGGCCCGCCGAGTGATCCAACCCCGAAGCTGAGAGTTTCGATGGTCGGCCCAGAGTGGAATACGTCGGGTACGATACCAGATTCGGGGATGGGTATCCGTCTGCGATTTAAAAGCGGGGTGGGGGGTGGGGATGCACCCAACTGGGTGCAATCGATTCTAGTCGAGGTGTGAGTATGAAGGTTATGGCCGTTTGCGAGTTGCGGTCACGACCCCGGGTTCGGTTGCCGGCAAGTCTTTGCATACGCATCCACTATGTCCGTTCGTGACGACGATCGAGCCCCGGCCGGACGTCACCGTTCGGACGGTGACCCGGGCGGACCTCCTCGCGGTGTTCCGCATCGAAAAGCGGTCGTTTACGCAACCGTGGCCATACGCTGCCTTCGAGGGGTTCCTCGATGAGCCCGGCTTCCTCGTCGCAGTACGCGGAACCAAACCCGACGACACGGTTCTCGGATACATCGTGGCCGACACTGTGCCGAACGATAGCGAGCAGATAGGTCACATAAAGGATCTGGCCGTCGATCCACACGCACGTGGAAGGGGAATCGGCAGCCGACTCCTGGAGCGAGGTCTGTCGATTCTAGCCCGCGAGGATGTAGAACGCGTCAAACTCGAAGTGCGACGTTCTAACGAGGCCCCACGTCGGCTCTACCAACGGTTCGGGTTCGAAATCCACCACGTTCGTTCGGGGTACTACGACGACGGCGAGGATGCGCTGGTAATGGCGAGATCGATAGACCGGTCGCCGAACACCCCCTGGTAAGGCCTTTCGGAAGGCCGTATCCTTATCCAGTTCGAGCGTGGAGGATCCTGTATGGGATACCGCTGCCCGGTGTGTGAGGATCCGCAAGCGGACGCCGGCCACCTCGCAAACCACCTGGCATTGACTGCGATTCTCGGCGACGACGCCCACGAGCGGTGGCTCGAAACGAACACCCCCGACTGGGAGACGATGGGCGAAGCCGACCTCGCCCCCGCGGTCGCCGAAGCGGCCGAGGAGGTCGACTTTCCACAGGTGTTCGAAGATACCGTCGGCGACATCGAACGGAAAAGCGATCCCCTGTCGGAAAGGTCGGGAATGCTCTTTCGGGACGAATCTAGGTCTCACAGCCACGACCCACGGACGAAGACTGGCGACAGGAACGATGTTCTGGACGAGGAAACGGCGGCGATCATCGAGGAAGCCAAAGATATGACCCACATACGCCGGGGCGAAGAGGAAGGCGACGGGTAAACTACAGCTCAGGCATCTCGGAGATCCGACACTGCATCAGCGCGAATTGCCGACGCCACGACCTCGTCTGCACGACGGACGACCTCGGCCTCAATCGTGGCCGGTTCGACAGTAGTGCGACTCGTATGCGAGAGGACGATGTGTGCGAGTTCGACCGGCAGGTCGACGGCACCAATCACGTAGACCCCGTAGTGGGGGTGTCCCAGCAAGTCGCCGATTGGCGTTTCTTCGAATCCATCGAACTCGAAGAGCTTGCTCACGTCGTGGACGAGCGCCCCGGCGAGCACGAGATCCCGTGAAATCGACGTCCCCCGCGCCGCGACGACCGACGCGAGTGCGTCTGCCGCGTTGACCACGTCCCGAACGTGATCAACGAGCCGTTCCTCCGGGCGATCGATCCGGGCCTGGGCCGGCGGAAACCAGGGGACTGCCTCGAGGTCGGTCGTCCCGGTTTGAGACAGAGAGAGCGTCCAGGCATCGATGGTTCCGGATCGGAGGTCGTAGTCTTCGATGTCGGCGATCTTCGGGAAGGTTTCGCGGACCGTCTCTCGCAGCGACTCGCGGTCGGGTTCGGTCTCCGTCATCGACGACACCATCGCCCGGCCAGGGCAAAAGTCCTCCTGGCTACAGTACGGCCTCTACGAGGAAATAGACCCCGAAGCCAGCGAGTACGATCGCACTGAGACCGGCGACGACTGGTGCCAACCGGTTCATTCGGCGGCCAGCCACGACCAGTGCGGCCGGAAAGCCGGTAATCCACACCACTATACCACCAAAGAAGCCAACGAGAAGCCAGACGCTCCCGGTCTGGACCACAACGAGATCCGCTAACGCCGCACTCGCGTATGAGAGGACGTCGATCTGCCCCGGCGAAAGGAGGCCCACGCCCACCGTGAGCCAGAAGAGTATCTGGTAGGGGTTTGTGAGCGCCAAGACGAAGGCCTTCGAAAATCCCCGACTTCGCCCAGTGGCATCGACATGGAAGTGGTCGCGGGCTCCGGCCGCGGCACCATACGCGAAATAGAGCATCAACACGCCGCCAATGCCGACCATCACATTTCGGACGGTTGGGACTCGTTCGACCACGCTCGCCACGCCGAGGTAGGCCAGGACGAAGAAGACCACGTCGGCCGTCATCGCACCCAGTCCGGCCTTGAATCCTGACGACCACCCCCGGAGGACCGATTCCTCCGCAATTATCGCGTTCATCGGTCCCGGCGGCGCGGCGAGCGCGAGGCCGAACAGGATCCCGGCCAGGAACGTTACGAGTACCATCGGTCGAACGTTATATTCCGCGGCTCATGAGTCGGCTGCGAATGATGTCCGCGTCCTTGTTCCCGGTCTCGGGATTGAGGATCACCACGCGATCGTCGCTGGACAGGTCTCCCGCATCCCGGAGTTGCCACGCGGCGGCAGCTGCCGTACCGGCCGCCACGCTCGGCGTCAATCCACCGTGCTGGGCGAGCGTGACTGCGCTATCGAGGAGGTCGTCGTCCGTCACGGCGACCGCAGCTCCTCCACTAGATCTGACGGCCTCCACCGCCGGTCGTCCACCGGCCGGGTCGGGGATTTCGAGGCTGCCAACCACCGTGTCCGGGATGTCCCAGGGATCCGGGTCGCTCCCCGCGCGAACCGCGTCGACGATAGGTGCACAGCCGGCGGGCTGGGCGACTGATATTCGAGGCACGTTGTCGACGACGCCGACGGACTCGAACTCCCGTGCAGCCTTCCACAGGGCGGTCGGGAGCGTGCCGTGACCCGCGGGTGTGACGATCGCGTCCGGCACCGCGCCGAGATCCGATACGATTTCGGCGTACACTGATTTCAGACCCTCGTGTCTGTACGGCGAATCAAAGGGACCAGCCGGAAACCACCGAGGCTCCTCGTCGGAGTCCTCGAGTCGATTCTCGAGTGTGGCTTCGTAGCTCGATCGGGCGTCGTCGTATCGACCCTCGACGACCTGCATGTCCCCACCGTGGACGTTTATCATAGCCTTGGTGACAAACGTGGCACGAGAGGGCACGAACGTCTGCGAGGCCAGACTCAACCTGGCAGCGTATGCAGCCGCGGACTGGCCACCGTTTCCCGTGGTCGCAAGCGACAGGACGTCGGCAGTTGCACGCGCGGCCGCCTCGGCCACCATCGCCATCCCACGATCGACGACACTCCCGGTCGGGTTGGCCGACTCGTCCTTGATGAAGAGTCCGTCGACGTCGAGTTCCGCGGCCAGTTTCGGGGCGGACACCAGGGGCGTATTTCCCTCGCCCATACCGACCGGACGAAACGGCAACAGTGGGTCGTATGGCCACGGACCGTCGACGTTCTCGACGGGCCGGATCTCGATATTTGCCGCGTCGTATTCAGCGTCAAGAATTCCCCCACAATTCGGACATCGGGTGGCGTCTGACGGGGACGCCAACTCACCACAGTCAGCACAGCGAAACCCCTCGAGTCGCTCCATATTCGGGCATGGATTTGTAGGGCCAAAGCCCTGTCCTTCGCGGTCGAGCCAGATCCGCCCGAGGGGCAACGGGTTTGTCGGTGGACGTACAACCCGGCCATATGCACGTGGTCGTTGCTGGCGGTGGACTCGCCGGGCTCGTCGCCGCTCGCCGTCTCGCAGCCGAAGAAGTCGACGTGGAGTTGTTCGAGTCCGCAGGAACCGTCGGTGGACGGGTCGGGAGTCGGACGGTCGACGGGTTCACACTCGATCGCGGATTTCAGGTGCTCTTTACGGCCTACCCGGCCGTTCGGACGGAACTGAATCTCGACGACCTCGACCTCCGTCGGTTCGATTCCGGGGCGACGATCGCGCGACCGAACCACCGCTCTACGATCGGCGACCCATCGAGAGACCTCGGAGCGCTCCTGCCGACCCTTTTCAACCGAGACATTCGGTTTGGAGATCTTCGACGCCTGTATCGCCTCCGACAGAACCTCGCGGACGGGGATCCGGCCGATCTCTTGACCGACGACCGGTACGACGGAAAGACCATCGAACGGTATCTCACGGACAGGGGTTTCTCGGACCAGTTTCTCGAGAACTTCGCGGCACCCTTCTTTGGGGGCATCACGCTGGATCGAAGCCTCGAAACGTCCAGTCGGATCTTCGAGTACACCTTCCGCATGCTCCTCGACGGCGATGCCGGCGTTCCGGCTGCTGGAATGGGAGCGATTCCGGGACAGCTCCGCGACCGGGCGGAAGCTGCGGGAGCCACGATTCGGACCAACCGAACCGTGACGGATGTCGACGTGGACGACCGCCGCGTTACCGTCAAAATCGCCCGGAATACGGCCGGAACAGAAGATGTCGTCCAACGGTCGGGAAACGAGCACGTGTTTCCCGATGCAGTCGTAATCGCGACGGATCCCCGAACCGCTTGCGACCTCGCCGGTGTTCGGACCCCGACCGATGGTGTGGGGTGTGTGACGGTTCACGTCTCCCTGCCGGATCATCAGGTACTCGATACTGGGGGTCGGCTCATCCTGAACGCCGTAGATGGACGCCCGAACACGATAGCACCTATGTCGGCCGTCGCACCCGAGTATGCCCCCGACGAAAGGCAGCTCTATAGCGCCACGTTCCTGGGCGAGGTGTCCGAGTCCGACGAGACGCTTTTCGAAAGGGTCCGGGAGACGCTTTCGGCGTGGTATCCGGAACGCGACTTCGGCGACGTGGCGTTGTGTGGCGTCGACCGGATGGAGTTCGCCCAGTTCCGACAGCCGCCGGGGTTCAGACATCGGCTCCCGGATGTTTCTACCCCGTCGGGACCGGTCTACCTTGCGGGGGATTACACACAATGGTCCTCGATACAGGGAGCGCTCGAGAGCGGTCGTGTCGCGGCGACTGCCGTGCTTGACAACCACGAAGTCGAGTAAACGACCACGGGTCGGGTGACCCGTGGAACTCTCGCTGTTTCCTTTAGAGGAGGTCGCGAAACGTACCCAGTGGCGGGAATTTCATGGCGTCCCCACCGTCAGGGTCGCACACGATCGGCCGAAGGTCGTCCGCATCGGTGACGATCGGCGACTGGAAGTCGCTCGTCGACATGCCGTTGACGGCGACGCCGGAGACCGAAGTGCCAAATGCCGGCACCATGAGGAGATCTGCGCCTCCGTACTGAGTTCTGCCGACGAGATAGCAGGGGTGGCGCCTCCCTTCGATTTCAATCGTGGGATGGTCGTGACCGATCACGTAGACATCGGCGTCCGTTTGGGGCAGGTCGTCGCCGTGTGTCACGACCACCTCGCCGTCGTCGAACTCGTAACGACGCACGTCGTCGATGTTCCCGTCCCACAGTTCCGAGAGCATCGGATCGTGATTGCCCCGCGTGACGATCACATCAGTTTCGAAGTTGCCGACCAACTCGCGGAGTTCGTGAACGGTTTCGGGTACCCCCGACGGGATCGTTCCGAACGAATGCAAGAGGTCCCCGGCCACCACGACCTCGCGAGGCCGGTAGCGGTCGCAAAGAGAGACCAACCGATCCACCAGGTCCCGACGTTCGCCGAGTCCAATCTCGACGTTCGACGTCGCGACCTTGCCGACGTGGAGGTCCGCACACACGAGGACGTCAATATCGGAGAGGTAGACGGCCCGGTCGCGAACCTCGAAATCCATACCGGGAAATCGTCGACCGGCCTGAAATCTATAGCGGTGATGGTCGGGCAACGAGGGAACCGAAACCGGGACAAAATCGAGGCCGCGACCGAACTGAGAGGGTTCGCGTGGCTTTAGCAGTAGTTGGCAATATGATTCGGGTATATTTATCAATAGTAACGAATGTCGTATGGGGCGCCGATCTGTGCGTTCCACAGTGAATAAAGCAGATCGCGTAGCCAACAACTGTTAAGCCAACCCCGGTCGAGCCACCGATATGGTCGAGGTCCTCGACAACAAGCGATCCGCGACGAAATTTAGGGTTCTCGTCGAGATCGCAGACCGTCAGCCGGCCGTCAACCAAGGCGAGATTGCGGAGGCCGTCGGCGTCACGAGCCAGGCGATAAGCGAGTATATCCGGGACCTCGTCGAGGAAGGGTTCGTCGAGAAGGAGGCCCGCTCTAGGTATCGAGTTACGGAAGAGGGCGTCGACTGGCTGTTCCAGCAGGCCGCCGACGTCCGCCGGTTTGCCGAATATGTCACCGACGACATCCTCAAGAACGTCAAGGAGGACGCCGCGATCGCGTCGGCACCGATCGAATCAGGCGAGACGGTTTCGCTGTCAGTTCGTGACGGTCTCCTGTATGCGTCCCCGGGAGAGTCGGGGCCGGCGACGGGGATCGCCACGACGGATGCGGACGAAACCGATGTCGTGGGTGTTACCGGATTCGAGGGGATCATCGATCTCGAACCAGGGGACGTGACCGTATACCGAGTGCCTCCGATCAGAACGAGTCACCCGGACAGATCGGCCACGCTCGAGGCGGCATGCAAGGATGCGGGAATCGTGGTTGCCGCCGGAGTCGAAGCAGTCGTCGCACTTCGCCACTCTGGCGTCGAGCCCGACGTGACGTTCGGTGCAGGTGCCGTTGCAGCCGACGCCGCGAGCCGTGGAGTCGACGTGGTCGTCGTCACGACGACCGATGTCGCCAGCCGCGTCACCGACGCGTTGCGCGAAACCGATCTTGCCTACGAGGTCGACGACGTCTACCGTCCGTAGTCGGGGAGTTACCGACTATCGAAGAGTCGTCGAAGTCGATGGAGAACCGACCGCTGCTCCGCCCGATTGCGACGATCCGAATCCAGTCGCAAGGCATCCAGCAGTGGATGGGTCGGACTCGCCGGTTCAACATCGGGTTCGGGCTGGGGCGTCAGCGAGGTACCGGGGACGATCAGGACGGAGTTACACTCCGAACATCGATAGTACTCGTTGTTCCCACCGTCGTTTCCGACCAGTGTCGTCGAGTCGTGGGAACACCCATCCGTGGTGGAGCCGGCTCCTGCTGAAATCACGACGGTTTCCGGATCCTCGGTGGGGTCCATATCTGCGTTTCAGGCGCGCACGACTACTGTGTTTCGCCGATAAAAATCAGCAATCGCCAGTAAATTAATTCGGGGATAGTGAGCGAAAACAGAATTCCTGTATCGAAGAAAGTCGCTCAAACGTATATGCGGTTTCGAAGACGGTTGGAGGAAATCCGGACGCCCCCACTGACAGCCAGTAGACGCATTCTCGTCGATCGACGATGGCACTCGTCCCGAGATCAACCAATGTACCGGAGGTCCTCGTCGCTCGGGGTCGGTCCCTGTTCTATCTCCCGGATACGTTTGACTACCTCCTCCATGTCGTTTGCCCGTTCCTCAAGCGAATCGTATCCGATTTCGAAGCCGACGACCGCTTCGAGCGTCTCGAGGACGGCACGCGCGCTCCGGGGATCGACGAGATAGCCGCTCGTCTCCCCCATCAGGCACGCTGCGTCGAATCCTCGACGGTCCCCCATACCGAGCAAGAGTCCGGAGACGCCGACGATTCCGCCGGCCGGCTCGTCCTCGCGAAATTCGACGTCGGCCTCCTCGAGGCGGTCGATCCGTTCGTCGCTCGTCGCCGCGCCGAGAACCGCAGGATCTTCGAGCAGTTCACCGGTCGGGACGCCGCCGAGGGCGTAGATGATCTCGACACCGAACGATTCGGCGACATCGAGAAACGCGTCAGTGAGCCGGTAGTGTCCAGGTCCGTCACCGGCCTGATGATCACCCGTCAGCACGAGCAGATCGGACCCGCCGACGTCTTCGATCGCGTAGATCTCGGTACAAGCGAGCCGTGCTCGTCCCTCGGAGATCGTCACCTGTGGCGGAAAGTGTTCGGAATAGACACGCCGTACAAGTTCGGCGTCAAGTTCCTCCAGCAGGTGTTCGACCGCGAGTTTGCCGACGTGACCGACTCCCGGGAGCCCCTCGATGAAGGTCGGCTCATCGAGCGTCGGATTGGCCACCACCTCGATGTCGAACTCGTCCATGAAATGCCTTGGAGTGGGGAACGGTTAAGTAGGCAGTGATCTCCGTTCAAGCAAGCGACGCCACGGGTCCGACCGATGTACGGCGAATGGCGGGCAAAACCAAACCCGTTTTAAGCAACGGGCCGGTATCGGACGGTAGTAACCATGGAGATGCCACGCCGGTTCAATACGTACTGTCCACACTGCGATACCCACCACGAACACGAGGTAGAGAAGGTCCGAACGGGACGGTCGTCGGGAACGAAATGGGACGCTCGCCGAACTCGTCGCGGAAAGAGCGTCATCGGGAACGCCGGGCGGTTCTCGAAGGTGCCCGGCGGCGACAAGCCGACGAAGAAGACCAATCTGAAGTACCGATGTAGCGACTGCGGCAAGGCACACCTTCGCGAAGGATGGCGCGCCGGTCGGCTCACCTTCCAGGAGTAATCATGGCGGGAAGCTTCCTCCGCGTCCAGTGTCTGGATTGCGAAAACGAACAAATCATCTTCGGGAGTGCCGCGTCGACGGTTACGTGTGAGGTCTGCGGATCCACGCTCGCCACGCCGACGGGCGGCGAAGCCGACATCACCGGGGACGTCATCGAGGTCGTCGAAGCACGGTAACGGTCCGGTCGCCGGTCGAACGGTGGCTTTATTCTCCTCACGCCGATACGTTCGTGCATGAAATACAGTGGATGGCCAGCCGAGGGTGAACTCGTCGTCGGCCGCATCGACGAGATCGAGGACTTCGGCGTTTTCGTCGACCTCGAAGAGTACCGGGACAAACGCGGACTTGTCCACGTAAGCGAAGTTGCCTCGGGGTGGATCAAGAACATCCGGGATCACGTTAGTGCCGACCAGATGGTGGTCTGTAAAGTTCTGAACGTCGACGAGGACGCCCAGCAAATCGACCTCTCGATCAAGGACGTCAACGATCACCAGCGATCCGACAAGATCCAGGAGTGGAAGAACGAACAGAAAGCCGACAACTGGATGGAACGAGCCTTCGGCGAGGACGTCGATGACGACACGTTTCGCCGCGTCGCAAACGAGCTTATCGACGTTCACGGGTCTCTCTACGACGCCTTCGAACAGGCCGCAATCCACGGTATGGAGGCGCTCGAATCCACGGATCTCTCCGAGGACGAGCGGAACGCGATCGTCGAGACAGCGCGCGAAAACGTCTCCGTTCCCTACGTGACGGTGTCGGGGTACGTGGATCTTCGGGCGCCTGGGACCGACGGGGTCGAAGACGTCCGCGAGGCGCTGTCCGCGGCCGAGGGCAACGGCGAGGTGCCGGAGGAAGTCGAGCTCGATGTAACCTACGTCGGGGCTCCGGAGTACCGAATCCGGGTACAGGCACCGAACTACAAGACGGCCGAAACGGAACTCGAGGAGAGCGTCGCTCGGGCGGAGACGGCGATCACCGAACGCGGTGGAACCGCCGATTTCCACCGCGACCGCCGCACCGACGAGGAGTAATTCGTCCGGATGCACTCGGACATCCGACGGTGTGCGAACTGGCCGACCGAACACGACCGGCCGGTATACACGCTGTCCGACACCTGCCCTGACTGTGGTGGCCCTACCGAAAATAGCGCGCCGGCACCGTTCAACCCGACAGACCCTCACGGGGAGTACCGACGGCGGGCGCGGAACCGATCCTGATCCAATTTCCGATCGCCCTTCGAAGCGCTTAACCCGAATTCTTTCGAAGACCACGCCATGAGACGCGTCATCATTCACGGCGATCCGGGCATCCGCAAGGGGGGTATCATCGAATACGACGGTGAAGAGTACGTTTGCTTTGGCATCTCCCGACAGGGCGAGTGGCACGGGCCGGACCGGGTCCAACTGTGGTGCACCGTGGGTGAGGAATCCGAGTTCGAGGACTTCGAACGACGCAACTTCATCCCGATGCACCTCGAAGTTGACGCCGTCGACGCCGATGAGGTCGAGGTTATCCGCGAACGCGGGCAATTGACCCATTGAGAGAGACGCACGCTACGCACGTCGATACCCTCCAAAGTCAAACGCTTCTTTGACCTTACGATACACTTGTTCTTCCGGCCTTTCGTAGTCGCGTCTATGAGACGACGTGAAGCGATCCTTGCAACAACGACAGTAACTACAGGAATACTGGCGGGCTGTCTCGACGGTATCACGTCGGCTAACGAAGGGGACGACGAGGGGCAAGAGCAGGGCCGAACCGTTATCGTTTCCGACGAGGGTGACGTCGACGGCGAACCGGACCTCGCCATTCTTCGAGTCGATGTAGAGTCGATGGCCGACAACGTTCAAAACGCACGAACTGAACTCGCACGAGGGTCAGAGGAGCTAATCGACGCGCTCGTCGCCTACGGGATCCACGAAGAGAACATCACGACCGAACGATACCGAATCTCCAAACGGATCGATCGACGCCGCATGGAGGAGGCCGGTGTTCGACCGGACGATCCCGAAGCCGCCGAGGAATACACTTACTACCGGGGAACGCACTCGTTTTCCGTCGAAATAGCGAACGTCGACGAAGTCGGAGACGTGATCGACGTCGCAGCGACCTCCGGAGCGGACGAAATCGGACGGGTGACGTACACGCTGTCCGATGAGAAGCAGGCCGAACTTCGCGAGAAGGCGATGCGGAACGCGCTCCAGGATTCCCGGGCCGAAGCCGAGGTTATCGCCGACGAAATCGACGCCGAGGTCGTCGAGGCGACCATCGTCGACGCGTCCGACGCACAGGTGTCGCCCGTCAGGATGGACGCCGGGGACGTCGCTCCCGAACCCACGGCCACTCCATCGCCGGACGCCGAACCGCCAACAGATATTGGGCCCGGTGAGGTGACCGTCACCGCTCACGTCGACGTCCGATACGAAATCGAGTGATCGGGTTCAGCCCCGTTCGGACGAATCGTTCCGATACTCGTAGACGACGACAGACCCTTCCTGGAAAACCGGTCGAACCGATGGGTGGTCCTCGATCGTCAGATCGTACCTGGCTCGTTCGGCCGGTCCCACGTAGACGTACCGAACGTCGTAGCTGTCGAGCAGTCCGGTCTGTTCGTCCCTCGACCCTTCGTATATGGCCGTCACGTCAGCCAGTCGCTCGGTGTAGGGAGTCGTTCCGCGATACTGTTCCTCGTGGTGCCAGCCGAGCACCGTCGGGAGCCCTGTCAGGCTGGCCGGTGCCGAGGCCCCCTCCCCCGCATCTGGATCCCAATGGTATCCGCCGGGAGCCGCCGTCACGATCGTCGGCGTTCCCGATCGGTCGTCGAGCCACTGGATCGCGGCAGCCTCGTCTGGATACGACGATTCGAGATACGCCTTTCCGTCGAGCGTGGGTTCTTCGGTTCCCACCGGATCACTCCCGACGTGGGCGGGCACGGCGAACGCCGCATACGATCCCGTCACGATCAGGAGGCCGAAAACGAGTCCGATACCGAGGATCCGCAAGTTTCGGGTATCGAGCGCGTCACGTGCGGCTGAAGGATCGACGAGTCGCGCGAGCACCACTCCGATAGCCACTGCCCATATCACCCAGGTCTGCATGTAGACCTTGAACACGGTGTTGAGTCGTCCGGGCGCGCCCGGATCGACGACGTAGACGAACTCCACAATCGTCACGAGACCGATCCCGGCAACGATCAGCACCGTCTCGAAACCCACGTCCACGCGATGCCGAAGCACCCACCATCCCCCGATCAATACCGGACCGAACAACCCGAGGACGGGAACTCCTGCTCGAGTCGTCACAAAGAGTGCGAGGATCCAGGCGACGCCGAGTCCTCCCATCCGGACTGGGTCGACGAGTTCGACACCGAGACGAGTCCCGAGATACCATCCGAACGCGAACAGGAACCCTCCGTGGACGAGGAGCAACCCCGAGAGGCCGCTTCGGTCCGGAAAGATACCCATCCCCTGTGATGAGGCACTCTCGACCCAGAACGGGACAACCCAGAGACCACCGACGACGAGGACGGCGACCGCGACGCCGAGAGCGAGTCCATCGCGACGAATCTCCTCGAGGACCGTCGACCTCGTTCGGCGGGGCGAGAAAGAATTCGACGGCAATAACGTTGCTGGATCCGCAGGAGCGAACGCAACGGTCAACGCGATCAGCCCGCCGGACGTCGGAAACGACCAGGTGTTCGTGACCGCGAGCCACCCAACCAGCGGCGTCAGGACGCCGAGGAGGGCGATTCGTCTAGACCGTTCCGCTTCAGGCGTCTGCCAGTACGCGAAACAACACGCCGCCACCAGTACCAGAAACGGCGTACTCATCATGTGGGCGTGGAGGTCGCCGTTGAGCCAGGCAAAGAGGGGAAACTCGTTTATCGTCCCGTCGATGATTCGGCTGGCGTCCCAGTAGAAGAATCGGTCCGGCGTCCACTCGAGGAACGGATGATCGGCCGACAGATTCCCTACGGTGTGAAGAAGCCGATTGGGAAGCGCCCAAAGCAGGAGTGCGACGCCCGTGTGAAGGTTGGCCGCGATGCCGACGAAGAAGGCCGCAAGTCCGCCCGCCAGGCGACGATTCGCGTCCATATCCGCTGCGATCGCACCGGCGAGCCCGTACGTGCCGACCACGAGTGCACCGTAAAACACAGCCAGTGCCAGATTGTACGCGATTGCCGGTTTAGTTGCCGTCCCGATGGTCAGAAGCGACGTCAACAAGTGACCCCCGTAATAATACCGGACCGGCGAGCCGGCAAACCACATGTCGTTCGGGGGAAGCGAGCCTGTACGAAGAAGTGAACGAAGCAGGCCGAAGTCGAGAAACTTCTCACCCGGAGAAATCGGAAGTGGGGCGATTTCGGGATTCGACCCCCGTACGATCACAATCAAGAGGAAGGCGGCTGCGAATACGAGCGCAGCTTCGAGAGCGGTCCGCCACTCGACCCCCTCGATCGTCCCGAATCGATAACTCGCGCCGAGTAAGACGAGGACGCCCGATACCAGTGCGATGCCTCCGAATACAACATGGCCAACGAGATATCCGACGACGGCAATCGTCGACAGTCCCACGGGGATCGAGAGCGCAGCGCCACGATCTGGAAATTGACGAAAGAGGGCCCCAGCGAGCGGGAGGGCCGCGATACCTACGAGGAGGGAGGCCACCAACCAGAGAACGACAAACCCGTACTCCATCAGTTCAACGCCGGTCGCATTGGCCTATACATCTTGCGGGACCGACACAGTACAGCCAGGTCCGTGAACCGCCTCGGGGTCAAGCCCCGGGGCTTCCTGCTTCGATGACGCGCTTTGC
>JBKGZK010000006.1:0-62293 GCA_046545615.1 Natronomonas sp.
GCTCGGTGTTCGGCTTGGCTTCTCAGAGGCGTCTCATGAGAGTAACTCATTAACTGAGTTCCGCGTGAAAAATGAGTAATTATCATTTTCTGCGAGATAATTTTCAAAAATTTTTTAAAATTCGGTACACGACTGCGACGTGATTACTGTGAAAGCCAAGTATGATGTAATCATTGGAGGGGGTGGAATAGCCGGATCAGCTACTTCAATGATACTTGCAAAAAATGGTCTCGATGTGCTGATGATTGAGGCGAAAAAACATCCGCGGTTTGCGATTGGTGAAGCGATGTTACCACTGAGTGCTGTGTGGATGTGGATCGTCGGCGAGTATTTCGGAGTGCCAGAAATACAACAAGTTAGCGACGCGAACAAAGTTGTCGACAACATAACTCAATCCTGTGGAATCAAACATTCCGTCGGATTTGTGTACCACAAGCAAGGCCAACCGTTCAGTGGCGAGCACGCTCATCAACTGGTTCCCCCAGATATGCCGTTTTATAAAGAGAGCCATCTCGTGCGTGAACACATCGATCACTACCTGGTCCAATCCGCAGAAACGTACGGCGTCGAGTACGTTGACGAAACGCCGATAACAGACGTAGAAATCAACGAGGATGACGTAACCGTGACTACCAATCAGGGTACGACCACGGGTGCGTTCTTCATCGATGCCACGGGAAGTAATTCGATTCTCGCCAAAAAAATGGGGTATCGAGACCAGACACCGCAGCTCGAGACGGATACTCGGGCGATTTTCACACACGTTGAGGGACTCGAACCATTCGATGACCTAATCAATGACGAAGACCACCCTGGTCAAACCAACCGACTGCACGATGGGACACTTCATCACGTATTTGAGGGAGGTTGGATGTGGGTCATTCCATTCGATAACTTTGAACGCTCGAAGGAAACGAAAGCGAGCGTTGGGCTCATGCTTGATCGGGCCACCTATCCCCGTGACGATACGCTCAATGCTGAGGAGGAGTTTTACGAGATTATTTCCTCGTATCCCGACATCGAACGACATCTCGAACCAGTTGAACCAGTGATGGAATGGATTCGAACGGACCGGTTACAGCGAAGCTCATCTCAGTCAACAGGCCATCGGCATCTCCTAACCAATCATACCTACGGATTTGTCGATCCGCTATACTCACAGGGCTTGATTCACACATTTGAATCTGTGTTCCGGTCAGCGAACCTCCTCTTGGAGGCATTCGACGAGGACGATTTTTCTGCCGACCGATTCAAACCGATTGACGAGCTTCATCGGAGACAGCTGATGACGGCAGATTTGCTCGTGAGCAACGGGTACACGTCGACAGAGGAGTTCGATCTGTGGAATGCGTGGACACAATTGATACTCGTCGAATCGGTGTTTCCGGACCTCTATATCCAAAAGCATTGCTTGAAGTATCTTTCGTCAAGAGATACTGCTGAATTCGATCAGTTGCGTAAAGAACCACGCCCCGGAGATCACGCCCCGTTCGTCTCCGAAAAAGACGCACTGTTAGAGCGGTCATCTGACGTACTCGATGCTTACGACGCGGGTGAAATTACTGCGGATACAGCGGCACAGTCGCTGTTTGACGAAATGAAACAGACCAACTGGCTCCCGAAAAACGTCTTCGATTGGGGGAACGAAGAGGAACGCCACATCGATTTCGCCGATCCCACGGTTACTGCCGACCTACTCGCTTGGGGACAAACTGATGCGCCAGCACACATCCGTGAGGGTCTGTTCGATTTCGAGATGCCTGAAATGATGTAACTCGGGACAGCGTTATGCGTGATCGAACGTTGGCGAATCTTCGGTATCTATCCATGCATCCAGCGGTTGCGAATGTTCAAGATAATAGTCATACATGTCATGAGCCCACTCGAGTGCTGCGGGATTGGTAACGTCAACGAGTGCGCGTGGATATCCGATCTCTTCATCGTGAACGGTGAACGCTATCCGGTGATCAAACAACCCGAACTGGACGGGAACCCTCTCACGGGTGATCAGCATCCGTGCGTTTGGCTCCTCTACCCATAGTGATTTGATTTCGGGGTATGTTACAAGATACTGTGCCGCTGCCGTTGGTGTCCATATGCTTTCGACCTCGACATCAGCACGAAGTTTTAGTTTAATACTATCGACGACGTCGGGTGGGATGGCGCCAATACTTCGGATACCTTTTACGCGTTCGGTTTTGTTCCAAAACCCAAGATACCGCTCGTGCATCTGGTAGGGTTCTTCAGAGACCGCGCTCGTCACGGTCGCTCCTGAGAGCATTCGGATTTCAAACTCGATCGGACAGGAATGTAACTGTTCGATAAGTTCCGGAACCCGAGCCGAGACATGTAGCGGGTGACAAAATTTCTCCAACTCCTGGATAACTATCGTTCCAAGATCTGTAAGGGTGTGTTTGCCTTTCACCGTCGTAACGAGTTCTACCTCGCGAAGGGTTGCCAGATGACGATTAATCGTTGCTCGTGAATGATCGAGTTTTTGTTCAAGCTGTTGACTCGTGAGAGGCTCTTCCTCTTGGAGAGTGGTTAACGTATCGTGGTGATCTACAAGGATCTCCGTAAGTTCAATTCCTCGTTCAATGTTCATAGACCAACCTAAGAGTCATATCACAAAATAATACGTATTTGAGAATTTTTGATTGAAACCATCAACGCAAACGGATACCTCTTAATAGAACTGCATTCGTTCCCTCGGACTCGTTCCAGTGGTGGATCCTACGAAAATCAGTAGTCTGGGTCTCCTCGATGACAGACCTCTTTTAACATAGTGTGCTGGTGTCGAACTCATATCTATCACCAATTATACAACAGTATATACTGATATGTTCTAAAATCCGTCTGATAACTCTATGCATTTGACTGATTGATCCTTTCTTGATAAATCAATCCAGAGATCGTTTGACATTCGCGCCCGGTATCTTTACCGATGTTCCGAACGTGATTAGTTACTGCAAAGAATTTCGACGTCGATTCCAGAGGTGGTACGCGCCCATCCCCGTCACGAATCCGCCAGCAGTCCCGGCGATAGCCGCGCTCAGTATTCCCCCGTCGTTCGAGTCGTCCACAAGCTCGAGATTCCCGCTCTCTCCCGAATTTTCGGGGACAGTCGCCTCGTAGATGTGGATTTCGCCGGCGTCTATCGCCGCGATACGCGAGGCGGACAGTCGCGTCTCGGCTGGACCGGCGATCCGGACGTGGAGGTCGTATGCGGTCCGCCGACGCCCGTGAATGTGAATCCGGTAGACGCCCGGTTCGATCCCGTAGCCCGCACGGATCCGAGCGAGGCCGCCCCGGGAGGCATCCATGAAGTCGCTCACCAGTCGATCGAACCGACTCCCGTTCGGGCCGACGATTCCGAGGTCCACGTCAGCGGTGTCGACGGTCACCAACGCAGTCGGGATAATCGCCTCCCTGATCCGGACGGGGTTGCCGTCAAAGTGATCAAACGGCGTGACCCCCGATCGGCCAGTCGCCACCTCGATCCGGTCGTGTCGGTTGAACAGGACCCCGGTGTACTGGTCGTAGGGGCGAACCTCGTAGCCACCGTCGGTAGCATCGAATTCGAGAATCCGTACTCGGTCCTCGTAGCTCGAAGCGGAGAAATTCGGGTCGTAGACGGACACTGACGTTCCGTCGGCGTGATCCTCGTAGTCGTACGCCAGCACCTGATGGCCCTTCGTCGACCCGGCGAAGAGGAAAACCTGTGCGGTGCCGAACACGTCGACGACCGCCCTGATATCCCGAAGCTGTGCCGCGACGTCTATGCGTTCGGGCCACAGCATCGCCCGCCTGCCGAGCCAAGACCGAAAGCGGAGGTACTGGTCGGCCTGGAGTTGTGCGATGTCGCGATACACCGGTGCCACCGGCTCCGAGAGCGGTTCTGCGGGGTGTCTGATGTCCGAAGCGTACCGCCTGTCAATCGGAATCGACGAGGGGGATTCGTAGTATGCCTGTGCGGCAAGGGACATGCCGTAGCAATATCCGTTTGTCCCGGCTCGCTGGACGATCGCAATCCGGAGTAGTGTCGCGAGTGCCTCGAGAAAGACGTCGTTGGTCTGCCTGAGCTCTACGTCGAAGACCGACTCGGCCCGACCATCCCACTCCGTGAGGATGTGGTCGCGAACAGCCACCTGCGCTGGATCGGTTTCCGCGACGGGGATGTGGAACTCGCGCTGGCCCGCTCCCCAGTTCCGGAAGCCGAAACCGTGTCGCTCGGGATCGAACCCATCTTCGGCGGCACTCCATCTCGAGATGCCCGTGAGCCCTATCGCCGTCGCTCCGAGGCCAACGGTACTCCTGAGGAGGGCTCTGCGCGACGCGCCAAGGTGCACAGTGGGGAACTACCGCCGGCACGGCAAAATACATACCCACGAGTCCCAGGGTGCAAGAACTCTCCCCTGGATTGGGCGGAAAGGTATCCAAATATCAAGGTCAGCGGCCATGTTCTTGAGTCCGGGCAGAGATCGTAACCTCCAAACGACCGGTCTTCCTTCACAGCCCATGAAGCGGGCATACGCTGCCGTCCTCGGGACCGCCGGCCTCTTTCTCCTAGTTCAACTAGGGGCGCTCGCGCTCGTAGAGCCGTTCATGGCGGCCGGCTACCAGCCCGTCGAGGATCCCTCGGATCCCGTCAACGTCCTGGTGTACGTCGGCGCGATCCTCGCCATGACGCTCGTGTTGCTCGTGGCGATCCGATTCGACGTCACCCGGGTGATCCAGGGACTCATCATCTTCGCGAGCGTCTTCATCTCCTTTTACGTCTTCTCGGTTCTCCTGCCAGCCGTTGTCGTGATTAGCGGCGTAGACGTCCTCGCGGTCGTCGTCGCCCTCGGTCTCGGCATCGCTCTCCTCGCCTACCCGGAATGGTACGTCATCGATTCGGTCGGGGTCGTGATGGGGGCCGGGGCCTCGGCATTGTTCGGCATCAGTTTCGGCCTGCTTCCGGCGATCGCGTTCCTGATCGTGCTGGCAGTCTACGACGCAATCTCCGTCTACGGGACAGAACACATGCTCGCGCTCGCCTCCGGGGTGATGGAGCTTCGCCTCCCGATCGTCCTCGTCGTCCCGATGCGGCTTTCGTACTCCTTTCTCGAGGAAGGGGGCCCCGATAGTCTCGAGAGGGACGCAAGTGCCGACGAATCCAACGAGGGAGACGCCCAGCCGACATCTGACGATGTGACCGCGGCCGTCGAAGACGAGGAGGGAGCGGACGAGGGGGCCCTGGACAACGAACGCAGTGCCCTGTTTATCGGCCTCGGCGATACGATCATCCCGACGATTCTGGTCGTCAGCGCGGCGTTCTTTCGGCCTGGTGACGCCGCGATTCTGGACATTCCCGGAATCTCACTCACCGTACCCGCCGCCGGTGCCATCGTGGGTACGATCGCCGGGCTGCTGGTGCTTGAGGGACTGGTATTGAAAGGTCGCCCCCACGCAGGCCTCCCGCTGTTGAACGGCGGGGCGATAGCTGGATACCTCGTCGCGACGATCGTGGTCGGGATCGATCTCGTCGAGGCGCTCGGTGTGGGGCCGTACCTGTAACCGCCGGGTCCAAGGATTTCAAAAACGAGTGCGTCTGTAGCCTCACTCGCCACCGGTCAACGCGTCGCTCGCCGGCGCGAAGTCGATCCGTTCGCCAAGTCCAGCCGCTTCGGCCTTCTCGTAGAGCATCGACGCCGCCGCCACGGTTTCGATGCCCGTGCCGCCGCTATCGAACACCGTTACGTCGGTTTCGTCCGTCCGGCCAGGCCGTGTTTCGGCGACGACCTCACCCAGTTCGGCCTGCACGTGATCGTCGTCGATCGCTCCCGATTCGAGGGCGGCGAGGAACGAACCCGCGTCCTGGAAGGCCCGGTCGCGGAGGTCGGGGACGTAAGTCGACCGCGCGATCGTCTCAACGTCGAGTTCGGCCTTTTCGGGGTCGTACTGGCCAATCGCTGACACGTGGGCCCCGTCGTCGAGTTCGGCGCTGTCGAAGACCGGGTCTTCGGCAGTGGTCGCCGTGACTACGACGTCAGCGCCCGAAACCGCGGCAGCAGACGAGTCGACCGCATGGACGTCTGCATCGAGCCGGTCGTCGAACTCCGTCGCGAACGCGTTTCGATTCTCGACCGTGGGCGAGTAGATACGGACCGACTCGAAGTCGCGGACCGTCGCCGTCGCCCGGAGTTGTCCGCGAGCCTGTGCGCCACTCCCGATGACGGCACAGACGCGTGCGTCCTCACGCGCGAGTGCATCAACGCCTACGGCACCGGCCGCTCCCGTCTTGAATGGATTCATGCTTGCGCCGTCGAGGAGTGCGAGGAGCCTCCCCGACTCCGGGTCAAACACCGGGAGGACGAAGTGCGCGTCTTCGTCGCCGAATCCAGCGGCGTAGGTATACCCGCCCATCGCGCCAACCTCGGGGAGAATCGCCAGGTACCCTGTGCACATCCCCGGTGGGTCCGCGCTGACGAGTTTCGTTCGTGGTTCGGCTGATCCGTCGCGGCCGTGATCCGCGTATCCGGCCCGGACGGCGTCGACGTATTCGTCGGGGCTCGCCAGGCCATCGATCTCGTCGCTACGTAGGAACAGGACGTCTGTCATACCGGGCGATTCGGCGAGACGATGCTTAAGTGCTGGTGCCCCGGTGAGCGGACGAATCTGTTCGCGTCCGACTCACTCGAGTGCGGCCGTCGCCTCCGCCATGATCTCGAGGGCCTCCTTCAACGTCTCGAGATCGGTGGCATACGAAATGCGGGCGTGGCCAGCCCCGTGCTCGCCGAACGCGTCGCCGGGAACGACGATGACTCCCCGTTCGATGACGGCGTCGACCCAGCCGTCCGGGACCCTCGGCATCGCATAGAACGCACCCTTCGGAGTTGGCGTCTTGAGCCCCATGTCGGCGAGCCCATCCAGCAACACGTCGCGTCGACGTTCGAAAGCCGCACACATTTCCTCGACGTGACCTTGCGGCCCGGAGAGTGCGGCCTCGGCGGCGTACTGCGACGGCGCTGCTGCACACGCCTGGGCGTACTGGTGGACCCGAAGCATACGTTCGATTCGGTCCGTCGCGCCCGTCACCCAGCCGAGTCGCCACCCCGTCATCGAGTACGTCTTCGAGCAGGCGTTGACCACCACGACATTATCGGATTCGGCGAACTGCATCGGCGAATAGTGGTCGCCCTCGAAGACGATCCGTTCGTAGACCTCATCCGAGATGCAGAGCACGTCGTATTCGTCCGCGATGCGTGCAAACTCGCGCATGTCGGCCTCGCTCTGGACGGCACCGGTTGGGTTGGCGGGACTGTTGACCACGAAGGCGGCCGTCTCGTCCGTGATTGCCGACTCGACGTCGGCCGGATCGAGGGTGAGATCGTCGCGGAGGGCGATCGGCCTGGGGTGGCCCCCGGCCAGGTGCGTCAGCGCCTCGTAGGAGACGAATCCCGGATCCGGAAAGATGACCTCGTCGCCTGCATCGACGTGTGCTTCGATCGCGATGTGGAGGGCTTCACTGCCGCCCGCCGTCGCGATGACGTCCACCGGGTCCACGTCGAGGTCGTTGTCGCGGTCGTGTTTTGCCGCGATTGCCTCCCGGAGTTCGATCGTTCCCTTGTTCGAGGTGTAGGCGTCGACGTCTCCGGCCTCGATCGCCTCGATGGCTGCCTCCCGGGCCACGTCGGGGGTCGGAAAGTCCGGCTGCCCGAGTCCCAGGTTGATCGCGTCTGCCTCGGCGGCCTCGAACACCTCACGGATGCCGCTAATCGAAATCTGCTCGACGCGGCTCGAAAAACCCGTCATGCACCGGTAGGGCACGCGGGGCGGGTTAACTCTGCTGAAACGACTCGAATACGGGCCGAGTCGCGTCGCAGATAGCGGAGATACTGTCCCGATACTCGGACGATCGATTTTGCGTAAGTCGAACCCCTGGCCGCCCGTCATCCTTTAGATACGTTCGAGCGAGTCGTCTCCGGGCCGTCATCGACCACGGACGCCGCTGCCTCATGCGGTTCGGGGTTAAGTACCCGACCGTTACCTGGCGATGATGCGAACCAAAACGACTCGTCTCTCGAGGAGAGGGTATCTGACCGGCGTTGGAACCGGCGTGGCCGCTGGCGTGGCCGGCTGTGTCGGTCTCGGGGGCGAGACGGAACTTTCGATCGCGTTCATGCCGATCTTTCCCGACCTCCAGTACTTCGTGATGGATCACGAGGGGTACCTCGACGACCTCGAAGCGACAATCGACGCTCGCGAGTTCACCGACGGCCCGGCGATTGTCCAGGCCTATGGCGGGGGCGAGATCGACATCGCGATGTTCGGGATCGTCCCGTCGATGATCGTCATCGATCGGGGAATCCCGGCGAAGGTTACGGCCGCAAACATCAAGGAACCGATGGCGATTCTGGCCCACGAGGAATTCCAGGCGCTATGGGACGAACACGACGCGGACGCTTTCGACGTCTGGGAAGACAGAACGGGAGACCCGTTCCGATTCGGAACGTTTCCACAGGGATCAGTCCCTGACGTGTTGCTTCGATACTGGCTCCGTGATGTCGTGGGCGTGGAGCCGGAGAGCGTCGCTGAAATCGTCGAGCTCGGTGGCGCGAACGCCGTCTTTCAGGCCATCGCCAACGGAGAGGTCGACGGAGCCTCGATAATGGAACCGGTCCCAACGCGCATCGCGAGTGAAGGACTCTCAATCCGAACGTTCCGGAATGCCTCGGAAATCATGCCCGGACAGCCAGCCGCCGTGACGTTGATGAGCGACGAGGTTCGCGAGTCACCGGTGGCGACCACGTTTCTCAGACAGCACGTCCGTGCGACCGAGTTCATCCAGGCCAACCCAGCCGAAACGGCCGACATCGTCGAGTCGAGCATCGGCATGCCGGCAGCGTCCGCCCGGGCTGCACTCGATGGACCGCTTGCGAATTTCGTCACCAATCCCCGGGAGATAGAACGTGGAACCGAGATTTTCGCCGGGGTTGCACATGACAACGAACAGATCGACGACCCGCTGTCGGTTGACGAGATATTCGACTACCGAGTGTACCAGGACATCTGACATGCACCGAGGAAATCGAGGATAATGGCCACGGACGTCCAGGCGAAATTCGAACGCACCGACGAATCGATCGCCCCCACAGTGGGAACCATCGAAGTTAGCCGTGCCGCACGGGGCGCGATAGGTATCACTGGATTCGTTCTCCTCTGGTGGGTGGCCTCGCTTTTCCAGCCAGCCTACGTGCTTCCCTCCCCGATTGCGGTCGCCCGGACGTTCGTCGCGGAAGCTGCGAGTGGCGAACTGACGGTTGCGTTGGCACAGAGCGTGGCCCACTGGATTCCGGGAACGATCGTCGGTACCGGTCTCGGGATCTCTACGGGAATCGCGCTCGGCTGGCGATCGACGTTCGACGACGCGGCCGCACCAGTCGTTCGTCTGCTGCGTCCGGTCCCACCGCTTGCACTCATCGGTTTTGCGATCGCGTGGTTCGGCATCAACCACGTCGGGGCGGCGTTCATCATCGCGATCGGCGCATTCTGGATCAATTTTTACGCGTCATACGGAGGTGTCGAAGGGGTGCCCGAGGAACTCCTCGACGTCGCACGAAGCCTGGGCCTCTCGGGGGACCTCGAACTCATCAAAGCCGTCGTGATACCGGCGGCACTTCCCGAGATCACCACCGGAATGCGGACCGGCATCGGCCGGTGCTGGATGCTAGTCGTCGCCGCGGAAATCTTCGGCGTCCCAGGCATCGGTCGGCGGATCCTCCGCGCCTCAAACAACCTCCAGGTCGACCTGGTGATCGCCTACATCCTGGTGTTGAGCCTCACCTTCCTCCTCGTCGACGTGGCATTCAGATCCGTTCAGCGGCGGGTGTTGCGATGGCGCTAAACGACCCACATTCAGCCGGCGAAACTGCCTCGGGGCGACCCGGGGCTGCCGCGGTCAGTCTCGACGGCATCTCGAAGTCCTTCGATGGGGGCCAGGGAACCGTCCGTGCCCTGAACGACGTGTCGTTCGACGTCCGACCGGGCGAGTTCGTCTGCATCGTCGGTCCCTCCGGGTGTGGAAAGACGACGCTGTTTCGCATCGTCGCCGGGCTCGAGATGCCCACCAGTGGATCCGTCTCGCTCGACAGTGAGGTGGTGTCGGGCCCGACGGCCGACATGGGAATCGTCTTTCAGGAGTATCACCTCTTTCCGTGGCGAACCGTCCGGGGCAACGTTGCATTCGGCCTTGAGGTCGAAGACATAGACGAAGATCGACGGACCCGTCGGGTCGACCAACTCGTCGACCTGGTCGGACTCGAGGGGTTCGAGGAAACGTTCCCGAAGGACCTCTCGGGGGGAATGAAACAGCGCGTCGCGCTGGCGAGAGCACTGGCAGTCGATCCCTCACTCCTGCTGATGGACGAGCCCTTCGGCGCAGTCGACGCCCAGACCAAGACCATGCTCCAAGGAGAACTCCTCGACGTGTGGGACAGAACCCGAAAGACGATCCTGTTCGTCACACACGACGTCGAAGAGGCCGTGAAACTCGCCGATCGAATCATGGTCATGGCCAGCGAGCCGGGCCGGATCAAGGAAATCGTCGACGTCGACCTCTTGAGACCACGTTCGCGGACAGACGAGGCCTTCGGCGAATACTACGAGCGCGTCCTGGGGCTCATCGAAACCAGAGGCTAAACGGTGAAACGTTACTCCACGGTGTCGGTGTCGACCGTCTCGCCGAGCGTCTCGACGTAATCCTGGAGCTTTCGGAGCGTCGCGTCGGCGTTTGCGTATCCCTGCTCGTATTCCCGGTAGGCCTCGTCGGTCTTCCGGAGAAACTCCTGGATTGCCCCCTCCAGTTCGTCGTTCGACATAGTCGTTTCTGGGACGGAACGGATATTAAATGGTCGGCGCATCGACCGATTTTCGAGAAGCGTCGTGATCGCTCACCCCGAAGACATCGTCGTTTCGACCGAAACGACACATAACCGATTGATCCACTCTACCCCCTCGAACAGTAGGGTATGGTCGCATTGTCCGGTGGGAGAACGGCTACGATCGGGCCGTCGCCCACTCCAGAAGCGGTTCGAGTCGGTTTCGAACCTCGTGGCCTTCATCGGTCAGTGCGTATTCGACCCTCGGTGGAATTTCGTCGTACTGCGTCCTCGTCACGAGTTCCGCCTCCGCGAACTCGCTCAGCCGTCTCGAAATCGTCGACGTGCTCGCATCCTGGAGATGATCTTCGATTGCTGCGAACCGCATCGATTCGTGGGCACCGATGATACTGATGAGTTGCATCGCAATATTTCCGACTCAGTGTATTAATGATCGCGGTCAACGGACATTAGCAAGTCCCATCGACATCACACGTCGGTGACGGTTGCGTTGTTGAATCTGCCATTACTTTGTGGCCTCCAACGTACTCCATTGCTTTGGACTCCATAGTATAATAGCTTCATCTTCTAAATTTATTCAATGACGATACAACACTCGTACGATCTTGTGATTCTCGGTGGCGGCGCGGCTGCCTTCGCCGCGATTACCGAGGCGGATCGCCGTGGGCGTACGACCGCATTGGTTAACACGGCCCTCCCGCTCGGCGGAACGTGTGTCAATGTCGGCTGTGTCCCGAGCAAACATTTACTCGCGATGGCCGAGACCGCGTTCCAAACGGCACACAGCCCGTTCGACGCCGTCGAGTACGGAGTCGACGAACCTTCAGTGGACTGGACAGCTGCTCTCGACGAAAAAGATCGACTCGTCCGACAGCTCCGCCAAGAGAATTACGTCGACGTCGCACGTCACTTCGAAACCGACGTCTACGAGGGATACGGTCAGTTCGTGGATGACACGACGATTGAAGTCATCGATAGCGATGACGACGTAACTCGGGTCGTTGGCGAGAACGCCCTGATCGCCACAGGGAGTTCCCCGTGGGCGGCACCCATCGACGGGATCGACGGGATCGACTACGAGACGAGCGAGACGATCCTCGAACGCCGTGAACTCCCCGAGAGCGTCGTCGTCATCGGTGGTGGATACGTTGCGCTCGAATGGGGACAGATCCTCCACCGCGTCGGGGTCGATGTCACGATTCTTCAGCGATCCGAGCGCCTCCTTTCGGGAATGGAGGGGCAGCTTGGCTGGGAGATCCAGCGGTGTTTTCGCGACGAAGGAATCGACGTCGTCACCGGGAATAACTTCGAACGTGTGAGAACCGTTGCGCCAGCTAGTGGAACCGCTACAGCCGAAGACGGTATCGTTGTCGAAACACGACTCGATGGCGAAAAGCGGCAGTTTTCTGCGGAGGAACTGTTCGTCGCAACGGGTGTGCAGCCGAACAGTGAGGGGATCGGCCTCGAACGCGTCGGTGTCGATACCGACGAACGTGGCGCTGTTGTCGTCGACGAACACTTGCAGACGACGAATCCGGATATATACGGGGCCGGGGACGTAATCGGCACTCCCGAGCTGGAGACGGTCGCTGCGAAAGAAGGCAATCACGCGGTGAAGAACGCCTTTGGCAGCGCGGACCGAAGTCCCACGGGCCGCTCGATCGGGCAAGCCCCTCGAGAAGAACACGAAGGTCACACGATCGACTATACCGCAGTTCCAACGGTCGTCTTTACGAGTCCCGAAGTTGCGTCGGTCGGCACGACCGAACTCGAATACATGGACGAGCACGGCACGTGTACCTGTCAGACGGTTCAGATGGAGGACGAGACCAAAGCACGGGCTGTAAATGACACGCGAGGGCTACTCCAGGTGGTCAAACACCACGAAACGGACGATATTGTGGGTGTTCACATGGTCGGAACGCGCGCTGCCGATATGATCCCCGAAGCAACCCTGGCGGTAAAGTTCGGCCTCACGGTTGACGATATCATCGACACAATTCATCCATTCCCGACCTTCAGCGAGGCGTTCAAGCACGCCTGCCAGGCCTTCCGACGAGACACGTCCGTGCTGAGTTGTTGCATCGAATGATCGGTCTCCCTGCGCGCGAACAACCGTCCGAATTAATCGTCCTAGTTTCTGTTGCACGACCGACCATGCCTTGACCCATCGAAGAAAGATAGACTTCGCGTTCGACTTCCTCCGAGGAGATAGCGTCCCTTCCGATTTTCGAGGGTTGATACACGGCCCTTATACATAAACTACGATGTGACCTCCCAGACACCCTCAAAACACCACCGAGTGACTCGACATTCTCACCACCCAGAGGGCGAGGCTTGCACCCGAAATTAAAGTCAGTGCTCGACGAGTTCAAGCAACACGCCACCGGTGGATCCCGGGTGGAAAAAGGCCACCTCGTGACCCCAGGCACCTGGCCGCGGCTCCTCGTCGATCAAGTCGACGCCCAGATCGCGAGCCCGGTCAAGGTCAGCCTCAATGTCGTCGGTTCGAAGTGCGACGTGGTGGAGGCCTGGTCCGTTCGCGTCGAGATACTCGGAGATCGGGCCATCCTCGAGGGGTTCGATAAGTTCGAAGTACCCGTTTTCGAGCTCCATAAACAGAATCTCCATCCCCTCGAAGCGCTCCTCATGGACGATCTCGAGCCCCAGCAAGTCCTCGTATATGAATGCGAGTTCCTCAGCTTCGCGCGTCGCGACACCGGCGTGTTCGAAGTGCATTGTCGGAATACTGGGCGACTGACGTAAAAAGCTCGCTGGAACGTTTCGACGGCCCGCGTTCCCAAAATGTGGCAATCACTCGGGGCCGTTGGGATTCCCCGCCCCCAGTGCCCGCAACAGTGCAATCAGGACGCCCATTCCAGCCTTGACCTCCGGATCCCGGAGTGCCTTCGCGAGCCCAATCATTCCCACTGGTTCGGGATCGTCGCTCGTGGCGTCGCCGAGGGCGTGCAACATGGACTCGAGTCCGGCAGCGATGTCGTCGTCTGCCGCGGTATCGGCCACCTCGCCGAGTCGCGAACCGGTTTTTGCAACCGACGTCACCATCTCGTCGTCCATCGCGGCAGTCAGGAGCGAAACCACGTCGGCCATGGCAGCCAGATCGTCGAGCGTCCCGCTTTGCTGGAGTTCGATGATGGTCTCCATTCCCGCCGTGAGTTCCGTCGCGTTCTCCCCGACGGATTCCCCCAGACCGGCGATTTCGGGCGTGGCTGCACCGTCAGCAGCCGCACCGAGGTTGGTCCCGGTCCGGGCGAGCCGCTGGACCATCTCGTCGTCCATCGCGGCGGTTGCGACAGACGTTGCGTCGAGGAGATCGTTGACCGCTCCGAGCTGCTGGATGAACCGGGCGACCTCTTCTGGATTGTCTTCGACGGCTGCCACGAGTTCAGACGGCACCTCCCCGCTGGTTTTGACAGCCTCGTCGGTGGGCCCGTCGGCCGATTCCGACCCTTCGACGGGCTCCGGCTCCGATCCTTCGCTGGCCAATTCCGACCGCTCATCTTCAGACTCCATTTCGATGGTGTCTGCCTGTGTATCGTCGGTCATGGTCTCGTCTCAGAGGAGGCCCCTGGCTGTCAGCCAGTAGGACTCGTTGTAGCCGAGTTTCGCCCAGTGGACCGGTTTCGATTCCGGCCGCACCGTGGGTTCGTCTCCGTACCCGAACTCGACGTAGGTGGCTTCGTCCATTCCGGCCTCGATGAAACATACCGTCTTGCCGTCGTAGGTTGCCATCGGGACCTGTCCACGAACCTGGCTGGCGAGACGATCCGCCACCACACCAGCTTCGTAGTGAGCCACGCTGCCGGCCTTGCTGGTCGGGACGTCCGCAACGTCTCCGACGGCGTAGACGTTTTCGGCTTCCGTCGCCTCGAGGGTGTGTCTATCGACGTCGACCCAGCCGTTGTCACCCAGTCCGGCCTCGCTGACGAGGTCGTTCCCCGCGTGCGGGGGGATGGCGACCAGCAGATCGTAGTCGAGTTCCTTGCCCTCCATCGAGTGGACGACGCCGGTGTCAGGGTCGACCTCCTCTGCGTTGAAGAACGTCTCGGCGTCGATGTCGCGTTCGGCAAACCGTTCGTCGGTCCACTCGGCGATCGACCGGATGCCGTGGGTGCGCTGGATCGGGTACGTGTAGGTGATCTCGACGTCGTCCCGGATTCCACGCTTGCGGAACCAGTCGTCTGCCATCAGCGTAAATTCAACGGGGGCAGCCGGGCACATGTGCGGAACGCCGATGACGCTCAACACGAGGTGGCCGCCAGTGAATTCCGCCATTGCGTCCCGGAGTGCTTCGGCACCATCGGGTCCGTAGAAGTGGTGTCCACCTTCGACCAGCCCGGGCGTCTCCTCGGGCGCGAGGGTAGCTCCCATCGCGAGCGTGAGGTAATCGTAGCCCAGGTCGTCACCCGATTCGAGCGCGAGCGACCGTGCGTCTGTATCGATCTCCGTGACCCGATCGTACGTTATGTCGACGCGCCTGTCGACGAGTTCCGCGACCGGACGGCGCGCGTCCGCCGTCGTCTTCTTCCCGAACGGAACGTAGAGGAACGTCGGTTTGTAGACGTGATCCTCGTCGTCCGTGACCATCGTCACCGCGACGTCGCCACTGTCAAGTTCGGGGGCCAGTTTCTCGGCCAGTCTATTCGCCAGTACCGTCCCGCCGGTACCGCCGCCGACGATAACTATCTGTGTTGTCATATGAAATCCTTGAATCGAGGGCGGGCCCTCACGTCGTTTTTACGTAGATGTTCCAGTTGCCGTCGTCTTC
The DNA here is from genome assembly GCA_046545615.1 of Natronomonas sp. Taxonomy (GTDB): domain Archaea; phylum Halobacteriota; class Halobacteria; order Halobacteriales; family Haloarculaceae; genus Natronomonas. Next base: position 15,673 of record JBKGZK010000006.1, read on the forward strand.
GACGATGTCGAGCAGTTCGTGGCCGGCTTCCTCTAGCCATTCCGGAACGTCGTCCTTCGAGCCCCTGTCGGACGTCTGTAGTTCGATGACCGTCCCGGGATCTGCGCCCTTGACCTCGCCGATGAGGTCCATCAGCGGGCCGGGACAGGTTGCACCGCGCGAGTCCACCGTAACGTCGGGTTCTATTGATTCACTCATTGGTATCACCTCAAACGAACACCACTTGCTTGTCTCTTGCGTGCGAGAGGAACCCCGCAACGCCAAGTTCCTCGTCGAATACCTCCGCGTAATCCTTCATCTCGGTTCCCATTAGATCCATCGCCAACGAGCAGGCGTAGATCGACAGCGGTCCGATCTCCTTCGCTTGGGCGAGCTGTTCCGTGAACAGCGGTACCTCGTCTCCGCCCTCCGAGAGCATTGCCTCACCGACCGGCCCGCCGACCTGGAAGTCGCCGGACTCGATGCGGTCCGTTTCGAACGCCGAGAGGGCGTTCATTGTGACGAACACCTCGACCGGGACGTCCGACGTGGCCGCCACGGAGCCGATCATGCTCACTGCCTGAATCCGTTCTAACTCGCCGGAAGCGAGTACGAGTGCATAGCCTGACATGGTCTACATCTGGAGAGATGAACGCTCGTAGTAAGTATTGTGCGACGTGTCCTATATTGTGGGAATAAGATTGCAAAAACACCCCTTATAATACTTATATATTTCGATATTTGGTGATTCAATAAATCCTTATTCTAACAATATTGGAAAATGAGAGACCCCTTTGACGCACGATATGGTTCCCCGGTTCGCGTCGCTCACACGCCGGATTCGTATTCGCCGAAGACGTCCCGCAGTGTATTACTGATCTCCCCGGTCGTCGCGTACGCCTTCACGGCATCGATGATGTACGGCATGACGTTTTCCTCGCCCTCGGCGGCCTCGGAGAGCGCCGCGAGCGTCGCATCCACCGCCTCGTCGTCCCGGTCGTCCCTGAGTTCCCGAACGTTTCGACGCTGTCGTTCCTGTTCCTCGTCGCTTACGGCCTCGATGTCTGCCCTGGGCTCTTCGTCGACGGTGTACTCGTTGACGCCGACGATGATCCGTTCGCCCTGTTCGATCTCCCGCTGTCGGTCGAAGGCGACGTCCTGGATCTGTCGTTGAACCCACTGATCCTCGATCGCCCGGCGCATGCCGCCGCGTTCGTCGATTTCGTCGAGTATTTCGACCGCCTCCCCCTCGAGTGAGTCCGTGAGATTCTCGACGTAGTAGCTGCCGGCCAGTGGATCGATCGTATCCGCCGCGCCGGATTCGTGGGCGAGGATCTGCTGTGTCCGGAGGGCGGTCCGAACCGACTCCTCGGTGGGCAACGAGAGCGCCTCGTCCTTGCCGTTGGTGTGGAGACTCTGGGTGCCGCCGAGAACTGCCGCCAGCGCTTGATAGGCCACCCTGACGACGTTGCTCTCGATTTGCTGCGCGGTGAGCGTCGAACCCGCCGTCTGGGTGTGGAACTTCAGCTGCTTCGATCCCGGCTTTTCGGCATCGAATCGCTCCTCCATGATGCGCTGCCACAGTCTGCGCGCCGCACGGAACTTCGCCACCTCCTCGAGGATGTTGTTGTACGAGGCGAAGAAGAACGAAAGTTGTGGCGCGAAGTCGTCGACGTCGAGTCCCGCATCGATGGCCGCTTCGACGTATTCGATACCGTCAGCCAGCGTGAAGGCGATCTCCTGGGCGGCCGTCGAACCCGCTTCCCGGATGTGGTACCCCGATATCGAGATCGTGTTGAAGCTGGGAATTTCCGCCGCACAGAACTCGAAAATGTCGGTGATGATCCGCATCGAGGGCCCCGGGGGGAAGATGTAGGTGTTGCGCGCGACGTACTCTTTGAGGATGTCATTCTGGATGGTTCCCCGCAGCTCCTCGCGGTCGACGCCCTGTTTGTCCCCGACGGCGACGTACATCGCGAGCAGGACGGACGCCGGCGCGTTGATCGTCATGGAGGTCGAGACCTCGTCCAGCGGTATGCCCTCGAACACGGTCTCCATGTCGTCGAGGGAATCGATGGCAACGCCAGATTTTCCCACCTCGCCTTCGGCCATCGCCGAATCGGAGTCGTAGCCCATCTGCGTGGGAAGATCGAACGCCATCGACAGGCCCGTCTGGCCCTCGTCGAGGAGGTAGAGAAACCGTTCGTTCGTTTCGCGCGCGGTTCCCATCCCGGCGTACTGACGCATCGTCCAGAGTCGGCCGCGGTGCATCGTGGAGTACACGCCCCGGGTGTAGGGCTCCTCACCAGGAAACCCGATATCGCGATCGTAGTCGTGATCGGCGACGTCGGCCGGCGTGTACAGCGGTTGTACCTCCTGTCCCCCGGTATCCGTCGTAAACTGGTCTTTCCGCTCGCCGAAGCGGTCCACGGTCGGGCCGTACGTCTCGGCCTCCCATTCGGCGTGGCCCTCCCGGATTCGCTCCAGGTCGTCGGGGTCAAACATTACCCGAACGGTTCGGCCGGGGCGGCTTAATGGTTGGCGGGTCGGAGTTATCGACCGGTGTCGTACTTGGTGGTAACCTCGTCCGGATCGATGCCGAAGTCCTCGGCGGTCTCCTGGGGTTCTGAATCCTCCTCCGGTTCGGACTCGGCCGCCTGCTTGAACCGGTCTCGAAATCGGTCCGAGAGGTCGAAATCTTCGGTGGCGATCCGAAGTGGGATTGCGTCGGGATCGATCGAGTCTCGCTTCTCGGAGAGGCGTTTCTGAAGCGGCTCGGGGAGATCCTCCGACGAAACTGCTTCGAACCCGAACTGTGTGAGGTACTCGTGGGTGCTCGTGAGCGAGTAGACGTGGTCGAATCCCTGGGTGTCGGCGCTGTCGACGAGTCGCTCGACGACGTGCGCCCCGACGCCCTGCCCGCGCCAGTTCTCGAGCACGCCGATGCTCGTCAGCTCGCATATTTCGCCCCCCTCGGCCTCGTGGATCCGGATTCGTCCGAATCCCGCCCGGGCGTTCGTCTCCTCGTCGACGGCGATCACGTAATCGCGGGACCGAAACGCGGTCTCGTCCAGACCCATCGCCTCGATGTGCTCGAGGAGCCAGGCCTCGTCCCGATTTTTCGCATCCCGGACGTACATACGAACAGGTTTGGACGCCCCGTGTCAAAAGCGTTCCTCGCACGCGGCGACTGGGATGTTTCTGTCGATCGTCGAAAACGGAGGGCAACCATTACTGTGGAGCGTGCGCTTCGTCCACGTATATGACGTCGCTCGAAGAGTTCGACGAAATCGTCCACGAACCCGATCCCGAGTTCGTGGCGTCGACGAACGTCGCCCAGTTCATGGACGCCCACGGAATCGCGGATTACGACGCGTTACTCGATCGAACCTGTGGCGACCTCGACTGGTTCTGGGACGAACTCGTCGACACGCTCGGCATCGACTTCTACAAACCCTACGACGAGGTCAGGGACGACACGGACGGGCCGCAGTTCACCGACTGGTATCCCGGGGGCTCGATCAATGTCGCACACAACGTCCTGGATCGCCACGCCACCCGAGACGGGGCCCCGAACGACGACCTCGCGTGTCTGTGGGAGGGCGAACCGGGTGACGTCCAGGAGGTGACCTATCACGACCTGTACCGTCAGACCAACCGCGTCGCAAACTACCTCGATTCGAAGGGCATCGGCGTCGGCGACACCGTCGGGTTGTACATGCCGATGGTCCCTGAGGTCATTTCGATACTGTATGGCTGTTTTAAAGTCGGAGCCATCGCCGTCCCGATCTTTTCGGGATTCGGCACCGACGCGACCGCCACGCGGATCGCCGACGCCGACTGCGACGTCGTTTTCACTGGTGACGGATTCTACCGCCGTGGATCGGCGATCACGCTGAAAACGACACTCGACGACGCGATCGAATCCGTCGACACCGACGTCGAGGACGTTGTCGTCTACGAACGGCTCGGGGACGACGTGCCCTGGACCGAGGGGAGAGACGTGTGGTGGGACGACGCCATCCCGGCTCACGACGGCGAATTCGAGACCGTTCACCTCGATTCGAACGACGAATCGATCCTGCTGTACTCCTCGGGGACGACCGGAAAACCGAAGGGCATCGTCCACACCCACGCCGGCGTCCAGACCCAGTGTGCGAAGGAGCTGTATTTCGGATTCGACATCAAGCCCGAGGACCGCTTCTTCTGGGTGTCCGACATCGGCTGGATGATGGGACCGTGGACGTTGATTGGCGTCCACACGTTCGGCAGTACGGTCTTCATGTATGAGGGCGCACCGGACGAACCCGATCCGGACCGATACTGGGACATGATCGACCGCCACGACCTCACGCAGTTCGGTATCTCCCCGACCGCCATCCGGGCGCTCCGCAAACACGGCGACGAGTGGGTCGAGGGGCACGACCTCTCGAGTCTTCGGTTGCTCGGCTCAACCGGCGAACCGTGGGATCCCGAATCCTGGCTGTGGTTCTACGAAAACGTCGGGGGCGGCGATACCCCGATCATCAACATCTCCGGGGGAACCGAGATCTGTGGCTGCTTCCTGATGCCGATGCCGACAGAGCCGCTGAAGCCGTGTACCCTCGGTGGACCGGGGCTTGGCATGGCCGTCGACATCGTCGACGAGGACGGCACCTCCATCGCCGACGAACACGAACGAGGCTACCTCGTGTCCCGGGATTCCTGTCCCTCGATGACAAAGTCGCTGTGGTCCGGCGACGAACGGTACCTCGAGGAGTACTGGTCACGATTCGAGGACCCGCCACTGTGGAATCACGGCGACTGGGCACAGAAAGACAGGGACGGTTTCTGGTTCCTCCACGGACGTGCCGACGACGTGCTCAACGTGGCCGGTCGAAAAGTCGGGCCCGCGGAGGTCGAGGGCGCGCTCATCGAACACGAGGCGGTCAACCAGGCGGCAGCCGTCGGTGTTCCTGATGAGACGACGGGGACCGCCGTCGTCGCGTACGTGGTCCTCGAACGGGACGTCGACGAATCCAACGAGTTGCGGTCGGAACTCGAGGATCATGTCGGCGAGGAACTCGGCAAACCGTTCCGGCCCCGCGAGTTGCTGTTCGTCGACGCGTTCCCGAAGACCCAGTCCGGCAAGATCATTCGGCGGGCAATCCAGGCGACCCACGTCGGCGAGGATCTTGGCGACCTCTCGTCGATCGAGAATCCGGAAGCCCTCGAGAAGATCGAAAACGCCCGGTGACCGACCGGCGTGGACTGGAAACGCGACGATTGGATAGGTGAAGATTGGAAACCCGTTCAGGGGATCGTCGCGCCTTTATCGTACCTACTGCGACCCCACCGCCACGACGGTAGATAAATCCAAACCCTTGAGAGCCGGCCGCTCGTTCGTCTCCGATATGACCGAGATAATCGACGGCAAGGCAGTCGCCGCGGACGTCAGGTCCGCAGTTGCCGACGAGGTAGAAACCATGGCAGACGAAGGGGTCCGGCCGGGGCTGGCCACAGTGTTGATGAGCGACGACCCGGCGAGTGAAACCTACGTCTCGATGAAACAGCGGGACTGCGAGGAGGTCGGGATCGAAAGTGTTCACGTCGAAATCGACCCCGATGCGCCGGCCGAGGAGCTTTTCGAGACGATCGACGACCTCAACGACGATCCAGACGTTCACGGCATCCTCGTCCAGATGCCCGTCCCCGAGCACGTCGACGATCGATCGGTGCTTCGGCGCATCGACCCCGAAAAGGACGTCGACGGGTTCCACCCTGAAAACGTCGGTCGACTGGTCGCCGGGCACGCCCGGTATCGGCCGTGTACCCCACACGGCATCCAAAAGCTGCTCGAGGACGCCGACGTCGAAACCGAAGGTGCGGACGCCGTCGTTCTCGGGCGATCCGACATCGTCGGCAAGCCGATGGCGAACCTCCTGCTCCAGAAAGCCCCGGACGGGAACGCGACCGTGACCGTGTGTCATTCCCGAACCGAGAACCTCGCGGAGAAAACCCGTCGTGCCGACATCCTGATCGTCGCTGCCGGGGTTCCCGAATTTGTCGACGGGTCGATGATCGGCGAGGGTGCCACCGTGATTGACGTGGGAGTGAATCGCGTCGACGCCGACACCGAGCGCGGATACGAACTCGTCGGGGACGTAGAATTCGAGAGCGCAAAAGCGGTGGCCGGCGCCATCACGCCCGTCCCAGGCGGTGTCGGGCCGATGACGCGCGCGATGTTGCTCTACAACACCCTCAAGGCGGCCGGTCGGCAGGAAGACGTCGACGTCGACCTGCCCTGACGGTCGATGTCCGAACGGTCCTCTAACACTTCGACAACTCCAACAGATCCGACCCCGTCCCCCGACGAACTGGCGTCCCGATACGGTGACGTCTACCGGAAGCGAGATCGAATCGAACTCACCCCGCAACGGTTCGAGCGTGGAGTCGAGCGCGGCGACGACGGCTCGTGGGGGGCCGGGGCCCTCGTCGTGGCGGATTCCCGGGGCCTGTTCGTCAGCGAGGGTGACTCCTGGTTCCTGCCCGGCGGGCGCGTGGAGTCGAACGAGTCCATCGAGGCGGCTGCCAGACGCGAGGTCACCGAAGAAACCGGTGTCGTCGTCGAACTAACGGATCTCGGCGCGATCGCCGAGCAGACCTTCGTCCACCCTGAAGACGGGCGCAGCTACGAGTTTTTCTTCGCCACGTTTTGCGCCGTTCCCAGATCCTCGACACGGGACGATCCCACCGACACAGCACCGGTCCATCCGAACGACAACGCAGCAATCCATCTGAACGACGAACCACCAACCCACACGGACGACACAGCACCAACCTATTCGAATGACACACCACAAACCCGGCCGGGCGCAGTCGACGAGGTGTCCTGGTTCGAGACAGTACCCGAGGACACGTTCGATCGGGCACTCGTCCGGCGACTGTTCGAGACGTACGTCTAAATCGGAAAATGCCGTCATCGACCGTATGCGCAAGTGAATCGCCCCGGCGCGTCAGCGGGAGCGCGGCAACGCCCGTCGGGAATCGAGGTGCCGGCTGTTCGCCACACGCTGGAACGATTTCGCTCAGCGATGCCAATCGAACGGTCCCGGTGGTGCCAGGGACCACCGGATCGATCTCGACCAAGCCGTGCTCGGTCGGTTCTCCGAAGCCCGGCCACCTCCGCTCGCACGGATCCGCTCCGGCCCGCTGAGCAATGCGTTTCCCGGTCTGCTGAGCGATACGTCTCGAATCAGGAGAGCGCGTCGATCCGACGATCTGCCTCGGCAAGCGCGTTCTCCTCCCCCTCGGAGAGATATCTCCCGACGGCCCGTGTCGCCTGGATCAGCGATTCGATTTCCCGGGGATCGACGTCCCCTTCGAGGGCACGCACACGCCGCACGTGATCCCGGAGACGTTCGAGCACGTCCCGGGCAAGCGGATCCGGGTGTTCATCCAGATATCGCCCGAGGTCGGAACGATACTCGGAAATGGCGGTCGCGTAGGCGAGCCCACGCAGGTCGCGGAGCGAATCCGGGACGGCCTCCGGCGGCGGTCGTTCCCCCGCGTCGGCCTCGAACAACTCGTAGAGGTATTGCTCCTCGTCGTCCTCGATCGAGAGCCGTCGCCCGAGCGCCCGCCCGACTCGCTGTATCTCCAGTGCGGCAAGGTACTCGTCCGCCAGCGGGCGGAGTTCGCCGGCGTCGACGAACCCGTACGCTTTCGTGAATTCGTGGCACCGTTCGGCAGCACGGTCGGCTACCTGGCGGAGGGGCTCCTCGTCCAGGGCATTCCGTACCGAGGTCAGATCGAGCGTCGCGTTCGAGGCGGTGTGAAGCGTTCTGTCGTCGATGCCGACGCTCCGGAGGCTTCCGCACGCCGGACACGCCACGCGTTCGGTCGCGTAGTAAGACCACTGCTCACCGCATGCAGTGCACTCGCGCCGACCGCGGACCTTCATTATACCCCGGTAGGTGGGCGTGCGACAAAACAGCCACGACCACACACTACGGGAGCAGCAGGAATCGATTGATAGCCCCGGCACGAGAGGCAGGAACCTTTTGGTAGCCTCGCCTCCGCGATTCGTACATGCGCGACGAAGCAGAAATCCGGGAACAATACGAGTATCTCGCGGACGAACTCGAAGACGAGAACATGAATCACGAGGGCGTCAGGCAGATGTTCTCGTATTACAAGCGGGCACTGGGGTGGGTACTCGAAGAGGAGCACATGTGAACGGAAAAATCTGCCACCCTTCGTTAGATTTATACTGAGAGACCGTTTGTCCTCAAGTGACGCTTCGCTTGGAGGGCCGAAGCGTCAGCGGGGACCAATTCAGGGCGGTAAGCGACCGGCTGTCTTTTCGCCGGCCGGTCGCTTTCCACTCGCTTTTACGACGCTGAGCTTGTTCGCCGTAGAAACCGGCGTGCGGACCGGAACGCGAGGGGAGGCCGGCTGTAGAAAATGTCATAAATAACATATATTAAGTAGAATTGGGTTATTCGCACCCCTCGTGCACCGCATATTCGGGGTTCATAACACTGAAGAAAGGGGCAGGTTTCGCCCCGAATTCCGTCGATTAGGGCGGACGTGCTTCGATATACTTAACGTGAATACTGAAAAACAGGACAACTGAACGTATAGATGTACGACTTGACAGGATTTCAGCGAGATCTGCTGTACGTCATCGCAGGATACGACGAGCCACACGGACTCGCACTCAAGGACGAACTCGAAGACTACTACGAAACGGAGATTCACCACGGCCGACTCTATCCTAACCTGGACACCCTCGTCGACAAGGGGCTGGTCGAAAAGGGAAAGCGAGATCGACGGACCAACACCTACTCCCTCACCCGCCGTGGTCGACGCGAAATCGATGCCCGCGACGAGTGGGAACAACGCTACATCGAGGAAACCTAATCCTTGATCGAACCGGATTCCCACTCGAAGAGATAGTCGGACGGTATTTTTACCACCGGGGCCGAAGGCCCGGTATGGACTTCGAGCTATCCGACGAGCAGGAACAGCTCAAAAGCGAGGTTCGTCGCTTCGCCGAAAACGAGATCAAACCCGTCGCGACCGAGTACGACAAAGAAGAGAAATATCCACACGACGTTGTCGAAAAGGCCGCCGAGATGGGGCTGCTCGGACCCGCGATTCCGATCGATTACGGCGGAGCCGGCTACGGTACCCTCGAAACCGCACTCATTACCGAGGAGCTGTTCGCCGCCGATCCGGGCGTCGGCCTCTGTGTCGGCTCGTCGGCTTTCGGGAGCGAGGCGATTCAAGAGTACGGAACTGAGGAGCAAAAAGAGGAATACCTGCCACCTATCGCCCTCGGGGACGCCATCATGGGCGCTGCGATTTCCGAACCCGATTCGGGCTCGGACGTCGCGAGTATCTCCACCCGCGCGGAAAAGGACGGCGACGAATGGGTGATCAACGGCAACAAGATGTGGATCACGAACGGCTCGGTCGGCGATTACTTCGTCGTCCTGACGAAGACCGACCCCGATGCCGAGGGTCGCTACGACGGGTTCTCACAGATCCTCGTCGAATCCGATCGCGACGGTTTCAAAGCCGAGAAAATAACCGGCAAAATGGGAATTCGCGCCTCCGATACTGCCGAACTTCTGTTCGACGACGTCCGCGTTCCAGAGGATAACCTCGTCGGTGACCGCGGTGCCGGGTTCTACCAGCAGATGTACTTCTTCGACGAGACGCGTACCGGCGTGGCGGCGCAGGCCGTCGGAATCGCACGCGGGGCCGCCGAACGGGCCCTCGAGTACGCCCAGGAACGCGAGCAGTTCGGCCGGCCGATCGGCGACTTTCAGGCGATCCAGCACAAGCTCGCGGACATGTTCACCAGGACCGAGGCAGCCCGCCAGCTCACCTACAAGAGTGCGTGGTCGGTCGAACACGCCGATGAACAGCTGACGACGCTCGCGTCGATGGCGAAGGAGTTCGCCTCGCGTGTGGCCGTCGACGTCGCAAACGAGGGCGTCCAGATCCACGGCGGGGCGGGATACGTCAACGACTTCGACGCCGAGCGATTCTACCGCGACGCCAAGATCACCCAGATATACGAGGGCACGACCGAGATCCAAAAGGGCATCATCGCGCGCGAACTCATGGGCTGATCGGTGTTCGAACCCCTCCTCGTCGACGACGTCGTCCGCGCCGGGGCGTTTTTCGCCCTCGCCTTCGGCGTCACGGTCGCCGGCGGATTCGTCCTCGGCGATCCAAGACTCGGCGTGGAGGTCGGGCTCCCGGTCGGCGTCGCGTTTGCGATCTTCGCGTACGTCTTCGTTCGGCCCGCCACGGATGAGGCCGAGGAATCGGCGTAATCGATGGTGTGGAACGCGGGACAACCAGTTGGGATTGCGCTTATATTCGTCGTCGGTGTACCTCCGCGCATGCAGGACACCCGGGCGCAGGTGCTCGATGCCCTCGACGCAGGACCGACTTCGGGACCGGATCTTGCCGACCGACTCGACATTTCGAGGGCAGCGGTCTGGAAGCACGTCGAGGCGCTCCGCGAAGCGGGATTCGACGTGGCGAGCCGGGACGACGGGTACGTCCTCGAAGGCGTTCCCGATTACGGGAGCGAAGCCATCGAATTCGGGCTCGAGGCACCGTTCGAAATCGAGTACCACGACACGATAGATAGCACGAACAGTCGAGGGCGCGAACTCGCACAGGCTGGTCGCGAGGACGTGGTCGTGCTCGCCGACGCACAGACCGGTGGAAAAGGGCGCCTCGATCGGGAATGGGCGTCACCGCCGGGCGGAGTGTGGCTGAGTCTGGTGCTCCGCCCGGACATTCCGACGGCATCGGCACCGATATTCACCCTCGCTGCGGCTGTCGCGACGACGGACGCCGTTGGAGAACTGGGCGTCGAGGCAGGGATCAAGTGGCCGAACGACGTTCTCGTCGGTGAGAAGAAGGTGGCCGGAATCCTCACGGAGATGTCGGGCGAGATGGATCGCGTGTCGTGGATCGTGGTCGGAATCGGAATCAACGCTGACGTCGATGGGGAGTCGGTGCCGACGAACGCGACCACACTTCGCGAACGCGTTGGCAACGTCGACCGGCGACGGCTCGTCCAATCGCTCCTTGAACGGTTCGATGAGCTGCGCTGGGATCCATCAGCAGTCCTCCCGGCGTGGCGCGAACTAACGGTCACGCTCGGGCGGCGAGTCCGGATCGAGACACCCACCGAGACGATCGTGGGGACGGCCGTCGACGTCGAATTTCCTGGCGGACTCGTCGTAGAGACCGACTCGGGTCGACGGGTCGTCTCCGCGGGGGATTGCGAACATCTCAGACCAGTGTGAGCGGTCCACTCCGGGACGTGGAATGTCCGTCGCTACCCGAGAATCATCAGTCGATTCCTGAAAATCGTCCGTTCCTACTCGAGAATCGTCGCATTCGGCGGATCGACGGACCCGATCCCGTATTCCTCTGCCTCCTCTGTCTCGAACCTCGTTGATCCGACGCCGACTTTGACAGTCAAGACGGGGACTGTCGACGCACGAACGACTCGTTCGGCGACGCTTCCGAGAAGCAGACGGGTGAGACCGCCACGACCCTTCGTTCCCATGACGATAAGGTCACAGGCCGCTCGACTGGCATACGAACTGATCTCTCGGCTCGGCTGTCCCTCCACGATGTCCGTGACGATCGGTTGGTCCGAGAGGTGTGCCTTGGCGGTCGCAATGGCCTCGCTGCCTTCCTCGCGAAGCATGCCGGTGACGCCCTCCCACGAGGTTTCGACGGGCATGTTGACGAAGCTGACCGTGTCCACGACGTAGATCAAGTGAATTTCGGCGTCGTGTTCCGTCGCCAGGGTCGCCGCGTGATCGAACACCCTGGCCATCCCGGGCGAGCCGTCCGTCGGGACGAGGAGACGGTTGTACATTGTCACCACTTGGCAATACGTAGTGTGCAGGAGTACTAACCCCTTTCGCCCGTTCAAACTGGAGAAATCACACGTTTTACGTCATCCACGCCGGCTCGTCGAACGACGGCACGTACCGGATCGCGAGCGTTGCAGAGGTTGTCGGAGTCGCCGTCGAGGACGAGAAGTCGGGCGTCCCTCCCGGGCTCGATCATGCCACTGTCGAGCCCCGCGATTTTGGCTCCAGCTGACGTCGCCATCCGGAGCACGTCAGGCGCGGAAACGTCACACAACTTCGAGACGAACTCCATCTCCCGGAACATCGACGGGCTGTTGAGCATGACGTTGTCCGTCCCGAGTCCGACAGTGGTGCACTCGAGGAGATTTTTGATCGGTGGCATCCCGACGCCGGTGACCAGGTTCGATCGCGGGCAAACGACCACCGGGGTTGCGGTTTCCTCGAGCCACTCGAGATGGACCGTGTCGGCGTAGACCATGTGGACGAGAAAGTCGGGATCGAGCTCGAAGGCACCCTGGATGTCGTCGGCGTCACGTTCGCCGGCATGAATTGCAAAGGGTTTCCCCGCATTTTCCGCGGCCGCGCGTTCGGCCGAGAAGTCGTCGTCGCGCGAGCCGCTCGCGCCGTATCCGTCGGCAATTTCCAGAACCTCGGGATCCGATCGACCGTAGAGGATTGGTTCGATGGCGACACCCTGGGCGGCCGCCTGTAGCGTCCTGACGCCTTCGACGCCCCCCTCTCGAAAATCCAGGAAGGCGGTCGTCCCGCCTTCGTGCATGAACCGAAGCGTTCGGCGGATCGCATCGACCGTCTCCTCGGGCGTAGCCTCCCGAAGCAGCCGGTGTTTCAGGCCGTCCGGCGGGGCGACGAGTTCGTCGAGGTCGAGGCCGCGTCCCGCCTCCTTCGCAATCGAATCTCCCACGTGAGTGTGGGCGTTGACGAAGGCAGGGAGAAGAATGTCCGTCGAATCGGTCGAGGTCTCCTCGACGGCCTGGATCCGTCCGTCGTCGATCACGAGACGTCCCTCGACTGGTTCGTACGACGCGCCAGCGAGGATGGTTCCCGACAACTCCATGGCAACCCTTGTCCGTCGACTGTTAAGGGTAATGCGGTCCTCCAGGCGGTCTCACACGAGCGGTTCGAGTAAGGCGACCCCGGAATCGAGGAGCGCTGCGACGCGGTCTTCCCTCTCGGCTTCGGCGTAGACACGGAGCTTCGGCTCCGTCCCGCTCGGGCGGACGAGCACCCACGACCCGTCGGCGAGCTGGAGTTTGAATCCGTCGATGGTGCCGACAGACTCGACCTCGACCCCCGCCACCATTGCCGGGATCGAACCGTCAAGCGCATCCAGCACTGCCGACTTTCGATCGTCCGGACAGTCGACGCTTCGGCGGTCCTGGTGAATCTCGCCGTACGTTCCGCGAATCCTGTCGAGGCGCTCGTCGATCGGTTCGTCGCCGTGGGCGGCGGCGACGAGGAGGGCAACCAGCACGCCGTCTTTGTTCCGGAGGTGACTGGTTACCCCGTAGCCGCCCGATTCTTCGCCGCCGAAGAGGGCGTCGTGGTCGGCCATCGCCTCGGCGACGTACTTGAATCCGACCGGTGTCTCGTGGGCCGTCCGTCCGTGGGCCTCGGCGATTCGATCGACGAGGAACGTCGTCGAGACGGTTCGGACGGCGTCACCCTCGGCAGACTCGAGCAAGTAGTCATACAGCAACACATACAGGAGGTTCGGATCGACGAATCCGCGTTCAGGAGTGACCACCGCAATCCGATCGGCGTCGCCGTCGTTTGCAATGCCGAGCGACGAGTCGCCTTCGGCGACGGTGTCGGCCAGCGCCTCCAGCCTCTCGCCGGTCGGTTCGGGCGGTGTCCCCCCGAACTCCGGGTCGGATTTACACCGGAGACGATCGATGGTCGCGCCGGCCCTGAGCAGCAATTCGTCGGTAACCTCACGACCGCTTCCGTGCATCGCGTCGTAGGCGACCCGAAGGCCGCCGAGGTCGGCGTCGACGAATTCGAGCGCGTGCTCGAGGTAGGCCTCAACGAGATCCCGTTCGTGGACGCGACCCCACGTGGATTCTGGTCCCGGTTGCGGTTCGGCCAGGTTCGTCGCGACTCGGTCGGTGACCGCCGGCATCGCCGGGGCACCACCCCGAGGCACGAACTTGATACCGTTGTACGACGGTGGGTTGTGGCTGGCTGTCACCTGAAGGGCACCGGCGAGCCCCTCGCGTTTGACCGTCCAGGCCACGATCGGCGTCGGCGTATCACGCTCTGCGAGGACGACGTCGAAACCGTTCACACAGAGGACGCGAGAGAGTTCCTCGACGGCGTCCCGCGAGGTCGGGCGTGGGTCGTACCCGACTGCGACGGGAGCTGTCTCGTCGATCGAGGTGAGGTACGTCGCGACAGCCTGCCCCACGCCCCGGATTCTGGGTACGGTGAACTCGTCGACGGTCGTTCGCCAGCCGTCGGTGCCGAATTCGACGTCCATACCACCCGGTGGGCGGGCCGTTACAAAAGCGCGACGGCGTTCGGCGGCCTGGCCCGCGACGAGCGCCGGAAAGGAGTCCTTTTGTGGGACCGACCCCGACCGTGGGACATGGACGAGCCGCTGTGGACGGACGAACACACCCCCACCATTCCGGAACTCCCACAACCGGACGCACGGGAGTACCTCGGCCGCGCGACAGCGGAGCCGCTGAACCTCCTCGTGTACGGCCCGCCCGGGGTGGGGAAAACAGCCGCGGTCCGGGCGCTCGCGCGGGCGACCCACGACGATCCCGACAACGACTTCGTCGAGTTGAACGTCGCCGATTTCTTCGAGCGGACGAAACGCGAAATCATGGATGATCCCCGGTTTGCGGCGTTTCTCGGGGGGCGATCCGCAATGTCGAAACGCGACATGATAAACCACGTGCTGAAAGAGCAGGCCTCCTACGCCCCGGTATCGGGGGATTACCGGACGATACTCCTCGACAACGCCGAAGGAATCCGAGAGGACTTCCAGCAGGCACTCAGGCGCGTGATGGAGCAGTACTATCAAACCAGCAGATTCGTGATCGCAACGAGACAGCCCTCGAAATTGATCGCGCCGATCGAATCGCGGTGCTTCCCGGTCCCGATGCGGGCGCCGACCCACGAGGAGACCGTCGACGTACTCGAACGCATCGTCGACCGCGAGGGCGCAGCCTACGATCGCGAGGGACTCGAATACGTCGCCGGATACGGGGGCGGCGACCTCAGGCGGTCGATCCTTGCGGCCCAGACAACCTACGAAACCGAAGGCGAGATTACGATGGACGCCGCATACGAGGCGCTTGGCGACGTCGGTCTGGCGGATCGGCTCGAAACAGTGCTCGAAGACGCTGAATCAGGCGAATTCGAGGACGCTCGCTCGGGTATCGACGACCTGCTGTACGATGCAGGATACGAGGGCGATGCGATCCTTACGGAGTTGCTGTCGGTTGCCAAACGGAGATACGATGGCGAGGAACTCGCGCGTCTCTTCGAGTTCGCCGGTGACGTCGACGCCGAACTCGCGGAGGGAACGACGGACCGCGTCCACCTCGGTCGGCTGCTAGCGGAGGTTGGCCGATGAGGAAGGCGAACTTCGCCCCTGTGGCCGACGACGCACCGGTCTTCGGTGCCTGTCGTCCGGGACACCTCGGTGCCGACCTCGACGAGTGGACGGAGACGCTCTCGCAGGCAGGCGTCTCGGACGTGGTCTGTCTACTCTCGAAGTCCGAGGCCGCCCGGTGGATGCTACCCCGGCGTTACGACGACGAGTTCGAGACGTACCACCTTCCGATCCGGGATCGACACCTGCCGGACCCCGAGCATCTCGCCCGTGGCATCGACGTGATCAAAAATACGACCGCAAACGGTCGTCGCGTGGCGCTCCATTGCAACGCGGGCCTGGGTCGGACGGGCGTGGTGGCGTCTGCCTGGCTCGCCAGCGAGTTCGGCTACACGCCCCCGGACGCGGTCGAAACAGTCGAAGCCGCGGGCCGCTCGCCCCGCGAAGCCGTCAAGGCGGACAACGCCACGGCGCAAGAACTCTACGATCTCCTGGAGAGCGTCTGATAGTCTCGGGCGTCGACCGGATCCCACAACTACCCAGCACAAGCTACTCCTGGACCGGCGTCAAATCGATGAGTATGACAGACCTCGTCTGCGCTCACGTGTTTGTTTTGGGGACCGTCCAGGGCGTCTATTATCGCGCGACCACTCGGGAAACCGCCCGAGAGATAGGTGTCGACGGTTGGGTTCGGAACCTCGACGACGGGCGAGTCGAAGCGGTGTTCGAGGGCGATCGTGCCTCCGTCAAGGAGATGGTCGACTTCTGCCACGAGGGAAGTCCCGCGGCGACTGTTCTCGACGTCGAAGTCGACTACGAAGAACCACGTGATCTCGACGGGTTCGAGATTCGCTATTGATCGGGATCTGTGCCATCGAGGTTCACTGCAACACGTGGACGTATCGGGTCAACGACCGGTGGACGCGACGGTCAAACCGAGATTCGATCGTCCACCCGGCCCGGGCAGCGACCACATTGCAGGGGCGATCGCAGACCACGACCGCGATCGGGGCGAGGCGACGGACCTCGACGAGCGTAGATTCGAGCAGTTCCTCGAGCGGTCGACCCGCGATCTTGGATTGTCGGCCGTAAGGTGCATCGAAGACGATTCCATCGAAGGGAAAATCGGTTCGAGTCGTGTCGGCCTCCCGAGAGCGCTCGACGAATGGCAAGCGGGTGGCATCGCCCAGCAGCGTCTCGTATTCGTCCTCCAGGTACGCGCCCAGGTTTCGTCGTGCACCCCGGACCATCTTGGACTGGGCGTCGACTCCCACCACCGCCGCGCCCGCGAGACCGGCCTCGACCAGGATACCACCCGTTCCGCACATGGGATCGAGCAAGCGTGCGTCCGGACCGGCCCGGGCGATATTGGCCAGGGCCCGGGCGTCCATCGGGTCCATGGAGCCGGGCTGGAAAAACGGCTTCTGCGTCGGTTGCCGATCCGAAAAGTCACGGACGCTCTCCGTCTCGAGCCAGCCGAGGGCAGCCGTTTCGGAGAAGAACGCCAACAGGGTCTCGTCGGGCGAATCGAGATCGACCTCGAGGCCGCGTTCGACGAGGACGCGACCCAGTTCCCGTTCGGCCCGCTGGGTGTCGATACTGGCGAGACCGCGGACGTCCCTCGCCCGGACGGCGACGGTTCCCTCTCGATCGAAAGACGCCGATTCGAGAATCCCCACCGCGTCGTCGATCGACGAGTGACAGGTTCCGACGAGCTCACACACACGACGGGTATACGCGAGCGTCTCGACGTCCCGGACGCCGTCTGCAGTCCCGAGTCCGGGAGCGAGGTGCTCGACGTTCGAACACCGGCTTTCGGCCTCCCTGATCGAGAAGGTGTCCTCCTCCCCGGCGAACTCAAGCAGGTACACACACGACGGTTCGCCGCCAGGAGTGATTAAACGACCCGATCGAAATCATGAGCCATCGACCGAGAGTGTCGTCTGATCCGATTTTCACACGCCATATCTCGAATAAATCAACTGCCGATGGTCGAAACAAATACGATTACTGATCAGACGGGGTTTATCACCCACATTTATAAAGCTTAAATACGTGTTTTAAGCTGAAGTATGAACGACCCCAAGGAGACTATCAATATCGAGAACGTTGTCGCCTCGACTGGGATCGGGCAGGAACTCGACCTCCAGAGCGTTGCAATGGACCTCGAGGGAGCCGATTACGATCCCGAGCAGTTCCCCGGTCTCGTCTATCGGACGCAGGAACCCAAATCCGCCGCCCTCATCTTCCGATCCGGGAAGATCGTCTGCACCGGTGCGAAATCCACCGACGACGTCCACGAATCCCTACGTATCGTCTTCGACAAACTCCGCGACCTCGAAATCGAGGTGGACGAGGACCCGGAGATCGTCGTCCAGAACATCGTCACGTCCGCCGATCTCGGCCGAAACCTGAATCTCAACGCGATCGCGATCGGACTCGGGCTTGAGAATATCGAGTACGAACCTGAGCAGTTCCCCGGTCTCGTATACCGTCTCGAAGATCCCGACGTTGTGGCGCTTCTGTTCGGCTCCGGCAAACTCGTCATCACCGGTGGAAAGCGTCCCAAAGACGCCGAGGAAGCCGTAGACAAGATCGTCTCCCGGCTCGAGGAACTCGGTCTTCTCGAGGGGTAGCTTCGATCCGCCCGATTTCGTCGACGACGGAACGGAACGGACTTTCGTTTCCGTGACCAGGTACGAACATGCTGCCACTCCAGGCCGATATCGTCGGCGGGGGTCCACTCGCACTCGTCGTCACCTTTCTGGTAACGGTCATCTTCTATGCGGTAACACTTCATCTCGCGGCGTTGTGGGTTCTCGGCGACGTCCCGCATCAACGAGCCGTGGCCGTGGCTCCGGTCCCGAGTGCTATCGCAATCCTATTTGCTCCCTACGGCGCGCTCGTGGTCTTGCCGCTTTCGTACGTCGGTGCATTACTCGCGATCCGGCAGATCTACCGCCTGAAAACGCGGGGTGCGCTCGTCCTGGCGACGTTTCACTACGCCATCGCGGCGATCCTTGGGATCGCCCTCACGAACCTGTTTTTCGGATAAACCCGTCCCCCGCCCGGTTTCGTCTCAGGGAACCAGTCGTTCGATCTCCGTGACGAGAATATCGGTCGCTCCGGCGGCTTTCAGCTCCGGAATCACCTCGAACACCTCACGTTCGTTCACGACCACGTGGACGGCGACGGTGTCACGGCCCGCGACGTCCATCACCGTGGGACCGCCCATCCCGGGAATGACGTCTTCGACGTCGGGCAGCGATGCCTCGGGGACGTTCATCATCACGTATCGCTTCCCCTCGGCGTCGATCACAGATCGGAAGGCCATCCGGACCTGGGCGACCTTCGAATCCTGGACGACGTCGGGATTGGCAAACAGCCGGACCGACGACTCCAGCACGTCGTCGAGGACCTTGAGCCGGTTCATCCGGAGCGTGGTGCCCGTCGAGGTGATGTCGACGATTGCATCGGCCATGTCGACATGAGGTGTGAGTTCGGTGGCACCAGAGACCTCCACGATATCGGGGTCAACGCCAATTTCGTCGAAGTACGCGCCAGTTATCCGCGGAAATTCGGTGGCGATCGTTCCACCGTCGAGTTCGTCCGGTGACGAAATTCCGCTCATTTCCGGAACTGCGAGTACGAGCTTACAGGCGCCGAACTCGAGGTCGAGTAATTCGACGAGGTCCCGTCCCGACTCGCGAACCTGATCGAGCCCAGTAACCCCGAGCGCCGCCGCCCCGTCGGCCACGTACTCGGGGATATCGGCCGCACGGGCGTACAGCACCGAAACTTCGGGGTCGACCGTGTCGGCGTAGAGCTTTCGGTCAGCACCGTTCTCGACGTGTAAGCCGGCCCGCTCGAGTAACCCGACCGCTGGATCGTGGAGACGCCCTTTATTGGGCACGGCGATGCGCATACGGGGTGTTCGAACTCGGGTATCTTCGAACTGTCGAAGCCGGATCCGCCCAGAGGATGGGTCACTCACTTGTCGTCCAGGTCGGGTAGCGAGAGGACGTTCTCCCTCCCGAGCCGGAAGCCTTCGAGTTCCCCCTCCTCGCGGAGGCCCTTCGTGACCTGGCTCGTCTTAGCATCGGTCCACCCGAGTTCCTCTGCGATCTCCTGCTGTTTCATTCGGCCGCCACGGTCCTTGAGGAGCTGGAGGACCTGCTCTTCGTTACTGAGCAACACTTCGTCTTCGGCCCCTGACGAGGTCCTCTCGCCAGTCGATGCGGGAGGCGTTCCAGCTATCGCACCCTCACCGGACCCAGGTGGCCGCCGTCGATACCCCACGATACCGCCGACCACGACAATGACGACGATCACCGCACCGGCGAGGAGCCACGGCGAAATCGACGGCAGAATTCCTTCGGGTTCGAGCGTCACCCTGGGTTCGCCACTCCCGAACTCCTCCGGTCCGGACCAGATGACCGATCCGTCACGAGTTTCGTCGGGTGACGGCGACGCGGCCGCAAGTTCGTACCCATCGGGCCACGAGATTCGAAGGACCGTGTCTTCGTCGAGGAACATGCCGTCGATGGCGTCGCCCACGCGGAGGCGCTCGTCGTCGACGGCGGCGAAGTTCCGCCACCGGAAGTGATAGGTGACCACGCCGTACTCCTGGGGAAGCTCGCGACGCTCGGCCTTGACCGTCACGTCGGAAATATCCATCTCACGCCCCGTAGCCGACTCAGCAGCGTCGGCCGTGGTGACCATCCGATCCCGAAACTGGGATTCGTAGTCGCTCGAATTGGCCTCGACGTCGGCTGCGAGTTCGTCGAAGGCCTGTTCGTCGGTGTCGGTTTCCAGCCGCGTTCGGTATTCGATCTCCCAGACGGCATCGCCGTCAGCTTCGATGTCGATCGAGAGAACCACGTCGTCGGGGTCCATCTCCTCCTGGGCGGCGGCGATGGATCCCGTGTCGGCTATCGCGACGCCGGACGCCAGTATCGTGACGCCTACCAGCATCGAACAGAGGAAAATGCCAAACGCGAAAGTCCGGTTCACGTGACGTAATTCAGCGGGCTGAAATAAATGACTTGTTGCCAGTCCAAACGGTTGCGGACCACGGATTCGATTTCCTATTCTTCGGTCGGCCCGCCTTCGGGGGATTCCGTTACGTTCCCGTCGGTCATCTGTGACTGATCGCTGTCATTAACGGGTCGATCCCTGTCGGGTCGGGCATCATCGCCTGGTCGATCGCCGACGGGGGTCTCACCGTTGGGTCCCATCATGCGGTTTGGCCGATCCTCGGGCGGGCCCATTGGCCCACCGACGTTCGGACCGGCGATTCCTCGTGCCATTTCGGCCACTTCGGGCCCAGTCATATTTCTCGCCTGCGTGCGAAGGGTGTGGACCCGTTCGGCGTCTATCTGACGCTCGGCCACGATGTCATCGGGAAGAGTCCCAGCCACGGCGGCACCGTGGTTGGTCGTCCTGTTTACGGTTTGGACCGTGGCAGCATGTTGGGCCATTCTGGCCTGGTACATACCGTTGCTCATGTTTCCGGCGTCGCGATGTTCGCGAAGCTGGTCCTGTTGGCGTTCGAGGTCCATCAGACGGTCCTGATTACGGTCGAGTCGTTGGGCGACGAGATCCGCACGCTCCTCGTTGGATTCGGCCTGCGAGATGGCGATGCCGAACGATCTCGCCTCGACTTCACCGTCTATTTCGGCCGCCTGGACACCCACAACGCCCGAGAGTCGTTCGCCCGGGCGAATGTCCTCGTCTGCATCCTCACCAGAGTCGTCCTGACTCTGGGCGAGAGCCGTTCCGAGTGGCACCATCGCGACCAGACTCGCGACCACGAGAGCCGCAAGCACCACCGACATGGTTCGTTTCATGATATCCTCACCTATCCGTCCCGAGCCTATATACACCGACAATCGTGACCCCGAATTTCGCCGAGTTAATCCGATTTATTCGGCTTAATTCGGGGATAGAGAGCTACAAACGCCATAATTCGAAATCACTGTATCCCCGTATTAAGTGGCTCCTGGTGAAACCGACGAACGCGATGAACGCACGAAAACTACTCACGGTGGCGGTGGCGGCGATGCTGTTCGTCGGCGGCGCGGCCGTCGTCGGCGCAGCCGTCCCCGCGGACGCATCGAACGCAAATGACGCGGCAGATATCGACGACTCCGGCGCGGGTGCCGACGAGAGTGCGGGTGCTGCGAGCATCCACGCGGCCGATACGTCGAATGCCTCCGCAGAACAGGCTGGAGTGAACGCGACCGATGCCGATAATCGATCGGACCACGAGGCGAACGGCGGTGCTGATGCAGCATCCTCCAACGCATCTTCGGCGGCAGAAGATCGAAACGAGTCCGCTGGACCGCCTGACTCGCTCCCGGAGCAGGTTCCCGATCACGTGAGCGAGATTCACGATCGGATCAACTCCTTCCTGGATGGATCGATCGACAACCTTGGCGAATCGCTGAGCGACCTCCTTTCGGATAGAGAGGGGAACGAGGGCAACGACGCGTCCGTGGACGTGGATGAAAACGCCGACTAACGGTTCCGACTGACGTTCGGCCCTCCGATTTTCCGTTTCACCCGTTTTTTCGAGCGACGTCTACCGGCAGACACCGTGATTTACCTCGGTGAATACGCTCGTTCGTGATGGCCGCACCTGTGTTTGGTTCGGAGGACGATAGAGTAGCCTCGTGGCTCGCGGCTCACTGTGCTCTCACGACGTGACTCTCACGGCTTCGCCGCGAGCATTCGGCGGCCTCATTTCATTCGGAAGGCCGCCGCTCACTCGTTCCGAGGGCTCGCGGCTCTCGGCATCCCTCACCTTAAACTCACCCTCGCGCAAATCGCATACCAATGACGAAACTCCAGATCGCGAACGGACGCATTCTCCGCCCCGACATGTCCGTCGAGACTGCCGACGTCCTTGCAGACCAGGATACCGGCCGCATACTCGAAATCGGCGACACCGCAACCGGCGACGAACAGCTCGACGCCTCGGGATGTCTCGTCATGCCGGGACTCGTCAATGCCCATTGTCACATGGCCATGACCCTCCTGCGTGGCAAAGCCGACGACAAACCGCTGGATGCGTGGCTCCAGGAGGACATATGGCCGGTCGAGGCCGCACTCGAAGCTGACGACGTCCTTGCCGGTGCCCGACTCGGATTGCTCGAAATGCTCAAAGCCGGCGTCACGACCATCGCGGACATGTACTTCTACGTTCCGACAATCGCGTCCGCGGTCGAGGAATCCGGACTCCGTGCCCTGCTCGGTCACGGCATCATTACTGTCGGGAAAACGGAGGCGGATGCCCGCGCCGACTTCGAAGAGGGCCTCGCCGTTGCCCGCGAACTCGACGGAGCAGGAGACGGCCGCATCCGGACGGCATTGATGCCACATTCGCTGACGACCGTCGATCCAGACCTCCTCGATGAATATATCCCACGCGCGCGATCGGCCGATGTCCCGGTGCACTATCACGCCAACGAGACACACGACGAGGTCGACCCCATCCTCGAAGAACGTGGCGTCCGACCGCTCGAATTCGCCGACGAGCTGGGCATGTGCGAACCTGGAGATTTCATAGCCCACGGCGTCCACGTCAACGAAGCGGAAATTCAACTGCTGGCAGACCGCGACGTGTCGGTGGCCCACTGCCCCGCCTCGAACATGAAGCTCGCGAGCGGGATCGCGCCAGTGCAGCTGATGCTGGATGGCGACATCACGGTGGCCATCGGAACAGATGGTCCGGCGTCGAACAACGATCTCGACCCGTTCGACGAACTGCGCGATGCGGCGATGGTCGGGAAACTCGCAGCGGACGACGCGAGCGCCGTCCCCGCGCCCGCCGTCGTCCGGGCAGCCACTGCTGGCGGCGCAGAGGCCCTAGGCTTCGACGCCGGACGCATCGAGACTGGGGCGCTCGCCGATTTCGCGGTGATCGACCTCGAGTCGCCTCACCTGACTCCGCAACACGACCTCGTGAGCCACCTGGCGTATGCGGTTCGCGGGTCCGACGTCCGCCACACCGTCGTCGGTGGTGCCGTCGTGATGGCCGACCGGGAGGTTCGGGCGTTCGACGAAGCCGAAATTCGCACAGACGCACATCGTCGGGCAAAGGAACTCGTCGAACGTGCCGAGGAGAAATAAACGGTTAGCGAGGAGTTTGAATCGTCTCGAGCGTTTTCCACCGTCGACGGCGAATGTGACGCCTGGATTGAACGTCCTGAACGAACTGAACGAGGTCTCCGCTTTATCAGGTATTCACGCGATCGTCTGAACAGGATGAGGTCGAACCAAACCATTGCCGCAATCGTCCTGTCGGTGATCGTCGTCTTTTCCATGGTCGGTCCGGCCATCGCGATCGCCCAAGAGGACGACCTCGAACTGACGGTCGACACCGAAGGAAACGACGAGGTGGTGGTAACGGTGACAGCCAACGAGACGGCCGTCGAGAACGCCACTGTGAACGTGACCGACGACGAAAACGTCACCTACGCCGATGCAGGCGAGTACAATACGGACGAAAACGGGACGGTCTCGCTTTCGACCCCCGACCAGACCGTCGCTGTAACCATAACCGCGACTGAGGGGGACCGGATCACGGAAACGTCCCTGGTTCTCGAGCCGGCGGACACCGGGTTTTCGGTGGATGTCGACCAGGCTGACGATGGAACCGCCACCATCACCGTCCTCGACAACGGATCGGCGGTCGAAAACACCACCGTGGACGTGACCGTCGACGACGAAAACGTCACCTACGACGGTGCCGGGGAACACACCACCGACGAGAACGGGACAGTATGGCTCCCCGCGCCGGAGGAGACCGTAAACGTCTCTATAGTGGTTATAGCTCCGGACCAAACCGCATCCACCACCGCACAGCTCGACCCACCCGAAGGGCTCTCTGTGGACGTCGACCAGGCTGACGACGGGACGGCCACCGTCTCCGTGACCGACAACAGCTCTTCGGTCGAAAACGCCACCGTGAACGTGACCGTCGACGACGAAAACGCCACGTACGACGGTTCCGGCGAGTACGACACCGACGAAAACGGAACAGTGGGACTCCCCGCACCGGAGGGGACAGTGAACCTGACGGTCACCGCGGAACACGACAATCGGACCGCGAGCACGACCGCGCTCCTCGTCGCACCTGAAGAGGAGGACGACGAGGAAGAAGCGGACAAACCGTTCGGCCAGCTGGTTTCCTCGTTCGTCCACGACCTCTTGGGCAACGAGTCCAGGCAGGGCGGCATCGGAAGCGATGTGTCGGCGTTCGTGACCGCGAACAATCCCGGCGTCGGATCGAACGAAACTGGCCCACCGGATCACGCCGGCGGTCCGAACGGCTCCGACGAAGGTGACGACCGAGTGCCGCCCGGTCAGTCCGACAACAACTCGAACGCAAAGAACTCGAGCGAGAACGTCAACGGACAGTCGGCGCAGGCCAGTGGATCCGACTCGAGCGGATCGAGTAGTAATACTGGCGGGCAACCGGACAAACCCGAATCGAACGGCAACGGAAATAACGAAAACGGAGGAGGGCCTCCGGACCACGCTGGCGGTCCCGATGAATCCGAGGACTGACGCCTGGCCTGAGTCTCTTTTGATCGGCATATCGGCGTCTCGCCCGGAGTTATAACTCCGGTTCTGGCGAATACCAGGCCAGGAGACTGCCGAGTACGGCCATCACGACTGCGTACCCGAACGCGGCGTCGTATCCGCTGTGTTCGATGAGATACCCGCCCAGAATCGGGGCTACGAACCCGCCGAAGACCGCGAGACTCGTCGTTAATCCGATCGCCGTCGCCACCACGCTCGGATCGGCGAGTTCTCTCGCCTGTGCGTAGAACAGTCCGAGTCCGAGCTGGACGAACAGGCCCGACACGAGTAACGCGCCGATCACGATGGCGATGTTGTCGGTCACTGCTAGGAGGACGATTGCGGGGGCGGAAACAACGAATGAAAGCAGGGCAACCGGTCGCCGCCGGTGGGCGAACAGCCGATCTGACACGTACCCGCTCCCACCTCGAGCGAGAATCCCGATCGCGGGAAAGAGTGCCGCGAATAAGCCGCCGTAGGCCATCGACACGCCGAGACTGTCGGTGAGATACGTCGGCGCCCAACTGGTGACGAACGCGTACAGCGAAAAGCCCAGAAAGGCCATGCTCGCGACGAGCCAGATGGACCGGGTCGACAGCAGTTTCACGAAGTCGGCGGATTGTGCGGTCGAACCGCCGCTTGTCGTCCCCGTGAGACCACGACTCGCAACCCAAAACAGGAGGCATCCGATGACCACGGGGAGCGCATACACCAGAAAAATCGTGGTCCAGCCGAACCAATCGGCCACTGCCGGGCCGGACACGAGACCGAGAGCGAATCCGCCAGGCGGTGCGCTCGTGACGACAGCGACGGCCGTCGCACGACGTTCGGGTGAAAAAGCTCTACCGGTCACATTGATGCTCGCCGCCCAGATTGCGGCCGTTCCCACCGTTGCGACGGATCGTGCAGCCAGTATCGATCCGAATCCGCCAGCACCGGCAGCCCGAAAGGACCAGACGTAGGAAACCACGAGAACGAAACTCGCGACGGCGATCGCGGCGCGGTTGTCGACTCGATCAAGGACGATTCCCACGGGAACGCCGACCAGGACCTGTGTCCCAAACATCACGCTCACGAGCAGGCTCGCCGCGGTCGGGCCGACATCGAGCCGTTCCATGATCACCGGGAGTATCCCTGAGGGAACGATGTAGTACGCGTTGGCACCGGCCAGGACGACCCACAAACTGCCGACTACCACCCACGACCCGGTTACACCACGGCGATCGAGAGCCACACCTTATCTGCGTATCTGCTCTTAAATAGTAATTCGATCCGAGGCCAATGTGTCCGGTTCGGGTTGCGAGGTGTGTCCCGTTCGGGTTGGACGGGAAGGAAACTGACGGGGCCACATCCCCCGCAAAACCAAAGACGCGAAATGCTCTGTTCGTCGTACGGCTCGTCACGTCACCGGCGAGCCGAATCGACCCATCGCCAGCGTGGAGTCTCGCTCGCCTACTCCTGGCCGACCATCCGCTCTTCGTCGTCCCAGTACTTGGACCGAATCTCGTACTTCTGGACCTTTCCCGTGGCCGTTTCCGGGAAGTCATCGACGAAATCGACGCTCGTCGGTGCCTTGTAATTCGCCAGGTTGTCCTTTACGAAGTCGATCACTTCGTCCTCGGTGAGGTCGGCGTCAGGTTGCTGGACCACGAGCGCTTTGGGCGTCTCGCCCCACTTTTCGCTCGGGACGGGGACGACCGCAGCTTTCAGGATGCCCGGGTGATCGTAGAGGGCGTCCTCGACCTCGATCGAGGAGATGTTCTCCCCACCGGAAATGATGATGTCTTTCTTTCGGTCCTGAATGGACACCATTCCGTCCTCGTCCATCGTGGCCAGATCGCCGGTGTGGAAGTAGCCCTCGATTCGCTCCGAAAACGCCTCCTCCGTGATCTCGGGTTTGTTGAGATATCGATCCATGACCTGATTTCCCTGGACGACGATCTCGCCGATCGTTTCCCCGTCGCGGGGAACGTCGTTGCCGTCCTCGTCGACGACGCGGACGTCCGTACACAGCGTTTCTGATCCCTGGTTGACCTTGAGTTCCCGTCCTCGCTCGGCCAACCGACGGGGGGAGTTGCTTGTCGTGATAATCGGGGCAGTCTCCGTAAGACCGTAGATGTGGATGATGCGCCAGTCGAACTCGTCCTCGACCGTTTCGATCGTGGCCGTGGCGGGAGCGCTTCCCGCCGTCGCGATGCGAACGTCGCGGTCGCCGGTCGTCGTGACGTCTCCGTCGTTGGTCTCGTAGAACTGGATCAGGGCGTTGAGGACCGTCGGGGCGCCACACATGAAAGACACGTCGTACTCCCGGACGCGGCGGAAGGTGTCTTCGGCGTCGAAGGTTCGCTGACAGACGTGCGTGCCGCCGGTGCCAGTTATCGCATACGTGTGGCCCCAGCCGTTGCAGTGGAACATCGGAAGGGTCCAGAGGTAGTTGTCGTCGTCGCGAATTTCCATGTGCTGGTTGAGCACTAGGGCGTGCCAGTGTTCGGTCCGGTGGGTACGGACGACACCTTTCGGGTCACCGGTCGTTCCAGACGTATAGTTGATGCTCGCGTCGTCGTCTTCGGAGATGTAGGGACGTTCAGGTTCGTCCGTCGGGGCGTCCGCAAGAAGGGTCTCGTAGTCCTCCCAATCGCCGTCGATCCGGTCTGCCTCGTAGCCAACGAAGTGTTCTGCGGGGACCGAATCCCGGACGGGTTCGATGTTCTGTGCGTAGTCGTAATCCGAGATGACGAGGTCGGCGGCACAGTCGTTGAGGATATACTCGAGTTCGCCCGCCGTAAGCCGATAGTTCATAGGCACGAACACGGCACCGAGTTTGTTGGTCGCATAGAGCGTCTCGAGGAAATAGTGGGTGTTCGGAGACAGGAGCGCGACTTTGTCGTCCTGTTCGATGCCCCTTTCTACGAGACGGTTCGCCAGCTGATTGACCCGTTGGTTGAACTCGGCGTAGGTGTATTCCGTACCGTCGTGGGCGATGATCCCGGTAACGTCGTCGTACAGATCGACCGCCCTGTCGAGGAAGTCGGTCGTGAGCATTTCGCGCTTCATAAACACTGATTTATGGTGGTTCATCATACTTGAACGTTAACCATTTTTCGCGAGTCAGCGGCGGTAAGTCGGTGGATTTCGCTCTCGCTCCTCGTCAAAATTTGAACGCGTTCCGACGTCGACTCCGACCTGGGGGACGATCGGCGCTGGGAATCTTTTTGTCGCACCGTTCCTTCTCATGTCGCATGACGGACCAGGATGTATTCGACGGCGAGGTCGTGGAAATCGATACGGACGGGTGGGTCGGTCGGATCACGCTTGATCGCCCGTCAGCCATGAACACCTTCAGTACTGCGCTTGCCACCGAACTCGACGCCGCGCTCCGAACGCACGAGGCCGACGACGGCGTCCGCACTGTCGTCATAGACGGTGCTGGCGACGCTTTCTCGGCCGGGATCGACCTCGCGGAACACGCCGATTTCGACGCCGAGGGGGAATTCGAGGAGTGGGTCGCCAGGATGGAGGAGCCCTTCGTAACCATTGCGGACATGGGGACACCAGTCATCGCCGCCGCCCACGGGCACGCCGCGGCGAACGGCCTGGGCCTCGTCGCCGCGTGCGATCTGGCAGTTGCCGCCGAGGGGACGATGTTCGGCGCGACGGCCCCAAAAGTGGGGCTCTTCTGTATGGGTCCCGCCGTCCCGCTCATGGACGCCGTGGTCCGAAAACGATGCCTCGAGATGCTCCTGACCGGGGACCTGATCGACGCCGAAACAGCACTGGAGTGGGGGATCATCAACCGTATCGCGCCAGGAGACGACCACGTCGAGTCTGCCATGGAGTATGCCGAAACGATCGCTTCGAAGAGCCCCACGGCGATCCAACACGGCAAGAAAGCATTCTACGAAATGGAGGGAATGGGATACGTCGACGCCCTCGAGTACTCGAATAGGCAGTTCGCGGACCTCTGTACGACCGCCGACGCCGAGGCCGGAATCGAGGCTTTCCTGAGCGGAGAGCCACTCGACGCCGACGAGTGGCCGGACGCTTAAAAACTAGGGCTACATCGCGAAGGCCGGGAGGATCGCGAGCACAACGGACGCCGGATTTACTCGGCGATCGGGAGTTCGACGACGAACACCGCTCCACCGGAATCGGCGTCGTCCGGCTGCGTCGGATCGCCGGCCGCGGTTTCCGGTGTGGGGTCTTCGACCCACACGTCGCCGTCGTAGCTGTCGACAAGCTCCGTGGTGAGGTACAGTCCAAAGCCGGAGCCCTGGCTGTCGAGTCCCTTCTCGCCCTTGCCGAAAATTGCTGTTTTCTGGTCGTCTGGCACGCCAGGTCCGTTGTCGGCAATCCGAACGACGGCCGAATCGTCCCGTTTGGTCGCAGACACGGTTACCACCGGAACGTCCTCGTCGTTGTGCTGGATGGCATTTTTCAACAGGTTCCGGAACACCGATCCCAGCATGTCGTTGGCCAAAATCGTCTCCGCTGGAACGTCGGATTCGCCAATGATCGACGCCCCGGGATAGGCAGATCGAACCTCCTCAAGTTCCCGCTGGAGCACCCCGCGCAGGTCGACGGGGTGTAAATCCTCCTCCGCAGACAGCATAACGTCCGCCAGTTCGCGAGCCGTGACTGTCAGTTCGACCGCGTGGTCGGCGTTATCCCGTATTTTCTCGACGTACTCCTCGACCGCTTCGTCGGATTCCTCGGATAGGAATTCGGCGTAGGCCGTGATCAACTGAATGTCGTTGCGGATGTCGTGGCGCAACATCTGGTTGACCATTTCGAGGTTGTCGCGCTGGGTTTCGATCCGCTGCTGGTAGGCCCTTCGTTCGGTGATGTCACGAACCATGGCGTGGAGAGCCGGGTCACCGTCGTGGTCAAATCGGCTGAGTTTCACCTCCGCCGGGAACGGCGTCCCGTCGGTGCGGCAATGGGTCCACTGAAAGAACGCTTCTCCATCCTCGAATGCCGTCTCGACGTATTCGAGGGCCGCCTCCTTCGAGTCCCTGCCGTCCGGCTGCGTCGCCGGCGACAGGTCCCACGGTGCGTATTCGACGAAGTCATCCACCGAATCGACGTCGAACAGTTCGAGCGTCTGTTGGTTGCAATCGAAAAAGCCGTCCCGATCCAGGAGCATGAGGGCGTCTCGGGTGTCCTCGAAGAGGCGGCGGTACGTTTGCTCGCTTGCTTCGAGTTGGCGTTCGTATTCTTTGCGCTCGGTGATGTCGACGAGGTATCCGAGCAGGGAGGTGTTATCGCGATCGCTTTGAAGCGTCGTGGTATACTCCATCACCCACCGAACCTCCCCGTCAGCAGTCCGTATCCGATAGGGGTCGAGCGTGAACCGATCCGTCCCCCGGTCGCGCTCGTCGGCGACCGCCCGAGTGACTCGGTCGAGGTCGTCATCGTGGACCAGATAGGCGAACGCGGCGCGTTCGAGTTCCCGCGGCGTGTACCCGAACACGTCCTCGACGTTATCCGAGACGTACTCTATCGGCCAGCCGTCCGTATCTCCCCACTTGAAGACAACGACCGGCCCTTCTCGAAACAGTTGGCGCTCCTCCTCGAGGACGAGTTCGGCTCGCTTCCTGTCGTCGATGTCCTGGTGAATGCCGACCGCGCGAACGGGCGTTCCGTCCTCGTCTCGTTCGACCACTTTGCCCATGGTCCTGACCCATTTCCAGCCGTCAGCCTTCGTGCGTAGTCGGTGGTCGCACTGGTAGTACGGCGTCCGATGCTTGACGTGTTCGGCGAGCACCCGGTTGTGTCGCTTCCTGTCGGCGGGGTGGACGAGCCGTTTCCACCCCTCCAGTCTGGTTCCCATCTCGGATTGGGTATATCCGAGCATATCGGTCAACAATTCGTCACGTGAGACGTCATCGGTCTGCATCTTCCAGTCCCAGATGCCCAGGTTCGCACCCTCCACGGCGAGTTTGAGCCGTTCTTTCGTCGCGAGGAGGTCCCGTTCGTGCGTCTTTCGATCGGTCACGTCTCGGGCATTCACGAGTATACCGCAGATCACGTCGTCGTCGCGTCGGTCCCGCATGGTCGCCTCGATCCAGGACCATGAGCCGTCGGGGCATTCGAATCGAAACTCCACGGTGTGTTCCGAATGCTCAGACACCGTTCCGACCGCGTCAGACACTGTTTCTCGATCGGCGGGGTGGACGAATTCGAGTCCGTCCTCACCGACGAGTTCGTCCGGTTCGTACCCGATGACCCGCTTCGCGGCCGGGCTCACGTACCGAAGCGATCCTGCAGGATCGACGACGGCAGTGACGTCGGTGGATTCCTCGAGGAGCCTAGCAGAGAGTTCGTCGTGTCGGATGTCGTCCGTGTTCGGTCGCCCCGACATTCGTCAATAATACATGCTTTCAATAGGCGGAACACGGTTTAAGTCCTCCCCCAGCGCCTGCGAGTCGTTAACATCGTCCCTCGCTGGCCTTCGAAGCCCCGTCCCCAAACCACCATTTACTCGGGCGGCTCAGGTTGAGTTGACATGTCCGATTCGTTCGCCATCGTTCGTCCGGCAGAAATCCACGGATCCGTTCAAAACTTGCGAGACGGAGGTCCGACAACTCACCGAGCCGCTTGGGTGCGTCGAATGCAGGGTAAACTAGGTCGTCGTCCAACCCGGTGAGGTGACTACACCCCATACCCAGGACGGCCAGGAGGAGGTGTTCGTTGCACAGACCGGGGGCCAGATATCCAGCGAGAGTGACGTCCACGACGTTCCGGAGGGAGGATTCGTTCGCGTCCACCCCGAGACGGTCAGAAATCTGTGGAACGAGACGGAAGACACAACGCATATCTGGCTGACATTCGGTGCACCACCCGTCGGGTCCGTAGACGACTTCGGGGCGTCCGTCGTCGAGGAAGAATGAGAGGCGGAAGCGATGTCCATAATCGATTCGCGGCCTATTCGTCGAAGGCCTCGTCGCAGGTCGATTCGATGACCGACGGACGCTGATAGCCACGGAGTGACTCCACGAGTTCGCCGTCCTCGAAGAACAGCACTGATGGGGCGGCCTCCACCCCGAAGGACAGCCCGAACTCCGGCGTGGCTTCACCGTCCACACCCGCGACAGCGACCTCGTCCGGGAACGCCTCGAGTGTTTCGTCGAGTTCCTCCTTCATCTTTCGACAGGGCGAACAGAATCGCTTCCAGACGGTAACCGCCGCACGGTCGTGCACCTCGAGGAACGACTCGTAGGTGTCGTCATCGATCTCCTCGATCGAATCCGGGACCGGTGATGGTGGCACGAGATCGACGACCATCATCGCCATGTGGGCCCGTTCGGTGAGCGGATACTCACCCTCAAGGTGGGAGTTGAGTGCTAACAGCGCGATGAACTGTTCGCGAGTCACCCCCAGTTCGTCGATTCGTTCGGCTACGTCCTCGAGTTCGATTCCGAAGACGTCGGCGACCGCCTGGTGATACTCCTCCTCGTCGACGTGTGCGTAGGAGTCGTAATAGATCCCGCGTGTGGACTCGAACTCCATCGAGAGATACACCGTCTCGTCGTCGTCGACCGTGACGACATCCTCAGCTTCGAGGATCTCGAATCGTTCCTCCGGGGTGAGCCCGTCGTCGATCACGTCGGATTCGCCGTTCATACGCCCAGGTACTCCTGTCTCACGTCGTCGTTCCCTCTAAGTTTCTCGGAGGGGCCGTCGAAGACGATTCCCCCCTGGTCGAGGACGTAGCAGTAGTCGGCCAGTTTCATTGCCGCGGCCGCATTTTGTTCGACGAGCAGGATCGTCTTGCCCTGGTCGGCAATCTCCTCGATTATGTCCAGGACGTCCTGGACGATCTGTGGTGCGAGCCCCTCGGAGGGCTCGTCGAGCATCAGGAGTTCGGTATCCTGTTTGAGCGTCCGCGCGATCGCGAGCATCTGTTGTTCGCCCCCGCTGAGGGTGCCGGCTTTCTGGGTACGTCGTTCGTCGAGTCTAGGAAACTGCTCGTATACCTCTTCGTTCGAGAGTCCGAGCTTGCCGGTTTCCTCCGGTCGACCCAGTCGATTCAACAGGTTCCCGGAAATGTCCGGGAGGTGGAGATTCTCCTCGACAGTGAGGTTCGAGAACATCCGCCGCTCCTCGGGCACCAAGGAGAGCCCGCGGGCGGAGATGTCCTCCGGGCGCTTTCCCGTGATAGCCTCGCCGTCGTACCGGATCGTCCCGCTGCGGACCTGCGGCGGCCGCGCCCCGGTGATCGACCGAAGCGTGGTCGTCTTGCCGGCGCCGTTGCGGCCGAGCAAGGCGATGATTTGGCCCTCCTCGACCTCCATAGTGACGTCCCGCAGGATGTGGCTCTCGCCATAGTAGGCGTTTACGTCCTCCAACTCGAGGAGGCTCATATGTCGACACCTCCCAGGTACGCCTCCTGGACGTCCGGATCGCCGCGGATCTCGTCGGGCGTCCCGTCAGCGATCTTCGCGCCCCGGTTCAACACGGCGATTCGGTCGGAGACTCGGAAGATGATCTCCATGTCGTGTTCGATGAGGACGATAGTGATCCCCCGTTCTTCCTTAATTCGCTCTATGAGATCGACCGTTTCGTCGGTCTCGTCGGGAGACATCCCCGCGGTCGGCTCGTCAAGGAAGAGCAACTCAGGGTCGCTCGCCAGCGCCAGCGCCATCTCGAGGCGGCGCTTGTCGCCGTACGGCAGCGACTGCGCTTCGAGGTGTCGCTGTTCGTACAGCCCCATATCGCGGAGCGTCCGATCGGCGCGCTCAATCACGTCGTCGTAATCGACTAGCCGTTTGAGGAAGTTGAGGCTGAACGATCCGTGTTCGGCCCCCAGTGCGGCAACGATGGCGTTGCGCTTGACCGTGAGCTCCGGAAAGATCGACGCCGTCTGGAACGACTTGCTCAGGCCGCGCTGGACGATGTCGTGTGGATCCTCGCCGGTGATCTCCTCGCCGTGGAGGTAGACCGATCCCCTGGTCGGCTTCAGGAGGCCGGTGATGAGGTTCACCGTCGTCGACTTGCCGGCCCCGTTGGGGCCGATGATGCTTAGCGAGTCGCCCTCCTCGATCTGAAGGCTGATCTCGTCGACCGCGGTGAGTTCACCGAACTGCTTCGTGAGGTTGTTGGTTTCCAGAAGCATCAGCTTTCACCCTCCGGTTCCGGTTCCCGTTCTGGTTCCCCATTGGAACCCGGACGGATGGCGGATCTGATGTCGGAGATGAACCCCCAGATGCCCTCCGGGAACAGCCAGACGACGACCACGAACAGTAGCCCCAACACCAGGAGCCAGAACGAGATCTCGCCCGAGACGATGTTCTCGACGTAGAGGAACGCGATCACGCCGGTGATCGGACCGAAGACGGTCCCGACGCCGCCGAGCACGGCCATGATCACGATGTCGCCGCTAGTGATCCAGTACAGCGAATCGATCGCGACGTACTCGGCGTGAATCGTGTGGAGCGCGCCGGCGACGCCAGCGAACGCACCGGAGATTGTGAACGCGGCTAACTTGTACCGCCAGACGTTGAGCCCCACAAACGCCACCCGTTCTTCATTTTCGTGTATCGCCTCGAAGATCGCCCCGTAGGGCGAGCGGACGATCCGGACCGCGACCGCGATGGCGAGCAGGAAGAAGACCGAGTAAAAAACGTAGGCGATGTCGTGGAAGAGCGTTCCGAGGATCCCGGCGAAGGCCTGATCGAGCCCCAAGGTACCGAACAGGGGTTCGATATTGGTGCCGGTGAACCCGTCCTCCCCACCGGTGATCTCACCGAGCGGACCAAGGAAGATGTAGTACATCATCTGCCCGAACGCCAGCGTCAGGATGGCGAAGTAGATCCCACCGCGCCGCAGCGACAGGAAGCCGATGAAGACCGCTAGTAAGATCGCCACGACGGCCCCGACGAGCACTAAAGCCAGGGGGGAACCGGTGACGTTGGCGCTGAAGAGGCCCGCGGCGAAGGCGCCCCCGCCCCAGAAGATCGCGTGCCCGAACGACAGCAGTCCGGTGTAACCCAAGAGCAGGTCGAAGCCGATCGCGAAGATCGCCCAGATGTAGATAAGCTCCACCAGTGACATGTAGCCGTTGTACGCCGGGAGGTTCGTGAATATGAGCGGGAAGACGATCACGAACGCGATGGTGGCGAGTATCGAAAAGGACTCCCGCTCGCGGAACCGATTCCACCGCTTTAACAGTCCGGGGTCTGCGGTCTCGGCGACGGTCCCGGTTTCCGACTTTTCGCTCATTCATCCACCTCCACGATCCCGAACAGCCCCGCCGGTCGGACCAGAAGGACGATCGCCGCGAGCGCGTAGATGCCGACGGACGACCAGGTCGCGGCGTTCAGCTGTAGGCCGACCTCGACGGCCCCGATCAGGATGCCGCCGACGATCGATCCGACGATGCTACCGACGCCGCCGACGACGACGACGAGGAACGCGGGGACGAGCACCTCGACGCCGATCTCGGGGACGACGGCGAAGACCGGGCCGCCGACGACACCCGCGGCGCCCGCGAGCCCCGAGCCAACCCCGAAGATCACGAGGAATGGCCTGGTCGATCGGATACCGAGGAGGTTGACCATCTCAGTGTCCTCCGTTCCCGCCCGCACCGTGAGGCCGACGTCGGTGTACTCGATGTAGAGGTACACCGCGGCCACGAGAACCGCCGTGATCCCGATAATCGACAGCCGCCAACTGGAGTACTGACCGAGCGGGCCGAGGGTGACCGCCCCCTGGGCCCACCCCGGCCGCGAGAACGTTATCGATCGGCCCCCGATGAACGCCCGGGCCAACTCCTGGACGATCAGCAAGATTCCGAACGTCACCAAGATCTGATCGGTGTCCGGCCGGTCGTAGAACGGCCGGGCGACGAACCGCTCCATCAGTAACCCGAGGGCGAACGCTATAATCGGGATTATGATGAGCGCGGCCAGAAAGCCCAACTCGAATCCGAAGCTTTGTATCCCGAATCTGCGCGCGAGGTCCCCCGAAAAAGGGAGTTCGAACGCGATCATTAGCCCAATGTAGACGCCGGCCAAATAGAAGGCGGCGTGAGCAAAGTTTACGAACTTCAGCGTGCCGAGCGTGATCGACAGGCCGATCGCGATCAGAATGTAGATCGATGACACCGAGAGCGTCTGGATGGCAAAGCTCACAAGGTCTCCGATGACGCTCACGAAACCACCTCCGATGCGTGTGTATCAGTTTGCATTATTGAGTTGAATAAGGAACTCCGAGTTCGGCTATCCGACGGACCGATTATTCTTCGCCATAGCCAGGGAGTTCACAGTCGGCACCGGGACCGCTGTCGCAGTCGTAACCGATATCGTCCGGGTAGGCCGCTTTCTCGACGACCTCCCAGTACTCTCCGTCGTCGGGGCTCTGTTCGGACTCGGGCAGTCCCTGGACGACGAGGATGTCGCGCATCGCCTGGTGGTCGCACTCCCGCATGACCTCCTCACCGATGCCGCCGTTGCTCCACTCGTAGCCCTCGAGTTCGCGGATGACCTCGGGCGGGTAGAACGTTCCGGCGCGCTCTGCGGCGGCAGCGTACAGCATCGTCGACGAGTACGCGAGCCGGGCGGGCGAACTCGGGAGCTTACCGTATTCCTCGTCGAACGCTTCGGCGAACGACTGGGAGCCTTCCTCGTCGAGGCTCGAGTGCCAGTCGTCTGTCCCGAGGACGCCCTCGATGGATCCGCTGGCACCGGCCGCCATCGGGACGTTGTACAGCGGGACGACGATTTCCATGTCGTCTTTGATTCCCATGTCGTCGGCCTGCGAAATCGAGTTCGAGCCGTCCAGCCCGTAGTGGTTCAGGATAAGCACGTCTGCACCCGAGTCCCGGGCCTCCTGAAGGAACGTCGAGTAATCGTCGGTGCCGAGCGGCGTCGGTACGGAGTCGACTTCGCTCCAGCCCGCATCCTCAAGGAACTGCCGCATCGACGTCTCCTGGGTCTGCCCCCAGGTGTAGTCGGCGTACAGCTGGTAGAACTCGAGGTCCTCGCCGTACTCGCTGGTGAGGATCGGCGCGAGTGCCTGACCCGTCATGTAGGCCATGAACATCTCCCGGAAGCTGTAGCGGACGCAGTCCTGTCCGGTCGTGTCGTTGGAGTGCGTCAGACAGCACATGAACTGGACCTTCTCCTGCTGGGCGAGTTCCTGTTGTGCGATCGCGGTCGCGCTCGAGGAACCGCCGCTGTACATGATCACGTTGTCCCGCTGGATCATCCGCTGGGCGGATTCGCGGGCGGTGTCGGCGTCCGTCGCGGTATCGCCGGTCACGTAATCGATCTCGTAGCCGAGGACGCCGTCTCCAGAGAGGTCGTCCCACTCGTCGACCCAGCCGCCCCCATTGTTGAGGTGGTCGGCGGCAAGTTCGTATGCCCTGAGTTCGTCCGCACCCTCCTCCTGGTACGGTCCAGTCTGGGGAACGTTGAAACCGAGAGTTGCGGTGTCGCCCTCGATCGGGTAGTTGCCGAGCGATGGGTAGTCCTCTCCATCGTCTCCACTGGTATCGCCATCGGAGTCACCACTGGTATCGCCGTCCGAATCGCCGCCACCGTTGTCGTCGCCTTCGAGACAGCCGGCGAGGCCGGCGAGTCCTATCGCTCCGGCGGCCCCGGTCGTTTTCAGCACGTCACGCCGTGTTGGTGTGTTATCATTCGTCATGTTATCGTTTGAAGCAGCCATTATCTTATTAAGGTTCTGTTATTGGTTGTTTGCGATTTCGTCGACGATTTCGGGGTTTCGAAGCGTACTCGTATTTCCGAGTTCGTCGTCGTTTGCGATGTCGACGAGCAGCCGCCGCATGATCTTCCCGGACCGAGTTTTGGGGAGTTCTGGTGTGAAGATTACCTCCTCGGGCCGGGCGATCGGACCGATCGCTTCCTCGACGCCTTCCACGATCGCGGCTTCCATCTCCTCGCCGGCCTCGTAGCCGTCCTCGAGGATGACATAGGCGTAGACCGCCTCGCCCTTCATCTCGTGATCTCCCCCTACCGCCGCAGCCTCGGCAACGCCCTCCACGCCCACGATGGCCGACTCGATCTCCATCGTCCCGAGCCGGTGTCCGGAGACGTTGATCACGTCGTCGACGCGACCCAGGATAGTGATGTAGCCATCGTCGTCGATCTTTGCGCCATCTTCGGGGAAATAGACCCACTCGTCCGCGTCGGTGTCGGAGTAGGTCTTCCAGTATTCGTCGATGAACCGTTCGTCGTTGCGATACAGGGTTCTGAGCATCCCCGGCCACGGTTTGTTGACAGTCACGTAGCCAGCGTCGCCGGCCGAAACCGGGTCACCGGACTCGTCGACGACTTCGGCGTCGATTCCGGGCAGCGGCGGCCCCGCAGATCCAGGCTTCATCGTTCCCACGCCAGGGAGTGTCGTGATCATCATGCCGCCCGTCTCTGCCTGCCACCACGTGTCCACGATCGGACACTCCTCACCACCGATATGTTTGTAGTACCACTTCCACGCGCGCGGGTTGATCGGCTCGCCGACCGTCCCCAGCAACCGAAGCGACGACAGGTCGTGCCTGTCTGGATACTCCGCCCCCCACTTCATGAACGCGCGAATCGCCGTCGGGGCAGTGTAGAGCTGGTTGACGTCGTAGTTCTCCACGATTTCCCACAGACGGTCCTTGTCCGGATAGTCCGGTGTACCCTCGTACATGACCGTCGTCGTGCCGAGCGCGAGCGGCCCGTACACGATGTAGGAGTGGCCCGTGATCCACCCGATGTCGGCGGCACACCAGTACGTGTCGTCCGGTTCGATGTCCAGGACGGCGTGACTGGTCCAGGCGGCGTGGGCGAGGTACCCACCAGTGGTGTGTTTGACACCCTTTGGCTGACCCGTCGTTCCCGAGGTGTACATGAGAAACAGCATGTCCTCGGCGTCGCGGAGCACCGGCTCTACCGACGCACCCGACTGGTCGGCCACCAGGTCATCGTAGTCGTACTGGTCGTCTCCCAGGTCGTGATCCAGTTCGTCACCCAGCCGGTCGACGACGACGGACGTCGTTTCGTGGTCGACGCTGTCGAGACCGTCGTTGGCTTTCGAGATGTGGTCGAGGCCGTCCCCTCGCCGGTAATACCCGTCGCACGTGACCAGGTACGACGAATCGGACGCGTTCATCCGAGTCGCGAGGGCGTCGGCCGAAAAGCCCGCGAAGACCGCCGAATGCGGTGCGCCGATCCGGGCGCATGCGAGCATCGCGATCGGGAGTTCCGGGATCATCGGCATGTACAGCGTGACGACGTCGTCCTCCTCGACGCCGAGCTCCAGGAGGACCGCCGCGAATTCGTTTACCTCGCGGTGGAGCTCCTCGTAGGTGTATTCGCGCGTGTCTCCGAGTTCGCCTTCCCACTGGATCGCGAGTTCGTCGCCGCGATCCTCAAGGTGACGATCGATACAGTTCGCCGAGGCGTTGAGCGTGCCGTTCGCAAACCACTCGTAGAACGGCTCGTTGTCGTCGACGAGCACCTCGTCGTACTCGTCCTCCCACGAGAGCAGATCGGCCGCCCGTTCCCAGCACTTCGGCCAGTTCTCTTCGAACGTCCGATAGATGTCTGGATCCGAGACGTTCGCCTGTTCGACGAACGACTTCGGCGGCTCGAACGACTCCTGCTCGGCGAGCCGTGCCTCCAGTTGTGTTTCCTCCGAATCGGGCATTACAACCAATCGAATATACGCTACCCTAATAAACGGGGGATCTAAGCATGAAAAGTTGGACCCTGCCGACTGTCGATTGATGCCTTCGATTCATCGACGATCCTTTGTAATTATGCAACCACGTCAGGGAAAAACGGGCGTTTGACCGGTTACCGTATCCGAACCGACTGGCAAGAACCTGACCGACCCGTCGGAACGTTACCCGGTCCCAAACTGTTTATACAATCATCCCAGGTAGGGATCCTACTGAGTCGGCGAGGATCGGACGGTCGGCAACTCGCCACCAATGTGGTCGCGCGTGTGATCGAAAAACGACGATAGGAGCTTTCTCTCTGCCTTTCTGAGGTGATTGTGGAGTGTTGGCGAGGACACGCCCATCGAGTCGGCGACCTCCTCGGCCGTCGAACCCCGGGGCCAATCGAAGTACCCCGCAAAATACGCCGCTCGCAGGGCCGCCCGCTGTTTGTCCGTGAGCGATTCCGAGAGGGAATCCTGGAACTCCGCGACAGTCTCGACGGGACGATCGACCGCCTGTTTTGCCCGAAGCCTCGTTTCGGGGAAGGCCACCTGGAGTCCTTCGACGACGGACCGAACGCCCGTTTCCCGCGCGATTTCTACGCGGAGCGTCTGGACGCCCGACTCGATGAACCCTTCCCTGACCGTCGCCCCGATTTCCGTCAGCGTTAGCGCAGGGGAACTTCGCTCCACGGTGAACTCGAGTAACGAGTGATCGTCGTACTCCCGAATATATCGACCATCGCCGACACCCGGGGCCTCAGTTGCCGTGTCGAGAAACGGCTCCGGTGGGGCGTCGACTAGCGTCGCATAAAATAGGAGCGACCCCTCCTCGATTGGAACGACCGCCTCGATCGAGCAGGCGCAGTCGTGTTCTCTCGTCGCCGAAACTAGGAACGCTCGCTGGTCGATACACCTGAACTCGAGTTCGACCACCGTATCGGCGAGCAGGAGATTGCGACGCTCCACGGCGGTTATGGCGTGGCCGATGTGAGCCCCGAGGTCGCACAGGAGCGTCCGTTCGCGATCGCCGAATGCGGTCCCCCGATCAGTGAACACGATGAGCAGACCGTACGTCGTTTCGCCGTACGCGATCGGGACGATTCCCGCTGAACGCGCATCCGGAAGGCGTTCCCGGGCGAAAGGACCGATCACGTCTGGGGGAAACTCCCCACCAATCACCCGGGGGCGTCCCGCTTCGATCGCCGAGGACAACACTGTAGATTCGATGCCGAAGGCCGATTCGTCTTCGACTGTGGCGCCAGCCGCCTCCCTGGGTCGAAGCCGGGCTTCGCCGGGATCCAGGCCGGCGAGCCACGCTGCCTTGTAGGCGTCGCTTTCGGCGAGCGACCGACAGACTGCCGTTTCGATTTCTGCTCTGGTCGACGCCTCAAGCAACTCCCGACCGGCCGCGTTGAGATCGGCGACCAGTGCCTCGAGTCCTTCAAGCGTCTCGCATTTTCGAGCGAGCGATCGTTCCTTGCGGACTCGGTCGGTCACGTCCGTCGCCACGACCACCACGAACTCGACATCGCCGTCGCCATCCCCAACCGGTGCGACGGTCTGGCGAACGTGAACTCGTTCGCCACTTTTTCGCCGGGCGGTCACCTGACCGGTCCAAGTGTCCCCCGCGAAGATGGTGCGTCGAACGTCTCGATAGTAGGTGTCGGTGTCCTCGCCGAATCCGAGGATATCGGCTAGTGCTCGCCCCGCCGCTTCGGCCTGCGAGTACCCGATGAGTTCCTCGAATGCGGCGTTCGCGTATTCAATCTCGCCATCGACGCTGGCGATACAGATCGGCTCGCCGGCCGCCGTTATGGCCCGACGGAACGTACTCGGCGAACGACCGTCTTTGCCGGTGTCGAAGGCCCAGAGGACCACGGTGAACCCGTCGAGCCGTTCGTTCTCGCGTCGTGTACTCACGAGCGCCGAAACGCGAACCCGTTCGCCACCGGGACGGCGGAACCAGCACGTCTCGGTCGTGATATCCTCCCGGCCGGCCGTGGCGAGTACTTCCCGCGGACGAGCGCGTTCGCGAGCGTCATCCGTAAAAAGTTGCCCGAACGAGACGTCTGTGAGGTCGTGTCGGTCGTATCCCAACAGTCCGTCGACGTCCCCGGCAGAACCGACGATTCGCCCGTCGGCGTCGAGTTCGAGGCCGCCCGTTCCATCGACCGCTTCGAACTGTAAGCCCCCGGAACCGGACGACGACCCGTTCGCGTCGGCGAATGCGGACG
Organism: Natronomonas sp.; assembly: GCA_046545615.1. Lineage (GTDB taxonomy): Archaea > Halobacteriota > Halobacteria > Halobacteriales > Haloarculaceae > Natronomonas. Next base: position 57,630 of record JBKGZK010000006.1, read on the forward strand.
TTATCTCGGCATCTGTCGGGGATTCGAGATAGGGATCCAGCGCCGCCAGTCGGTCCCAGCCGCCGACTTCTCGAACGATGCGTGGATCCATCCCCTGCTCCGAGAGCAGGCGCCTGGCGTAGTATCGTCGGAGATCGTCGCTCGAAACCCGTCCGAGTCGGGAGTCATTGGAGTGCTCACCCGCGCGCGTTGAGACCTCCGAAATCAGCATCTGAATGCGACGTGGTGTCACGTCGATCAACCGGTTCACCGGATCCGTACCGTTCAGTTCGGCGTATTCCTCGATGGTCTGTGCCAGATCAGCGGGCAGGTGGGTGTGCCGGCTCGGCGTCCCGTCGTCGTTGCGGACCGTCAGGAACGGATACACCACGCCCTTGTGCCGGCGGCGGTCGACGTCCCCGGGCCGGATTCTGGTCTGTTCGACCGGACGTATACCCGCTTCACCGACGAGTCGCACCACGAGGCGTTCTCGCGTCGTCCTCGTGGCCTCGAGCAGCCGTTCGTACGCCTGCCGATCGAGCGGGTCGTCCATTTCGTATTTTCACGTTATTCCGAACTCTTAGTTCTTTTGGATGGTGTCGAAACCACACAGCCCCCAGTGATCCACCAGATGAACTGGACTTTCAGCCTCCAAACCCCCACGCCATCTATCGATCGTCGATATTTCGGATTATCTTAACGTAGCGAAATCAGTGTTCGGATTCGAGGTACGACCGGGTCTCACCGGAGAGCCTGGCCCGGAGTTCTCCCACGATTTCCGGGTTCCTGAGTGCACTGATGTCACCGAGTTCCTCTCCGGTCGCGATTCCCTCGAGCAACCGACGCATGATCTTGCCGGATCGTGTCTTGGGCAGTCCCGGCGTGAACACGACGTGATCCGGGATGGCCACCTCGCCGATGTCCCGTTCGATCGCCTCGACGACTGCTTCACGCAGCTTCGCATCGCCAGTGTAGCCGCGTTCGGTACTGGCGTACGTGATGAGATTCCCGTCAGCGCTGACTACGGCAGCCTCAGCGACACCCTCGACACCCACGACGGCGGATTCAATTTCCATCGTCCCGATCCGGGCATCGCCGACCGGGATCACGTCGTCGACGCGCCCGAGTAGCGTGATGTATCCGTCGTCGTCCACCGTCGCGCCATCGCCCGAGACGTACATCCACTCGTTTGCATCGGCGTCCGAGTACGGCTCCCAGTACTCCTCGACGAACCGATCCTCGCCGTCGCCGGACAGTCCCCGTAGCATCCCCGGCCAGGGCCGGCCGACCGTCAGGAACCCGGCCTCGCCGGGGGCAACCTCTTCACCGTGTCCGTCGACCACCGTCGCGTCAATCCCGGGCAGCGGCGGCCCCGCAGATCCAGGCTTCATCGTTCCCACGCCAGGGAGTGTCGTGATCATCATGCCGCCCGTCTCTGCCTGCCACCACGTGTCCACGATCGGACACTCCTCACCACCGATATGTTTGTAGTACCACTTCCACGCGCGCGGGTTGATCGGCTCGCCGACCGTCCCCAGCAACCGAAGCGACGACAGGTCGTGCCTGTCTGGATACTCCGCACCCCACTTCATGAACGCGCGAATCGCCGTCGGGGCCGTGTAGAAGACGTTCACGTCGAAGCGTTCGATGAGTTCCCAGATGCGAGTCTTTTCGGGGTAGTCCGGAGGTTCCTCGTAGATCACCGTCGTCGTACCAAGCGCGAGGGGTCCGTACACGATGTAGGAATGCCCGGTGATCCATCCAATGTCCGCCGAGCACCAGTACGTGTCCTCGGGTTTGACGTCAAGCACCGAATGGGCGGTCCAGGCCACGTGGGAGAGATAGCCACCAGTCGTGTGTCTGACAGCTTTTGGCTCGCCCGTCGTGCCGGAGGTGTACATCACGAAGAGGTCGTCCTCGGCATCGCGGGCCACCGGCTCAACATCTGTGCCTCGATTTCGCTCGACGAGTTCGTCGTAGTCGTGTTGGTTCTCTCCCAGGGAGTGAGGCAACCCACCACCGAGTCTATCGACGACGACCGTTTCGATCTCCCGTTCGATCCGCCGGACCGCGCGATCGGCCTTCCCCTTGTGGTTGAGGGCGTCTCCACGGCGATAGTATCCGTCGCACGTCACCAGGTACTCGGTCCCTGCGCGGTCCATCCTCGTTTCGAGTGCGCTCGCAGAAAAGCCCGCGAAGACGACTGAATGGGGCGCGCCGATCCGGGCACACGCGAGCATCGCGATCGGGAGTTCCGGGATCATCGGCAAATACAGCGTGACGACGTCGTCCTCCTCGACGCCAAGCTCCCGCAATGCCGCCGCGAACGCCTCCGTCTCGCGCTGGAGATCGCCGTAGGTGTAGGTCTCTGCCTCGCCGCGTTTGCCGACCCACCGGAGCGCAGCGTGGTTCTTCCGACCGGCATCGACGTGTCTGTCGACGCAGTTGTAGGCGGCGTTGAGCTGTCCGCCGACGAACCACCGATACTGGGGTGCCCCGGAATCGTCCAGCACCGTCTCCCAGCGGCGATCCCACTCGAGTACCTCCGCCGCTCGTTCCCAGCACTCCGGCCAGTCCGTGTCAAAGTTTTCGTAGATATCGGGATCAGAGACGTTCGCCTGTTCGACGAATCGCTCCGGAGGCTCGAAGGATTCCTGTTCTGCGAGCCGGGCCTCGATTTCGATCGAATCCCCGTCTACCATTGGTGGTGGTTCGATTAGATGTCGGATAAACGTTCCCCGATTGACGACGCGACGCAATAGGATTCGTCCTCAACCTTCCCGGACGACGAATCGAACCCACGGTGGTCAGTACAGAGGTGCACCCAGATTCGGAGCTCGAACATCGATCAGTGGGTTTCGGATGCCTTCGGTACCGTTTTCCCGAAGACTCCCGTCGGTAGAGCCATGACTTACCCCACCATCACCGACCAGCTCGACGACCCTGCGGCCGCACGCGAGTCCGGGCGACGGAAAATCGAGTGGGCCAGACAGCACATGCCGATCATGTCGTCGATCGCGGCGGACGTCGAGGCGGACCGACCACTCGCGGGCGAGGTCGTTGCGATGGCCATGCACGTCGAGGCGAAAACAGCCGTCCTTGCAGAGGTGCTCGCCTTGGCGGGGGCGGAGGTCGCTATCACGGGGTGTAATCCCCTGTCGACGCACGACGACGTCTCGGCGGCCCTGGATGCGAACGAGAACGTCACCTCCTACGCCAGGCGGGAGGTCGACGAGGACGAATATTACGCCGCCATCGAGGCGACGATCGCTCACGATCCCACGATCACCGTCGACGACGGTGGTGACCTCGTCATGGCGATTCACGAGGACTACCCGGACCTGATCGATTCGATCCGTGGCGGCTGCGAGGAGACGACGACCGGGGTCCACAGGCTCCGCGCGATGGCGGAAGACGGAGCGCTCAAGTATCCCATGTTCGCGGTCAACGACACGCCGATGAAGCGCCTCTTCGACAACATCCACGGCACCGGTGAGGCGTCACTTTCGAACATCGCGATGACGACGAATCTCTCCTTTGCGGGCAAAACGGTCGTCGTCGCCGGCTACGGCTACTGCGGGAAGGGAATCGCGTCAAAAGCGTCCGGCCAAAACGCACACGTGGTCGTCACCGAAGTGGAACCTAGGCGGGCGCTCGAGGCCCACATGGAGGGCTACGAGGTGCGTTCGATGGCCGAAGCTGCCGAAACTGGCGACGTGTTCGTGACGACCACGGGCAACCGGGACGTCATCACTCGCGACCACTTCGAGCGCATGCAGGACGGCGCCGTGCTCGCAAACGCCGGTCACTTCAACGTCGAAATCGATCTCGATGCGCTCGCGTCGCTTTCGACCTCGCGCACCGAAGTCCGAGACGGGATCGAGGAGTTCGCGATGCCGGACGGTCGCCGAATTAACGTACTTGCCGAGGGCCGACTGGTCAACCTCGCCTCACCGGTCGCACTCGGACACCCGATCGAAGTGATGGACCAGAGCTTCGGCGTCCAGGCCGTGAGCGTACTCGAGATCGTCGAACACGGTGACGAGTACGGGCCCGGCGTTCACGATGTCCCTGACGACCTCGACAGGGAGGTTGCAGAAATCAAGCTCGACGCCGAGGGCATCGACATCGACGACCTGACCGACGAGCAGGTCGAATACATGGGGAGCTGGCGACACGGGACGTAGATTCGACACCGGTTACGGAAACCCGAGGAGAAAGCTTCGGCTTTAGCGCGGGGGATGAATCCGACGGGCGATGCAGTAAACCACGAGACGTACCGTATCTGTGATCCCCGCGTTTAAGAGGATAAACGCACTATTTTCACGTGTGAGCGACCGGCCGCAACGTACGAACACGTACACTGCCGACCCGGTCAGTGACCGGTATCGGGAGTGCCTGTTCGACTGGCTGGCCGCACACGCCCCACTCTGGAACCAACTCACCTACCGTCGTCGGCAGCAATACTTCGACGAAGACGGCGACGTGTGGGACGCAGACTACACCGACCTGTACGACAAGTACAGCCCGTTCCTCGGGAAAGCAACGTTCCAGCAACTCGCCCGGAAAAACAGTGAAGCCTGGCGCAGCCACTTCGAACTGCTCTCACTGTACCGAGACGACTCGAACCAGGCCGTGACGGAACGCCCGTCACCACCCGGGTATTGGGGGAATCGTAACGACGG
>JBKGZK010000007.1:0-58965 GCA_046545615.1 Natronomonas sp.
CTGCGCCGGCCCACTATTCGTCCCGCATCCAATCGACGAGGAGGAATCTCGACGAATGTACTCGAAAACTGCCTCAAGGGTGCCCTGCGAAATTCTTCACAGACTGCGTCCCGATGGTGTGACACAATCTCACTTGCTAGAGTTTCTGCCCCTGAGTTATCATTTCAGCCCTTGATTTCAACGTATGGCAACCAGTCGGATTCCATGGATAGATACTCATCCGTTGATTGCATTTTTCGTGGGTGCGTACGCCTTCACGTGGATCATTTCTGCCCGGCCGCGTTCATGGAAGAGGGCTAGGCTCCATGGATTCTCATCTACTTCGGCAGTTATGGCCCACCGGTAAGCGGGGCCGTGGTGACGTGGCTGCGGGGCGACGATATTCGGGCGTGGGCTCGCCAGATCGTTTGATGGCGGGTCGGCTGGCCGTGGGTGGTCGCCGCCTTCGGCGTCCCGCTCGTTATCATCGGCGTCACGACTATCGTTCTCGCAGCTATCGGTGGCCCGGTCGATCTCGATCAACCCGTACAGTCGCCCGTTCTCGTTGCCATCGTCTTCATTTTCGGGCTCACGGTCAGCGGCGGGCTGAACGAAGAACCGGGGTGGCGAGGGTTCGCCCAACCGTATTTAAATAATCGTTACAGCGCGCTGACAGCGAGTCTCATAATTAGGGTCGTCTGGGCAGGCTGGCACCTTCCGTACTTTCTCATCTCCATCGCCCCGCATTCGGGATTCACCCTGATCAATCAGATCGGGTGGTTCATTGGCATCATCCTTCTGTCGGTTATTCTCGCGTGGGCGTACAACGGGACGGGAAGCGTGCTAACTGTGATGGTTCTTCACGCGATGGCGAACACTGCTGATATACTGCTACCGCTCGCCCCGGACCTGCTCATCGTCGATGGTGTACTCGACGAAACCGCGGTCGGGACGGTCGTGATGGTACAGTTGGTGGTGCAGTTGCTCGTTGTCGTCGCCATCGTCTTGTACTACGGCGGCGACACGCTCGCTCGTGGAGCGATTCCTGGTGCGGATGATATCGGGGCCGAGTGAATTTGAACACGTAACTTCCCAGACCGTAACGTCGCTTGCGCGTAATCATGACGCTGTCGCTGGAGTGAGACCCACTCTCACCACATTCCAGAAAGTCAGCCCCCGAGCAAACCGAAGATTCGATATCCCCACTGCCATGCACGGGCCGTCGGGAAAGTACTTTACTGTGCACTGGCTAAATCGCCCCGTGAGCGCGACACACGACCCACCTGAGGACTTCCAGTTTAACAAACTTCGCAAAACAGGCGGTTCGTATCGATTGACGCTCGTCAAACCAGCCGTCGACCGGGCCAACATCGATCCTCGACCGCCGCGGCCGGAACTCGTTCATCTGCCGGCTTCACCCTGTGCGTGGCTAGGGATCGAGCTCGAAGCACATCCGTCGCAGTCCGATCGAGTCGCAGCCCGGGAAGCCGTAACGGACAAACTTGCACCGGGGACGCCGATGGCTGGGGAGTGTCCCATCTCTCTCAAGGGCAAGCTCGGATCGGCCGTCACGCGCGTTCCTCAGGACGTCGTGGACCGCCTCGATCTCGAGACGGGAAATCGGGTGACGACGATCACCATTACTGACGGCGCCCTACTTTTCGTCACAGAACGCGTCATCGAGGATAGTCCCGAGACGGTCCTCGAGGCCATCGCAGCCGCTCGATCGACGCTCGAGTGACTGTCTGGCGAGACGACGCGGCAATGACTACGACTTAAAACGTCGTATTCAGGGTTTAGAGTGTCTATATTTGTAGAATCCAAGATTCTGAGAAACGAGGCAATTTATATGCGACGTCGAGTGCAAGACGTACCTGTGGATGTGACCCACGATGTCAACACAAAACATTGAAACGAAGCTCTTCGGCTCCGACGTGTCGTTCGACGTGTCGGGGACGTGGCTTTCGTACTGGATGCTGATGCTCCGACTCACCGCCGGCTGGTGGATGCTACACGCGGGCCTGGACAAGATCTGGGCTTGGCCGTTCGATGCGAGCTGGTTCGTCGGTGGAGCCGCTCAAGCATCGATCCTGGCGCCGTTCATGACGCCGTTCGCAGACGGTGCGCTGCTGACGTTCACCAATATAGCCGTGCCCCTAGGGCAGACCGCTATCGGCCTCGGCCTCATACTCGGCGTCCTCACCCGGACCGCCGCGTTCTTCGGGGCGTTCATGTTGATGTTCTTCTATTTCATCAACGGGATGGGTGGTGCCTGGGCACACGGTGTCGTCACTGGAGAACTCCTCGGGATCATGATCATGGGTACCATTGTCGCTCTCGGCGCCGGTGGCGTGCTGAGCGTCGATCAGCGCCTGCGCGAGATGGACCTGTTCAAGAACAACACGCGGCTTCAACGGTTACTCGGGTAACCAGGGTGATCAACACATGAACGAACTAAACACAGTGGATAAGGTTGCAATGTACGTGGGTGGCGGGCTCGTGATGCTCGGCGTCTTCGTGATCGGTTTGATCGAAATGTTCCTCGGGGCAACGCACCCCGTCGACGCGGAGGGTGCGATCGTCCACGATGCACTCGTCCCGATGGACATCAGGGCCTGGATCATCATGCTTGGACTGGTGGTCTGGGGACTGGTCGCACTCTACAAGGTCGTCGGTCCGACGGCGGCCGGCGAAACTGCCAGCGCGACCGAAGCGAAGACGGCCGACTGATTCCCCGCCCGACGTTCCGTAATCGGCGGGTGTTCACGTGAGCGTCGTTCACGTTCCGCTTTCGACACATTGAATTTTCACTATCGGTAGATGCCGCTACACCAACCGACGATTCTCGCCTACGAGAGGCTCGAATCCGCAATCGTCGGCGTCAGCGATTTCAACCGGAATTCCGACTTCCCGCAGTATCGCTCCGCAATCGACGCCAATGCTTTCGTCCGGAGCACGTCAGCGATGTTGTGTGCGAGAAGCGCCTCGAAGTCGCCGCGTTCGAATGCGGTGACGGCTTCCGCGCTCGTCTCGAACGGGTCGAGCGACGCGAGATCGCCATCGACGAGTTCGGCGTAGACCCGCTCCAGGTCGCCGACCACCTCCTCGTCGACGACCGTATTGAAGCGGTACTGGAATATCGGCATTACGTCGGCGTAGGGGGTGGCGACGAACGGCCAGTCGACGTCCTGAAGGGCATACCGCGTCCGGAGGAACGGGAGATCGAACCCGTTCCGGTATCGCTCGCCGTTGTAGGCCACGAGCATGTACTCCTTGGGTGCGATCGATTCGGCCGAGAACGCGGTGACGGCCTCGAGCAGGTTAGCCTCGGTTCGATGCGCGCTGACCTGGATCGCGACGTCGAATGTGTCCTCGAGTCGGTCTTTCAGCCTCGTTGCTCGAACCGAACGGTCACCGGTAGCCAGCAATATTCGACAGCCCAGCGGGAGCGCGAAGCCGACGACGGTGACGGTCGCGTCGGTTTCGAAGCCCGTCGTCTCGATGTCGAGGGCGATCGGCGTGAGTTTCGTGCCCATGATCTTCGACGTCACCTTTCGGGGCGACGCCTATGAGCCTGATCGGGCACCTTCCGTTTTCCGATTGCGTCCGCGAATTGTCGACCCCTCGCTTGCGCCGGTTCGTCCGTGCTATCTGCCGGTTGATGTTGCGGGGGTACGCGGGTGTTCGACGTCGAGCCGTTACGCCGGTGTTCGATACCGTCGTCCCCGTCGTTCGCCCTCGGCGACGATCAGCGAGTACTGCTCCATCTTCGCGAGGTAGTTCCGGAGGGTTCGCTCCGTCCGGGGGTCGTCGACCCGTTCCCGGTAGGAATCGTATAACTCCCCGGGGGCGATCTCTTCGCGCGATTCGACGATTTCGTACAGGACCTCCTGGTGAGGTGTGAGCTTCTCCCGGTGTTTTTGCTGCACCTCGACGTGTGTCTCCCGGACCGCGTCCGCGACGTGCTCGGGGCGGATGTGCTCTGTGCCCTCGCTTTCGGCCGTGCGGGCGGCGTTCCGGAGGACACCGATCGCCACGCGTGCGTCACCGGCTGCCGCGTCGGCGATTCGTTCGATTTCGGATCGATCGATCGCGTCGGGTCGCAACCCCCACTCGACGCGTGCGTCGAGGATCCCGACCAGTTCGTCGAACGAGTAGGCGTCGAATCGGACCCGCCGGGCACACTGCAAGCGACTCTGGAGGCGCTGAGAGAGGCGCACGAACAGCTGTTCTTCGCGGTTGGCGACGAGGATCATCGTGAGGTCCGGGATCGAGTAGAGGTCGTAGAGGAGTTCTGGATCCTCGAGCTGGTCGACCTCGTCGAGGACAACGACGGTCGGCGGCCAGTCGTAGTCGCGGACGCGGCTGAGCAGTTCGTCTTTCGGAGTGGACTGGCGGTGGATGTCCAGCGTCTCACCCACGGCGTCCAGGATCCGATAGAGCACGCGAAACCGCGTGTAGTCGTGCCAGCAGTTGATGTAGACGTGCTCGAAGGTGACCAGCTGTTCCCGGAGGCGCTCGACGGTGAACTTGGCGATGCACGTCTTCCCCGCCCCGGACGGGCCGTGCAGCAGCACCGGATCCGGCCGATCGCCGTCGGCAACTGGCTGTAACGCCCCGGAAAGCGCGTTCACCTCGCCGTCGCGATGTTCGACCTCCCGGGGGATGAACTCGTCCTGGAGGACCCGTGCGTCGTGGATCATCGTGACGCATTGATTTGTGTCCCACGCTAATAAACGGAAGTGGGCCGGTTCCGATACTTCCGATACACCGGACCGTGAACTCGATCGCTCTCGGTTCCACGTCGGCGAGATGGGGTGTGGAGTCGGAAACGTTGTGGGTCCGATACCGGCACGAAGTATCGGCGCAATGGACGGGCTGTTGAACTCGTCCGGCTGCAGAACTCGTCGGGATGCGAAACTCGTCGCACCGTAGAATTTTTCACACCGTAGCAGTAGTCGGATCGCAGAACCAGTCAGGACGTAGAACTCGTCGTACCGTAGAACAAGGCTGGACAAGGACGTGCGGTTGGCCACCCCCCGTTCAATCGAGTACCGCTTCGAGGGCGTCCATGGCTCGATCCACCGTGTCGACCTGGGCGTTGTATCCCATGTGTCCGAACCGCAGAATGTCCTCCGCCATGTCTCCGAGCCCGCTTGCCAGCACGACGTCCTCCTCGTCCATCACGCGCCGCTGGACGTTCCTCGCTTCTTCCGGCAGGTGGAAAGCCGTCACCGTCGGCGAGCACCGTTCTGCGTCCGGATAGCACTCGAGACCGAGTTCGGCCCCGCGCTCCCGACACCGTTCGGCAGCCGATTCGTGGCGTTCGAATACCGACTCAAGCCCCTCCGTCAGAACCCGGTCGAGCGCAGCGTCAAGTGCGGCCACGTTCGCACTCAGATGCGTGTAGGGAAACATCTCGGTGACGTCCCGCCACGGCAGGAAATTCGTATACAGGGAGGGGGAGTCGCGCGTCTCGATCCGGTTCCAGGCCCGGTCGCTGATCGCCGCGGTCGTCAATCCCGGCGGCGCGCTGAAACACTTCTGGGAGGCCCCGAGGCAGACGTCGATGCGATCGGTCGGGACCGGCGTCCCGCCGAGCGACGATACGGCGTCGACGACCCGGAGTACGTCGTGGTCATCTAGCAGGTCGAGGACGTGTGCGAGGTCGTTCAGCGCCCCCGTCGGGGTCTCGCAGTGGACCATGGTGGCGAGTTCGAACGGATCGCCGGCCGTATCGGCTGCCTCGAGGGTCGATTCGATCGCGTCGTGGTCGTAGCCGCTGTCGTACGGGGTGGAAACGAGTTTCGCGTCGCCGTCGGCGGCATCGACGAAGTCGGCGAACCCGTCGCCGTAAAGTCCGTTCGAGATACAGAGGACGCGGTCGCCTGGTCCGACGAGCGAGTCGATCGCCGCTTCGAGTCCGAGGATTCCTTCGCCACCGAGGACGACGACATCGTGGTCGGTGTTGTAGACCGTCGCAAGCTTCGAACAGAGGTCTTCGTAGCAATCCGCGAACGCCGGTTCGATGTCCGGGTTCGGTTGCGGTTCGGCCATGGCCTCCCTGACTTCGGGTGGGACCGCCGTCGGCCCGGGAGTGAAGTTCATACGATATCTGGGACCCAGTCCTACTACCAAGTTGTGGTCAGTGGGAGCCTACCTGTGGCGGCATAGAGCGTTCCGAACGCGTCGGGATGGAGTGGGCCGGGAACCGGAACGTTGAATATGCCGAGTTTGTCTGTGACACGCATGAAAGTGTTCGCGTTCGATCGTGACGACGCCATCGACGTCAACCCCCATCCACGTAGGGAACCGATGGTGCCCCTCGCGTGGGTCAGGTATCTCGCCCACGAAACCGACCATGAGGTGTGGGCCACCGGCAACCAGGCCCTAAAGCAGGAGGCAGACATTCCGGGCAAAGACGAGGCCGTCGAACGACTCGGAACGGAGGTTCAGATCCCGCCGATGCGACGCGAACGCGTATTGATGCTTTCTGACCTCTTTCCGGACGCCGACGAGTACATCGTAGTCGACGACGTCGACCTTTCGCATTTGAATGGATGGAACCACTACTTTCCCTGGGACTTCGTCGAGGTTGTCGAGGAGCGTCGCATCGAGGTGGGACTCGCAGAGTCGCTCCTCCAGGTGGCACGCGCGTCGGACTGAGCGTGCATCGGATCGCATAGAGAATCGACCGTTCCGATCGTGGGATTCGTTCCGAGGACGGCCCCGTTCGATCAGCCTTCATCCTGACTTCCTCGATGGCAGTATGTTCATGCCGTCGGATGCGGAAAACTGGGCATGAACCAGTCTCTATCGCTTCCTGCCCTTGCTGATGCGCTCCGAACCGACCGAAGAGACGTACGCGAAACCGTTTCGGCAATTCGGGGCCGCGTGGAGGAAATCGAACCGGATATCGAGTCGCTGGTACCGGAATCGGGGCGCTTCGATCGACTCCGGAACGAAGCCGAGGCGGTCGCCGACCGCTATCCGACCCTGGCGGAACGGCCGTCGCTCTACTGCGTCCCGGTCGGTGTCAAGGATATCTTTCACGTCGCGGAACTTCCCACCCGCGCCGGATCGGACCTCCCACCCGCGGTCCTTGAGGGACTTGAGGCGACGTCGGTTACCAGACTCAGGGAGGCTGGTGCGCTGGTGCTCGGAAAGACGGTCACGGCTGAGTTCGCCTACTCCGACCCGGGACCGACGCGCAACCCTCACGCGCTCGACCACACGCCGGGTGGGTCCTCCAGCGGCTCGGCAGCCGCGGTGGCGGCTGGGCTCTGTCCCCTCGCTCTGGGAACGCAAACGATCGGATCGGTGATTCGACCTGCGGCGTTCTGCGGTATAGTTGGGTTCAAACCCACTGCCGACCGTATCCCGACAGACGGAGTTATCTCGTTCTCCTCGTCAGTCGATCACGTGGGCGCGTTCACTCGAGAGACGGCGGGGATGGCCCTCGCGGCTCCCGTTCTGTTCGACTCGTGGCAGACGCTCCCCGACGCTGGGTCGCGTCCCACGCTCGGCGTCCCCGATGGCCCGTATCTCGAACAGGTGTCGGACGTCGGACGATCGGCCTTCGAGGAGCAGCTCGGGGGACTCGAGACGGCTGGCTACCGGATCGAAGAGGTCGACGTGCTCGATGACATCGAGAAAATCAACGAGCGCCACGAACGGCTCATCGCCGCGGAACTGGCGCTCGCCCACGAGGACAATTTCGACGAGTATCGGGATCGATACGCGGACGTGACGAGACGGTTCATCGAGACTGGTCGAACAGTTCCGACGGCGGAGATCGCGACCGGCCGTCGGAGTCGGGAAGAACTCCGCGAGCGACTCGAAACCTGGATGGACGACGCCGGGATCGACATCTGGATCGCACCCGCGGCACGCGGACCGGCCCCGTCCGGAATAGACGACACCGGAGATCCGGTCGTGAACTTACCGTGGACGCATGCCGGTATGCCGACGATCGCCCTGCCAGCTGGTCGGACGGACGGGGGCTTACCGCTCGGCGTCCAGTGTGTTGGTCGATTTGGGGCCGACGAGGATATCCTCCGGTGGAGTCACGACCTCGAAACGGCGCTCTAACGGAATCGATTACGAAATTTGAGTACCGTTCGGGGGAACGAAACGCCGCTCGAGGATACGGCAGTGGTTGTTGCGTTACAGCGGTGAGTGTTGCGTTAGAGCGATTGATGTCGCGTTACACCGGCGAGTGTTAGTATTTTCCTAGGCGCCCGCGTCGGCGAGCGCGCGTTCGATGTCGTCGCGCTGGGTCACGCCGACGAACCGGTCAACGATTTCGCCGTCGTTTTCGACGATGACCGTCGGCAGCGACCGGACCTGGTATTCGTTGGCCACGTCCTGTTCTTTGTCTACATCGATCTTTTCGAATTCGACGTCGGGATAGTCCTCCAGGAGTTCTTCGAGGATGGGATCCTGGGTCTTGCACGGCCCACACCAGTCCGCGTGGAAATCCATCAGGGTAACGGGCATGTCCGTGAATTCCCCATCCCGGCGCATAAGAGTTTTCCCACGATGCATCACCGACGTCAATCACCCCTTTGGGTCCAGGATCCGAAAGGTTTAGACGACTCCCACCAAACTCCTTCCCATGAGCAGCGGACAAAATAGCGGCGGCCTGATGTCGAGTGCGGGACTGGTCCGGTACTTCGATTCGGAGGATTCGAGTACCCCGACGATGGATCCCCGAACCGTCGTCGCCTTCGGCGTCCTGCTCGGGGTGTTCGTGCTGATGTTGAACGCGCTGGCCTAATTCAGCGTTCCACTTCCACGTCGCCCGGCGAATCCTTTTACCTGATAGCGAGCAACTCTCGTTCGTGTCACGGATGGACGGTTCCCCGCGTTTCTTCCCCTACGAGGAGCCGTACGACCATCAGCTCGAGGCGATGGGCCGAATCCGGGAAGCACTCGTCGAGGAGCGGGACGTCCTCTTCGAGGGCGCATGTGGGACTGGCAAGACGCTGGCGTCGTTGTCGCCCGCGCTCGAATACGCCCGAGCGTCCGACAAGACGGTCGTTATCACCACGAACGTCCACCAGCAGACCAGACAGTTCATCGAGGAGGCGCGAGCGATCACGCGAACCGAACCGATTCGAACGGTGGTCTTCCGGGGCAAGACGTCGATGTGCCACATCGACGTCGGCTACGAAGAATGTCAGGCGCTCAGGGACACCACCCGCGAACTCGTCGACGTCGAACGCGATGTCGCCGAACTCGAACATCGTGAGCGGGAACTCCTCGAAGAGTCGAGGGCCGGTGATTCCGGGGCGACGGACGCCCGAGGGGCCGTACTCGAGGAACTCGAGGACCGGCAGGCGAGTGCCGAGGCCATTCGCGAGGAGCGAAACGTCTGCGACCGCTTCTACACCAACCTCACCGCCGGAACCGACGAGTTCTACGCTTGGCTCTACGAAGACGTTCGAACGCCCGACGACGTCTACGAATACGCGGAATACGCTGGACTGTGCGGGTACGAACTCCTCAAGGAGGGCATGGAGGGCGTCGATCTGGTAATTTGCAACTATCACCACCTGCTGGATCCGATGATCCGCGAGCAATTCTTCCGGTGGCTGGGCCGCGATCCCGAGGACGTCATCGTCGTCTTCGACGAGGCCCACAACGTCGCGGACACCGCTCGCGACCACGCCCGTCGGACGCTCGCCGAACGAACCCTCGATGGCGCGATTGACGAACTCGGCGACCTCGACGATGCCAGGTCCGAGTCCGCCACTAACGTCCTCGATGCGTTCCGGGAGGCACTGGTATCCGTCTACGAGTCCTCGTTCGGTTTCGGCGATCGCGAGGCGGTCGGCGAGGAGTGGGTCGACGTCTCGATCGACGACGAGTCGGGTCGGGACGGGCTCACGATAGAGTTCCTGGAGACGTACACCGGTCAGGGCTACGAGACCGACCTCGCGAATGCGCTGTCGCTCGGCGAGGAACTCGATCGACGATACGAACGTGCCTACAAGGACGGCGAAACGACGACGCGCCGCGAGTCAAGTACGCTGAGCGCCGCGACGTTCGTCGACGACTGGATGCAACGGAGCGACGATCCCGGCACGTACCCGGTGATCGGGGTCCGCCGGACCGAAACGGGCGTCGTCGGACGGGCAGAACTCTACGCGTGCCTGCCACGACAGGTTACCGGGCCGCTATTCGAAGAGCTCCACGCGACGGTGCTCATGAGCGCCACACTCCGCCCCTTCGACGTCACCGAGGACGTGCTCGGGCTCGAGGATCCCCTGACGATGAACGTCGGCGAGCGATTCCCCGAGAACCGACGGCGCACGTTCGCCGTCGACGCACCGGCGCTGTTTGCCAGCCAGCGCGACGACCCCGCAGTTCAGGAGACCGTCGGTGGAATAATCGAGGATGCTATTCGGTTTACACCCGGGAACACGCTGGTCTTCTTCCCGAGTTACGCCGAAGCGGAACGCTACTATCACGACTATTCCGGGGATGCGACCCCACATCTCGACGAGCCAGGAATCCGCGCTGACTCCCTTCGCGAGGAGCTCGTCGACGACACCGACGCGGCACTGTTTACTTCGCTGTGGGGCACGCTCGCAGAGGGTGTGAGTTTTGACGACGATGACGCCCGGAGCGTCGTGGTGGTGGGCGTTCCGTACCCGCACCTTGACGAACGGATGGAGGCCGTCCAGCGCGCGTACGAGCGTTCGTTCGACGGCCCGGAGGCCGGCTGGCGGTACGCGGTCGAAATACCGACAATCAGGAAGACCCGACAGGCGATCGGGCGCGTGGTCCGGTCGCCGGCGGACTTCGGAGCCAGGATCCTAGTCGACGAACGGTACACCAGATCGAATCGCGTCGAACTCGGCGACTACAGCGTGTATCCGTCGTTCCCGCCGGACGAACGCGAGGAGCTGATCGACGTGGATCCGTCGAAGCTCAAGTTCGCACTGCTGAACTTTTACGGAGATCTCGACGCGTGGGCCGGTGAGCCGCCGTCGCCGTGAGACGGACCCCGTGCCAGGCCCAATTCTTACCCTACCTCGAAGCGTCTCACGCCGGAAGCGCGATTCGTTCGACGGGCTCGTTGTACCGGGCGTTCCAGACGAACAGCGACTCGATCGTCCAGGACTCGGTCACCTCCCGGTCGAGAAGTCGATCCGCGTCGCCACCCCGGGCGATCGTCACGTGCGGCGTGTATTCGTCGCCCTCGAATCCGTCGACAGGTTCGAATGGCTCACACAACCCCCGATGAACGGCCATGAGTTCGGGCGATTCGACATCCAGGTAGACGACCGGCCCCCGACCGGCCGTCGGTTCGCGAAACATTCCGACCCCATCGATGCGAACCGGGATCGGTTCGACGCCGCGGAGCGTCTCGCGAACCGTGGGGGTGAACTCACGGAGCGACCCCTCGCCGAGGCGTTTGATCACGAATGTGTGTCGATCCCGCCGCGTCGCCTCAATCGTGTCCGCGGCGAGACCGCGTGCCAGCCGCGAGACCGACGCCGGGACGGGGGCGTTCAGGCTATACACAATATGAATGGGAGGACGTACAGCACAATGAGTACCACGATCGCGAGACGTCGTGGACCGTTACGGAGCGGTCGGACCGTCTGAAGAGTCAAGCTGTTTGGAACTACACAACTATTCACACGCGCTCTCGCGACTCGCAAGGATTTAGTACTCCCCTCCGGTTAGTTTTCCGTATATGACGAAGGACCGTCGCAACGGCTCGTTCGCAGTCGGTTCGAGCGATCGGTCCGCTCTATTTTCGCGACGGCGGCGGCCGGGCCGATAGGCCCGCATAACACTCATTTCCGTCCCGCGCTCGCATCGATACGAAACGAGGGCCGCCCGGCCGGCGGTCGAAAACGTCACCACCCACACATCACACATGTCAGACACTGATCGCGTCGCGCTCGCCTTCTCCGGCGGGCTCGACACAACGGTTTGCGTTCCGCTGCTCGAAGAGGAATACGGCTACGACGAAGTAATCGGCGTCACCGTCGACGTCGGACAACCCGAGTACGAGTTCGAGGAGGCCAGGGATACCGCCGACGCGCTCGATCTGGA
Source organism: Natronomonas sp. (assembly GCA_046545615.1). Lineage (GTDB taxonomy): Archaea > Halobacteriota > Halobacteria > Halobacteriales > Haloarculaceae > Natronomonas. The sequence goes on from JBKGZK010000007.1 coordinate 12,055, forward strand.
GCACCACGTTGTCGACGCAAAAGACGAGTTCGCGCAACTGTGCTTCGACGGCGTTCGGGCGAACGCGTTGTATCAGGGGTATCCTCTGGGAACGGCGCTCGCCCGCCCGGTCATCGCCAGCGCGATTCTCGAGGTCGCGAAGGAGGAGGGGTGTACGGGCGTCGCCCACGGCTCCACTGGCAAGGGGAACGACCAGCTACGATTCGAGGCAGTCTGGCGCGACAGCGACCTGGCGGTCATCGCGCCGATCCGCGAACTCGGCCTCACTCGGGACTGGGAGCAGGAGTACGCACGTGATCGTGGCCTGCCGGTAGAAGGCGGCGACGAGGGTCGATACAGCATCGATACGAACCTCTGGAGCCGGTCGATCGAAGGCTCCGAACTCGAAGAACCTGGGTACGTCCCCCCGGAGGACATCTACCGGTGGACGACCGCCCCATCTGGAGAGACGAAACTCCTCGAGATCGAGTTCGAGAACGGGTATCCCGTCGGTCTGGACGGCGAAGCGATCGAACCAGTCGAGTTGATCCGGACGCTCAACGACGTGGCCGGCGACTACGGGGTCGGTCGCACTGACCTGATGGAGGATCGCATGCTTGGTCTGAAGGTCCGCGAGAACTACGAACACCCTGCGGCCACGGTCTTGTTGAACGCGCACGAGGCACTCGAGTCGCTGGTCCTGACAAAAGAGGAGCGTTCGTTCAAAAAACAGGTCGATCACCAGTGGGCCGAGAAGGGATACCAGGGTCTCGTGAACGCCCCCCTTGTGGGCGCACTCGAGGGCTTCATCGAGGAGACCCAGCGCAGGGTGACGGGGACCGTCACGATTCGACTCGAGGGCGGACAGGCCCGTCCGGTGGGTCGCAATTCGTCCTATGCGGTCTACTCCGCCGAAGCCGCATCGTTCGACACCGAGGACGTCATGGGCGGCATTGAACAGTCCGACGCGACCGGCGTCGCGAAGTATCACGGCTTCCAGGAGCGCCTGGCAAACCGCGTCATCAAACACAATCTCGAGGAGTGAGACGGGATGACGGACGAGCGTACCGACGAGCACTCCGACTACACCCCACCGGATCCGACCAGGGACGTTGTACGCCGCGATCGCTTTAGCGGCGGTCCGGCTCGCGGCTTCCTGTCGAGCCTCGCGGCCGACGAACGCATCTTCGCGGCCGATCTCGCCGTCGATCGTGCACACGTCGTCATGCTCGAAGAGCAGGGAATCGTCGATGCCGCTGACGCGGTTGCGATTCTCGAGGCACTCGCCGACGTCGAAGCGGCCGGCTACGACGAACTTCCGGACGGAGAGGATGTCCACGCGGCCATCGAGACGGCCGTCGTCGAACGCGTCGGCGAACGTGGCGGACGGATGCACACCGCGCGTTCGCGTAACGACGAGGTGGCTGCCTGCATTCGCTACCGTCTCCGTGAAGACCTGCTCGAAACGGTCGAGGCAGTACTGGAGACGCGCGAGGCCCTCGCCACTGTCGCGTCGAACCACCTCGAATCGGTGATGCCCGGGTTCACCCACCTGCAACCGGCACAGCCGACGACTGTCGCACACTACCTGCTCTCCTACGAGAACGCCCTGGCTCGTGACACCGAACGCTTGATGGACGCCTTTGGTCGCGTCAACCGTTCGCCGCTGGGCGCGGCTGCCTTCGCGGGGACGCCGTTCGACGTCGACCGCAAACGCACGGCCGACCTTCTCGGGTTCGATTCGGTGATCGAGAACGCGATGGACGCCGTGTCGACTCGCGACTTCCTTTTGGAAACGGCGAGTGCGGTCGCCGGCGTTTCGACGACGCTCTCGGGACTCGCAGAAGATACGATAGTCTTCTCGAACGCTGGATACGTCGAACTCGCCGACGAGTACGCCTCCACGTCCTCGATCATGCCACAGAAGAAGAACCCCGATACGATGGAACTGGTCAGGGCGAGTTCCGGCGACGCAGCTGCCGGTGTCAACGCCATCCTTTCGATTCTCAAGGGACTGCCGCGGGCGTACAATCGCGACCTCCAACGGGCCCATCCACACGTCTTCAATGCAGTGGATTCTGTCCGCGAGGCCTCGACGGTCGCCGCGGGTGCAGTCGCAACGGCGACGTGGAACGAATCCATCCTGGCATCCGCCGCCGGCGACGGATTCGCTACGGCGACGGGCGTGGCGGACCGTCTCGCGATGGAAGGCCTTCCTTTCAGGACGGCCCACGAACTCGTCGCGACGGCAGCCACGACTCTTGAATCTGCAGGAGACGGCCCCCCAACAACCGACGAAATATACGCAGCCCTCGACCGTGCCGCAATGGACGTACTCGACGACCCTCTGACGGACTGGGTAGACCGCGACGTCGTCGTCGCGACGCTGGATCCAGAAACGAGCGTAGGGTCTCGTGACTCCTTCGGCGGACCGGCCCCGACCCAGCTCGCCGACGCCCTCGACCGCGCCGAGATCTGTTTCGCGGGCGACCGGGAAACGGTCGATGCTCGCTGGAAGGACCTCGAGGGTGCCACGGAGGCGCGAAGTGCGGCCGTCTCACGATACACTTGACACGAGTAACATTGGCCCTACTATAATAACAAAATACTGATATACGAGACGACGAACTCCCGAATGAGCCCTTCTTTTTTGCCAACAGACGCTTCTACGGTTAGTTAACTATTTTTACAAGTTCGAAGCGTTTAAGTGAATAAAGCGACGAGTACAGTGTACGATGACGGAATGTCCCGAGTGCGGGGCCGAACTGGACCTGCACGACGACCTGGAGATTGGAGAGATCGTCGACTGCGCGACCTGCGGTGCCGAACTCGAAGTCGTCGGTGTCGATCCCGTCGAACTCGATACGGCACCCGAACTCGAAGAGGACTGGGGGGAGTAGGCGAATGAACGTCGGCGTCCTCTACTCGCGGATCCGACGCGACGAGAAGCTGCTGCTCGAGGAACTCCGAGGCCGGGGTCACGACGTGACGAAGATCGACGTCCGCAAGGAGCAATTCGGGATCTTCGAGCCGCCAGAGCCGTTCGAGGGCGTCGACATCGTGGTCGACCGGTGTCTCGCGACCAGTCGATCGCGCTACACCACCCGTTTCGTGGATTCCTACGGCATCCCCGTCGTGAACAGTCCCGAAACGGCTGCGGTGTGTGCAGACAAGGCACGCAACAGTCTGGTGCTGGCCGAGGCAGGCGTCCCGACGCCGGATACGAAAGTCGCCTTCACCAAGGAATCGGCTCTAGAGGCCGTCGAGGAGTTCGGTTATCCGTGCGTACTCAAGCCGGTCGTCGGCTCGTGGGGACGCCTTATGGCAAAGCTCGACTCACGCGACGCCGCCGAGGCCGTCCTCGAGCACAAGGAGACTCTGGGCCACTACGAGCACAAGGTGTTCTACATTCAGGAGTTCGTCGAAAAGCCCGGCCGCGACATGCGTATCGTCACGACTGACGGGGTGCCCATCGCGGCCATGGCACGCTCGTCGGACCACTGGCTCACGAACGCGGCTCGCGGTGCGGAGACAGAGGAAATCGAAATCACGCCGAAGATGCGCGATCTTGCCGCACGAGCCTCCGACGCTGTCGGGGGCGGATTACTCGGCGTCGACCTTATGGAAGTCGGTGGAGCCGAATCCGGAGAGTTCACCGTCCACGAGGTCAATCACACCGTCGAGTTCAAGGCACTGAACGAGGTGACCGACGTCGACGTCCCTGCCGCGGTCGTCGATTGGCTCGAGTCCAAGGCTCAGATGGAGGTAACAGCGTGAGCAGCTATACGGCGAGCGTCGTCGGCGGGTCGGGCTTTACCGGCGGAGAGGTGCTTCGACTGCTTGACGGACACCCGGGGTTCGAGGTGGTCCAGGCAACGAGTCGAAGCTACGAGAACAAGACGATCGGGTCCGTCCACCCAAATCTGCGCGGGATGGCGCACCGATTTTCGAGTCCGACGGAACTCGAACCGGTGGACGTGCTCTTTGCCTGTACGCCACACGGCGTGTCGATGGAGCGCATCGACGCGTTCCGGGACGTCGCGGACGTAGTCGTCGATCTGAGTGCGGACTTTCGGCTCCCCACGGCCGATCTCTACGACGATTGGTACGACGGTCACAGCCGCCCGGACCTCCTTGAGGAAGCCGAGTACGCGCTCCCCGAGATCAATCGGGAGAATCTTCCGGGGGCGACGCTCATCGCATCAGGAGGCTGTAACGCCACGGCGGCCATCCTGGGGCTGAAGCCGCTGTTCGACGCCGACATCCTCGACGGGGACCAGCGCGTTGTCGTCGATGTGAAAGTCGGGTCGTCGGAGGGTGGCGCTGGCGGCGGCGATGCGTCGAGTCACGCGGAACGCTCGGGCGTCGTCAGGCCGTACGCCCCGACGGGCCATCGCCACGAGGCCGAAATCGAGACGTACCTGGGAACGCGCGTCTCGTTCACCGCCCACGCGGTGGATATGACCCGGGGTGCGTCGGCGACGTGCCACGTCTACCCCGACGGCCCGGTTTCGAAGGGCGATCTCTGGGGTACGTTCCGTGGAAGTTACGAGGACGAGCCGTTCGTCCGACTCGTTGCCGGGGGATCGGGCGTCTACCGCTACCCGGAACCAAAGGCCGTTGCTGGCTCGAACGTCGCCGAGGTCGGCTTCGAACTCGATCCGAGGAACGGTCGAGTCGTGGTGTTTTCTGCGATTGACAACATGATGAAGGGCTCGGCGGGCCAGGCCGTCCACGCTACAAACGTGGCCCTCGGGCTCGAGGAGACAGCTGGGCTCGAGTTCCCCGGCATGCACCCGGTGGGGGCTCCCTGAGATGATCCGAGAGGCCGATTCGACCAGTGGGGGATGGTCGCAATGACGGTCGTCGTCAAGATCGGTGGAGCCCGCGCCGTGGAACCGGAAGGCGCGCTCGAAGACGTCGCCGCCCTTCGGGAGGAGGGAACGGACGTCGTCGTCGTTCACGGGGGCTCGACAGCGGTCGACGAAACGCTCGAACGCATGGGCATCGACCCCGACTATGTGGAGACGCCGTCCGGGGTTGTGGGACGGTTCACTGACGAGGAGACGATGGACGTCTTCAAGATGGCGATGGCTGGGCTCGTGAACACGGATCTCGTAACGGGGCTCCAGGCAGTGGACGTCGACGCAGTCGGTCTATCGGGCGTCGACGGGCGACTCCTGTTCGGTCCCCGGAAATCGGTCGTCCGGGTGGTCGAAGACGGCAAACGGAAGATCCGTCGCGGCGACCACTCCGGTCGGATCGAAACCGTCAACGACGATGTGCTCGGGACGCTCCTGGCGGATGGATACACCCCGGTGGTCTCTCCGCCGATGCTCGCCGACGATGGCGTCGCGGTAAATACCGACGCCGACCGTGCCTCGGCGGCCGTGGCGGCGGCCCTCGAGGGCACGCTCGTCTCGCTAACCGACGTCGACGGGGTCTATCGCGATCCCGACGATCCCGAGTCGGTGATCGCGCGAGTCGAAACACCCGACGCTTACGAGGAACTGGAACGTGCAGCCGAAGGCTTCATGCGTCGAAAGGTGATGGCCGCGACGGAAGCCCTCGAGGGGGGTGCACGCGAGGTCGTGGTCGCGAACGCCAACGCGGTGTCGCCGATTCGGTCGGCCCTTGACGGTCGCGGGACGCACGTGCTCCCGGACGCGATAGAATCATGACTATCCAGAAATGAACCCCGAACGACTCAACCAATGACCGCACAGCACACAGGACAATGAGTGGCTTCGTATTCTCCGAGAAACCGATTCGGATCGACCGCGGCGATGGGGTGTTTCTCTATGATTCGGATGGGACGGAGTACCTCGATTTCGGCGCGAGCTACGCGTGTGTGCCTGTCGGCCACTGTCACCCCGACGTCATCGACGCTACTCGATCGCAGCTCGAAGAACTATTCTACGTCCAGGCGTCGTATCCGAATCCGGCGCGGACGGCGCTATACGAGCTGCTGGCGGATATCGCCCCGGGAGACGTCGAAAAGGTCTGGCTCTGTAACTCGGGAACCGAAGCCAACGAGGCCGCACTGAAGTTCGCCAGGCATGCGACCGGGCGGTCCAAGATCGTCTCGACGATGCAGGGATTTCACGGCCGGACGATGGGATCGCTCGCTGCGACCTGGAAAGACGAGTACAGCGAGGGGTTCGGACCGCTCGCGGGCGACTTCGAGTTCGTCCCATACGGCGACGCCGACGCGATGGCCGAGGAGGTCGACGATGAGACGGCTGCCGTCATTCTCGAACCGATCCAGGGCGAGGGCGGCATCAATCCCCCCACGGACGAGTATCTCGAGGCGGTGAGGGAGGTTACCGAGACTGCGGGAGCCGCGTTGATCCTCGACGAAATCCAGACCGGACTGGGTCGGACGGGTTCGATGTGGGCCTCCGACGATTACGACATCGTCCCGGACGTACTCACGACCGCCAAGGGCCTCGCGAGCGGGCTTCCAATGGGCGCGACGCTCGTTCGCGACTGGATCGCCGCGGACGCCGGAAGCCACGCGTCCACGTTCTCCGGCGGCCCGGTCGTGAGCGCCGCGGCTGGCGAGACGCTCGACGTGATCCAGCGTGAGGATCTTCCCGCGAATGCCGCTGACGTGGGCGACTACCTCCAGGAAACGCTGACGGATCGTCTGGGCGATTCGGCACGCGACGTCCGGGGTGAAGGCCTGATGATCGGGATCGAAGTCCGTCGCGGTTCGAACGTGATCCTTCGCGATCTAGCACTCGAACATGGAATTCTCGCGCTCCCGGCCGGTCGGAGCGTCGTCCGATTACTCCCTCCACTCACGGTCGAACGCGAGCACGCCGACGCCGTGATCGACGCCTTGGAGGACATCATCACATGACGACCGTCGCTGCGGACACCGAGGCGCGGGAGCTCCTCGAGAATCTCGTTTCGATTCCCTCGCCGACCGGGGAGGAATCCGACTGCGCCAACGCACTCGCGTCGTTTTTCGAATCACACGATCGCGCGGTGTCTATCGACGAAGTGGGGAACGTCCGCGCACCGGCCGACGATTCGGTCCTGTTGACGTCGCACGTCGACACTGTTCCCGGCGAGATTCCAGTCCGGATCGAGGACGGCGAACACGGTCCCGAACTGTGGGGACGTGGGTCCGTCGACGCCAAAGGACCGCTTGCTGCGATGGCAGTCGCGGCGGTCCGGACCGGTGTCTCCTTCGCTGGAGTGGTTGGCGAGGAAGTCGACTCAATGGGTGCTCGATCCCTAGTCGAAGATCGCGACGAACCGGATGCGGTGGTGAACGGAGAGCCATCCGGCTGGGAGGGCGTCACGCTCGGATACCGAGGCATCCTCCAGGGGACCTACGTCGCGACCTCCGAGTCGGGACATACCTCACGGCCCGAAAACAATGCGATACAGGACGCCCTCGACTGGTGGGCGAGAGTCGATGGGACGTTCGGATCCGACGAATGGGAACCGATCTTCGAGCAGGTGACACCGAAGCCGGTCTTGATGGAGGGCGGTCCGAGCGATGACGGTCTCGCGGTCGAGGCCACGATGGAGGTGCAATTTCGCATCCCTCCACGGCAATCGACGGACGAAATCCGCGAACGGGCGGACGGCCAGTTGTCTACGGGTACCGTTCACTGGAACGACGCCGTCGAGCCGACGATGCAAAGCCCGCGAACGGTCGTTGCACGAGCGTTTCGTGCGGCGATTCGACGTCGCGACGGCGAACCGAGACTTCTTCGGAAGACGGGAACCTCGGACATGAACGTTTACGCAGGCGACTGGGACTGTCCAATGGTTACTTACGGACCGGGCGATTCGTCCCTCGATCACGCACCGGACGAGCACCTCGAACTCGCAGACCTAGATCGGGCGGTCGCGGTGCTCGAAGATGTCGCACGCGATCTTGCGAACACCACGGAGTGAACCAGCCATGAACATTCTCGACATCGACGACCTCACGAAACAGGAACTGGACAACGTGCTAACGCGAGCGACCGACCTGAAGGAACGCCACGCCAGGGGGAAATCCCCCGAGGCGATGGTCGGAAAGAGTCTGGGAATGATATTCGAAAAGCCCTCGACGAGAACACGGGTATCCTTTGAGGCCGGCACCACGCAACTGGGGGGCCACGCGATCTTTCTGGGTCCAGACGACATTCACCTGGGTCACGGCGAGCCGGTAAGGGATACTGCCCGGGCGCTGTCGCGGTACGTCGACGTGATCATGGCGCGCGTCTTCGAACACGAGGACGTCGTCGAACTCGGTGAGTACGCGACGGTGCCGGTGGTAAACGGATTGACCGACGACGCACACCCTTGTCAGACGCTCGCGGACCTACTCACGATTCGCGAGCAGTTCGGGGGATTCGACGCTCGTGTCGCCTGGGTCGGCGACGGCAACAACGTCTGTCAGTCCTTCGTCTTGGGAGCCGCACTCGTGGACCTAGATCTCGTCGTCGCCACGCCGGAGGGATTCGGCGTCGACGATGAGGTCTTGGACCGGGCGGCCGAACTCGGACGGGTCCCCGAGACGACGACCGATCCCGAGGCAGCGGTCGACGGTGCCGACGTCGTTTACACCGACGTGTGGGTGAGCATGGGGGAGGAATCAGAACGGGCCGAAAAGCTCGAGACCTTCTCGACGGCCGGCTTTCGAGTCGACGCAGAACTCGTCGACGACCAGCTCGTGATGCATTGTTTGCCGGCCCATCGAGGCGAGGAGATCACCGACGCGGTGCTCGAAAGCGGCAATTCGATCGTCTGGGACCAGGCAGAAAATCGCCTACACGCCCAGAAGGGACTGCTGACGTTCCTTCTGGATTGAGATCTCGATCCCGCGTCCTGCGATTCTGTTTCGACTGGTTCGATCCCGAATGCGATTGGGCTGCTATCGTCTCGCAAGAGAAAAGTTAACACCCCGTGTAACGTGGGGTCGCTTATGTACCGGATTCTTCTCCCGCTGGACGCGAACGACGAACGCGCTGAACGGGCCGTCGACATCGTGACGTCGTTGCCGGCCGACCCCGAGGACATCGAGGTAGTCGTTCTCAACGTCGTCAAGGATTTCGAGGTCTTCGACGATAGCTCGGGAACGATGTCTTCCGAACAGATGCTGGGCTCTACCCCAGTCCCGGACACGGTGACCGACGCCGAGGAACGCCTCGAGGCTGCTGGTATCGAAACGACGAGAGTGCGTCGACACGGCAATCCCGCAGAAGTGATCGTCGACGTGGCGAGCGACGAAGACGTTGATCACATCGTCATGGGTGGTCGCAAACGGAGCCCGACCGGCAAGGTCATCTTCGGGAGCGTCACGCAGTCGGTTCTGCTTTCTGCGGATCGACCCGTGACGGTCATCATGCGCGACTGATCGACCCGTTACCAACCCTGTGTGCGTACGAACCAGTAACCCGGATCTACCGGTGAATACGACACACCTGGTGATCGACCGTGTGATCGTGGTACACGGTCGCACATAGACTTATAATTGACATCCCGAACGAAGCGTACATGCAAACGGATCCGGACACAACGTTTCGGGATTTGATCCTCGATTCCGAGCCTGGGTTCGAGGAGGTCATGCGTTGCGTGTTCGACATCGCTGGCCACGAGGGGCGGTTGTACCTCGAGTTGCTCGCCGCGCCGGACAGTACCGTTGCGGAGCTCGCCGAACTCGTCGATCGCGACCGGAGCAACGTCAACCGCGGATTGTCGACGCTCCTGGAAAAGGGACTGGTTACTCGACGACGACGGCTGCTCGACAGTGGTGGACACGTCTATCAGTATCGCGCGATCGACCCCGAAAAAGCACGCTCGCTGATGCATCGAACTCTCGACGAGTGGACGGCGTACGTCCACAAGCGGATCGACGAATTCCCGGACTAGTCGAGGTCGTCGATTAAAAGCGCGTCACTCGATTGGATCCACGCACAATGATTGTCCGTGTCGTAGATGACGATCCCGCCGTCTGCAAGCGTCAGTTCGGCACACCGGTCGGTTCGTGCTGGCACGTCGGTGCGATCGGGATCATCTCGTGTGGTTTCCATGATATCGTCCGGGCCCGCAGGGCCACGATACGTAGTAGACGACCGATATTGATAAACGTTATCATGCAACAAGGAATATTTTCCACCCGGGCATTCGAGTGTCGACCATGAACGAGCCGATAACCGTCGAAGCGGGGACGCACACGGCGGAGGAACTCCTCTCTCGACTCGAATCTGGCGAACGACTCGTCGTCAGGATGGACGTCCTCGGTAGCACCGAGGAGATCACCCTCAGATACGACGGCAGTATTTATTATTGCGATACGCCGACGACTCTTCACGAACACCAGAACGCGGCAGAGATGGCCTCGTGTATGCGGAATCAGGGGTACGTTTCCGACGTCTAGTGAGGGATACGGTGGGGAGGGTTGTACTGGTTGTTTTGGATGGTGACAGAGAGCGCAATTGATGCTTCGTGGTCCGGTACTCGCTCATTCAGAAGCCTCCTTGCGTTTAGCGTTCGCTCGATTCGAAGCCTCCCTCCAGTCGTCTTCGCTGATCTTTTGCTTCTACACCCCTGAAATACACCAATGACTGACCCGCGCGTCCCGGGCACCGATTCCAGGTTACTCGATCTGCCCTGCGGCGAAACGGTCGACGCTCGCGATCTCGATATGGGTATGCGGGAGTTCGACTGTGACTGCGGAGACACCCACGCCGTCGTGGTGGACGTCCATCCACTCGGCCGGTTCGTCCCCGAATCCATCGCCGACGTGCTCCGCGACGCCATCGACACCGCAGACGAGTACCCTGAATTTGGGATCGTCCACCTCATGGGCGTCGTTCTCGAGGAGTTCCCACAATCAGTGGCATCCGCCGACGTCAGTACCGACGGACAGGTCGGGTATTCCCTCGTGTGGGTCACGGACTTCGACTCACGGAGACTCCACGAAATTGTCGTCGAGTTGCTCGTCGAACTCATGGAACACGCCATCAGCCATGGCGACGACGACGCGATATCGGACTTCGAATCCCAGATGCACGACTTCGACGTCGAAGCCTTCGTCGACGAATACCGCCGGGCACGAGAATTCGAATCGGAGTTCGACGCGCCCCTGTAGCGGAGCGGATCCAGTGATCGAGACAAAAACGATGTACTCGCGCGACTGTTTCGGGATCGGAACGTGTCGATCGGAGAACGGTAGACGACTGTTTCTGTGCGGATTGTTGAGGCGAATTCATTTACGATCAAGCCGTGAGGTTCCCAGATATCAATCGCCCCCTGACAAGAATCGCCACCCTGCGTCCGACTCCTGTCTGACGGGGAGTTATGTTCGAAGCCCCCAATCGGTCACCCATGCGCATCCGGCGAGGTGATTTCGAGCGCATCCGACGCGTGCTTTCAGAGGCCGATCCCGAGCAACCACTAACGGCCCGCGAGATTCTAGAACTGCTCGAAGCACACGGCGAAGAGTTCGATAGCGCACATCGAATCGCCACGGTCCTGGGCCGCGAAGCCGAACTCGGTGAGGTCGAAATCGAGGTAATCCAGGATCGCCCCTACCGGTACCGAATCGACGCCAACTGAACACCTTCCGTACCCGAGGATTCGCCCAATGGGGGTCAACCGCCATTGCCGTTTCGAAATTCGTAATCGAGGTTCGTATTTCGTACCATTTCGCCGGGCTTATCACGATGTGCGAACTCTCATCGAGTAATGCCCGACGAGGACCGCACAATTTTGCTGATCGGTAGTGGACCGATACAGATCGGACAGGCGGCAGAGTTCGACTACTCCGGCGCACAGGCGTGCCGCGCACTCGAAGAGGAAGGTGCCCGGGTCGTCCTCGTTAACTCCAACCCCGCGACGATCATGACCGACCCTGGAATGGCCGATAAGGTCTACGTCGAACCGATCACGACGGAGGCCATTGCGGAGATCATCCGAGCCGAGAACCCCGACGGCGTCATCGCGGGTCTTGGCGGCCAGACTGGACTCAATGTCACTGCGGAGCTAGCCGAACAGGGTGTCCTCGAGGAACACGACGTCGAGATCATGGGGACGCCACTCGAGACGATTTACGCAACGGAGGACCGTCAGCTGTTCCGCGAGCGAATGCGGAATATCGGCCAGCCGGTCTGTCGCTCCGAGACGATCACCGAAATGGACGAACTCGAAGACGCCGTCGAATCGGTCGGTGGCCTCCCGGTCATCGCGCGCACTGCCTACACCCTCGGCGGAAGCGGATCCGGGGTCGTCGATGACATGAACGAACTCCGCGACATCGTCCACAAGGGGTTTCAGCTGTCTCGAAATCACGAGGTCCAGGTCACAGAATCTATCGCCGGCTGGATCGAACTCGAGTACGAGGTGATGCGCGACGCCGACGACTCCTGTATCATCATCTGCAACATGGAGAACATCGATCCGATGGGAATCCACACCGGCGAATCCATCGTCGTGACGCCCTCTCAGGTGATCCCCGACGACGGCCACCAGGAAATGCGCGATGCGGCACTGCGCGTCATCCGTGAACTCGGGATCCAGGGCGGGTGTAACATCCAGTTCGCCTGGCGCGACGACGGGACGCCTTCGGGTGAGTACCGCGTCGTGGAAGTCAATCCCCGCGTCTCTCGATCGTCGGCACTGGCCTCGAAGGCGACCGGCTATCCCATCGCCCGCGTCACCGCCAAGGTGGCCCTGGGCAAGCGACTCCACGAGATCGAAAACGAAATCACGGGCGAAACGACGGCGGCATTCGAACCGGCCATCGACTACGTGGTCACCAAGATTCCGCGGTGGCCCAAAGACAAGTTCACCGACGTTTCCTTCGAACTCGGACCCGCGATGAAATCGACCGGTGAAGCGATGGCGATCGGTCGGACGTTCGAGGAGTCGCTGCTCAAGGCCCTTCGCTCGACGGAGTACGAACCGGCGGTAGACTTTTCGACCGTCTCTGACGCGGAACTCGAATCCGACTACCTCGAAACGCCAACCCCCGATCGCCCCTACGCCATCTTCGAGGCGTTCGACCGCGGGTACACGGTTTCGGAAATCGTCGACCTCACCGAGATTCGCAAGTGGTATCTCGAGCGATTCGAGAACATTGCCGACGCCGCGGCAGCTGCTGCCCAGGGCGAATTCGGCCCCGCGACTGACTTCGGGTTCACCGATCACCAGACCGCGACGTTCGCAGGTGACGGCGGCCACGACACGCTTTCGGCCGCTATCGCGGACGACGGCGATGGGACCACCGGACCGATCGATGCGGTCGAACACGAATCGGTCGACCGACGCTTCAAGCAGGTCGACACCTGTGCCGGAGAGTTCGCCGCGACGACGCCGTATTACTACTCTGCACGTGAACAATCTACGGACATCAGCCGGAACGAGGTTCGCGTCGATCGCGACGTCGACTCCGTGGTGGTCGTCGGCGGCGGCCCCATCCGGATCGGACAGGGGGTCGAGTTCGATTACTGCTCGGTCCACGCCGTGCGCGCGCTCCGCGAAGAAGGGATCGATGCCCACGTCGTCAACAACAATCCCGAAACCGTTTCGACCGACTACGACACAAGTGACGGCCTGTTCTTCGAACCGATCACCGCCGAAGAGGTCGCAGACGTCGTCGAGGAGACGGGTGCGGACGGCGTGATGGTCCAGTTCGGCGGCCAGACGTCTGTCAACATCGGCCAACCGCTCGAGGCGGAAATCGATCGACGGGGACTCGACTGCGAGATCATGGGCACCTCGGTCGAGGCGATGGACCTCGCCGAAGACCGCGACCGGTTCAACGTCCTGATGGACGACCTCGGCATCGCCCAGCCCGAGGGCGGATCGGCGACGAGCCTCGACGAGGCGCTCGAGTTAGCCCACGAGATCGGCTATCCGGTTCTCGTCCGCCCGTCCTACGTTCTCGGCGGGAGGGCGATGGAGGTGGTCTACTCCGACTCTGAACTCGAAGCCTACGTCGAGGAAGCGGTCAGGGTCTCGCCGGACAAGCCCATTCTGATCGACGATTTCCTGGCCGACGCCGTCGAACTCGACGTCGACGCGGTGGCGGACGGCGACGACGTCCTTATCGGTGGGATCATGGAACACGTCGAGGCAGCGGGGGTTCACTCCGGCGACTCGGCGTGTATGATTCCTCCGCGATCACTCTCCCGCGAGACGCTCAAGCGGGTCCGCGAGATAACGCTCGAAATCGCGCAGGCGCTCGAGACGGAGGGTCTGATGAACGTCCAACTCGCCGTCCGCGACGAGGGCGATCCAACCGATCCGGACAATGACGGAGACGAGGTGTACGTCCTCGAGGCGAATCCGCGGTCCTCGCGAACCGTGCCGTTCGTGTCGAAAGCAACCGGCGTCCCGATTGCCAAGCTGGCCGCGAAGGTTATGATCGGCCACACGCTCGACGAACTCCGCGTCCACGAGCAGATCCCCGAGAACGTCTCCGTCAAGGAGGTTGTGTTGCCATTCGATCGACTCCCTGGCAGCGATCCCCGACTGGGTCCGGAGATGAAGTCGACTGGCGAGGTAATGGGAACCGCCCGGTCGTTCGGAAAGGCGTACCTCAAATCACAATCGGCAACCGGGAAGACAATTCCGACGAGTGGGACCGCCGTATTCGATGAGGAAACGCTCGGGGCGATGTCCCAACAAAACCAGGACCTCTCGGAGGTCCGCGAGGCTGCCGCGAGCCACTTTGACATTTACGACAAGACCGACCTCGACGATTTGGTCGGCAAACTTCGCGCCGGAGAAATCGACGTCATCTTCTCCCGCGACCGCGACCTGCTCGAAGTCGCCGTCGAAGAGGTGGTGACCTACTTCTCGACGGTTCCCAGTACCAGGGCCGCACTCGAGGCCATCGAGACCGAATCCGAGCCGCTTGACGTGATGGCGCTCTCCGAACGTCCCACAGAACGTCGCGACTGGGGAACGTAGCACCGCCCACACCCCACGGGTTTGGGATCTCGATTGCGGTCACTGGCCTTGCGTTTCCCGGTTTCGCAATCGAATCCGCAACAACCGTTATTACCGATGGTATCGACGTGTCCAGTGTGTTCGGAACGGAACCCCTCGATGAACTCGCGATTCCGGACGGCACGACCGTCGAGGAGCACGCGCTCGTAACTGATGGAGACGTCCTCGTCGGGGGTCAGACCGTCGTCGATCTCGGGGTTCGGGGTGGATCGGTGATCGCTGGCGAACGAGTCCGCTTCGGCGGCGACCTCGAGGCCGAGGGGGACTGTCGTCTCGATATGTGGTGCACCGTGGACGGGAACGTTCTCGTCGGAGAGGACGCCTACCTCGGCGAGCGCGTCCAGGTCGCGGGCGAACTGATCGTCTCGGGCGACCTCGACATCGGCGACGACGTCGACATCGAACGCGGATTCGAGGCGAACGGCTGGATCGTGATCCGCAACCCTATGCCCACCGTCGTCTTTCTGTTCGTCTACCTCTCTCAGCTCCTTCGGATCGGTGAAGAGGAGGCCGCGATGGAACTCGCCGACGAACTCCTGGACGAGGACCGAACCGTCGAGCCGGTCACGATTCCTCGGGGCGGACGGGTTTCCGACGACGCCTGGCGCGTTTCTACGCCGGCCGTCATCGGCGACGAGTGCAGACTTCACGGCAACATAAGGGCTACCGACGTCCGGGTGGGGGCCGACTCGGAGCTGTTTGGAAGCCTTCGGGCGAAAGGCGACATCGTAATCGGTCCCGGAACCGTTGTCCACGGCGACGTCACGACGAGGGACGGCGACGTCGAGATAGACGTCGGGGCGGCCGTCAGGGGTGACGTCGCCTGCGAGAACTGCGTGGTCTCCGACCTCGCAGAAATTGACGGGACCATTCGTGCCAGGGAGGGCCTTTCGATCGTGGAACCGACCCTCGGATCGGGCGACCTCGATCCAGCGATCGTTCCGCTGGAGCACGGGGATCTGGAATCTTCTCCGAATGAAACCAAATCTGACGAGATTCAATCGGCGGTGGTGCCGATCGAGGAGTCATCCCGAGAGTGGAACGAAACGGACGAAGGGCGAACATCTCGAAACGGCTCGGGGGACGATGACGTCTCGGACCTGATCGCCGAGGCCGAGGAGGGCTGACGACCCCCAACAGTTACCGCACAGCCTGTCGAACCGAAATCTATGATCACGAGCGATGAGATGGCCGTTGTGGACGAGAACGCGGCGGCCCTCGGCGTTCCACAAAAGCAGCTCATGGAATCGGCGGGTAACGCCATCGCGCGGGTCGTTCACGATGTCGAAACTACCGGGTCGACGATCGCGTTCGTCTGCGGCCGAGGAAACAACGGGGGCGACGCGTTCGTCGCGGCACGGTTTCTGGACGACTTCGACGTGGAGGTTGCCCTGCTCGGCCACGAAGAGATGATCGCGACCGACATCGCGCGGGAAAACTGGACGGCGCTCGAACGGTCAGCGTATCGAATCCGTACCGTGACCGATTCTACGGCGATCGATCTCGGCGATCCGGATGTCGTCGTCGACGCGATGGTTGGAACCGGGGTAACGGGCTCCCTCAGGGAACCGGCTGCCGCGGCTGCCACCACGATCAACCAATCCGGGGCAACGGTCATCTCGGTCGACGTCCCCTCTGGCGTCGATGCCGACACCGGGGAAACTGCTGGCGTGGCGGTCGATGCAGATTACGTCGTCACGTTCCACGAGCAAAAACCTGGGCTGATAGACCTCGATGCGGAGGTGCGGGTCGCAGACATCGGCATTCCCGCCACGGCCGAGTTCTTCGTCGAAAGAGGCGACCTGCTTCGGCTCTCCCGTGATCCCACCGCCCACAAGGGCCAGTTCGGCTCGGTCCTCGTCGTTGGTGGTGGACCGTACACTGGCGCGCCCGCGCTTTCGGCCCGTGCCACGCTCCGAGCCGGGGCAGATCTCGCGTACGTCGCTGCACCGGACCGGGTCGCACGCGAGATACAGGGATACAGCGAGAACCTCATCGTCCGATCGCTTCCCGGTGATCGCCTGGCCTCGCCGCACGTTCCGGAACTCCTCGATTTGGCTGCGGAGGTGGATTGCGTCGTTTTCGGTCCCGGCCTCGGCGACGCCGAATCGACGCGTGCAGCAGTCGAAGAATTCCTGGAATCGTTCGACAGAACGGCCGTCGTCGACGCAGACGCCCTTTCAGTCGTTCCTGACGTCGACACGGAAGCGACGCTCGTGTGTACGCCCCACCAGGGTGAACTTCGGAACATGGGTGGTCCCGAAAGCGACGACTGGCGCGATCGCGCCGACCTGGTGGAATCGTTCGCGGACGACCTCGGCCACACGCTGCTCGTCAAAGGCCCCTACGACGTGATTTCCGACGGCGACCGCACCCGCGTCAACAGGACCGGAAATCCGGGCATGACGGTTGGCGGAACGGGAGACGTCCTGGCGGGGGCGGTCGGTGCGCTCGCCTGCGTGCTGGATCCCATCCACGCTGCTTCGCTCGGTGCCTACGTCAATGGCAGCGCGGGGGATTTGGCTCTCGACGAGTTCGGCTACGGCCTCGTCGCGACCGACGTCCTTGATAGGCTGCCTGCAATCCTGTGGGCCGAAGCGTTGGAGTCGGTCGGTGGGGAGGGGTAGATTCAACGCCCTCCTCCTCCAGAAACCAGTATGACGGATTCCGACACCGACCACGGCCGGAGGGAGGATCTCACTCACACCGACGACTCGGGGGCCGTCGACATGGTCGACGTCGGGGGAAAACCCGACACAGCGCGTCGAGCCGTCGCGCGTGGCACGATCCAACTGCGACCGTCGACGATCGACGCCGTCCGCGCGGACGAACTCGAGAAAGGCGACGTCCTGGCGACATCACGGATCGGGGCCGTACAGGCCGTCAAACACACCTGGGAGACGATCCCGATGTGTCACCAGATACCAATTACGAACGTCGAGACCGACGTCTCGCTTTCGGAGGACCGGATAACCCTCGAGGTCAGCGTCGAGACCACCGGCAAGACTGGTTGTGAGATGGAGGCGCTGTCGGGAGTCACGACGGGGCTGAACGTCGTCTGGGACATGGTAAAGGCGGCCGAAAAGGACGACGAGGGCGGGTATCCGGAGACGCGGATTACCGACGTCGAAGTACTCGAAAAAGAGAAGCGTCGGCTGGAATAGAATCAGAAACGAACCCGCTCTGGACGTTCAGGGTTCCGGTACGGCGAGCGCGCCAGCCTTTGCCCTGGCCTTTTCGACGACCATCGTTCGACCCTCGAAGTCCACGATGACTTCGTCGCCGTATTCGACCGATTCTACGTTCCCGTGGTCGTGAATCCAGGAGACGACGCTCATCGCGTCGTCGGTCATGGGCAAGACCAGACGTTCGCGCTGCCAATCAGGGAGTTCAACGTGGATACGTTCGCGGAGGTCATCGATGCCCATGCCGTCGCGTGCGCTGATGGCGACCGGATCGGGAGCCAACCCGGACAGTGCCGATTGCTTGCGTTCGAGCGTTTCCTCATCGACCAGATCGATCTTGTTGAGCACCGTTACGATCGGTGCTTCGTTTCGTTCGTAGAGGGTGTCGTGACTGGTGACGAGCTTTTCGCGGATCTCCGCGATTGGATCGGAGACGTCAATGACGAGGAGCACAAGGTCGGCGCGGTAGACCTCCGAAAGCGTCGATTTGAACGACTCCACGAGCCAGTGCGGCAGATCCGACACGAATCCGACCGTGTCGGTGACGAGGACGTCCCGACGATCGAATTGGGCCTGTCTCGTCGTGGTCCCGAGGGTAGTGAACAGCCGATTTTCGGATTCGGCCGTGCGCTCTAGGTCGGGGTGCCGTCCTTCGTTCTCGTCGATGTCCAGGTCCTCGGCCAGTCGCCGAAGCAGCGTCGACTTTCCCGCATTCGTATAGCCCGCCAGGGCAACCAGATCGAAGCCGGATTCGCGACGCTGGTTGCGCCGATGCTGTTCCGTCCGTTCAATTTGTTCGAGTTCGTCGCTGATGCGACTGATCTGAGCCTTGATGTCCTCTTCGCGGGATTCGTCGTACTCGCCGAGCCCCATGAATCCGGGTCGTTCGTCCCGCCGGGCCAGCGAGACTTTCGTGGCCGCCCGCGGCAACTCGTATCGGAGTTCTGCGAGCTCCACTTGGAGCTGGGCTTTCCGCGTCTGGGCCCGTTGGCCAAATATCTCGAGGATCAGCCGAAACCGGTCCATAACTTCGATGCCGTCGGGGAGTCGCGTTCCCAGGTTGTACGTCTGGTAAGGTCCCAATCGGTTGTCGAATATCACGGTGGTCGCATCCGTTTCGGTCACGAGCCCCGCAAGCTCGCCGACTTTGCCCTTTCCGATATTGAACTCGGCGTCCTCGGTTCGGGTTTGCGTTACCGATCCGGTGACTCGATAGCCGGCTGCCCGGGCCAGCTCCCGAAGCTCGTCGATGTCAGGTTCGCCAGCGTCCGTGCGTTTAGCCAGTATCGCACTCCCGTTGCTCCCTGTCACTTGGAATCGAGTACGTCGTCCGGATATTTAAGGGTCCGGCCGTCCGGTAGCTGGAGAGGACTCGTCCGTTTCGAGAATCACTGGGTATCGCTTTGAGCGAGCCGTCAATCCGGACTCGGGGGTTTGTTCTCTCGGTTTTCCCTCTTGGATTCGCTCTCCCGGATTCGCCTTTTCGCCTTCGGTCTCACGGCTCGCAGCCCCATATACGTCGCCGCTCGCTCACTTCGAGGCCTCGCTTCGCTTGCCCTCGCGGCTCGCGCGTCGTCGCTTCGCTCCTCCGCTCCCTGGCTCCGAGGTCTCACTGTATACAGCCTTGTCTACCTCGTCTCTATCTCGTCCTCATCTTTGATCACCCGCGTTTCCGCCTTCCCACTTGACAGTTCGTTAACGAGTTCGAAAAACTCGTTCTGGAGCCCGGCGGGAAACCGGATCACCCCGACCCACGAGCCATCCGCCTGCCACTCTTCTTCCTCGAGATCGCCGAATTCACGAACCTGCGCCTGCGCACTTCCGGCGTACTCCGCAGGGAACTGGACGGCCATCACCATCTCGTCGAACCGAATCGGAATTACCGGACGCAACGCTTCCAGCGCCTCGTCGACTTGGTTCTCGACCGGTTCCATCGGATCGATCTGGAACCCCGCTTCCTCGAGCGCACGCTCGATCCGCTCCGGCGGATGTGGTGCATCATCCATCTGGGGGTTCACCGCGTTGCGGGCGATCGTATTGATCAACTGCTTGTGCTTTTGCTCCTGCATCTCGCGCCGCTGGTCGGCCGTAATCTGAATCTCGCCGCGTTCGATTATCTCGCGGATAATCTCGAGCGTGTCCGTCGTCTCGAAGACTTCTTCGAGCGCGTCCTCAGGGGGCCGATCGCCCCGAGTAGCATCCTCGAACACGTCTTCAGCCGCGATGACATCCTCGAGTTCCCCGTCGAAATCCCCCCGCTTCATCGCCAGTGCAGCGTCGGGGTCGACGAGTACCTCGAAGCGCTCGCCGTGGGATTCGAGACGGGCAGTCACCGCCTCGTCGAGTGATATCATACCCACTGCTATGCGGACTGCAGTGAAAGAACTTTGGAGACGCGGGGCGAAATTCCGTAATCGACGTTATTCGGACTCGTCTGCTTCGTCCTCGTCGCTCTCGGGGGCGAGTATGTCGTGTGCGGCGAGATAGTCTTCGACCGTCTCGTCGTCGACGGGTCCGAAGCCGTCATCGAGTGAGATGGTGGCGAGCCCGATTCCCTCGGGCCGGAGCTGGCCATCGTTGACGGATGCTAGTGCCTCGAGGGCGAGCCCGATGCCTTCATCCAGCGTCATGTCGTTCCGGTAGTGTTCCTCGAGATAGTTTTCGATGTCGCCCCGATCGGCACCGACCGCCAGTGCCTGCCACTCGTAAGGCGTCCCCGAGGGATCGGTTTCGTACAGCCTCGGCGTCCCGTCCTCGATACCACCGATGATGAGCGCTACCCCGAAGGGTCGAGCGCCCCCAACCTGGGTGTATTGCTGGATGTGATCGGTGACGTTTTTGGTCAGCGTCTCGACGCCGATGGGCTCCTCGTATCGGAGCTGGTTGATCTGGGCCTGGCGTCGAGCGAAATCGATGAGCTGTCGAGCGTCGGCGACGTGGCCGGCACTGGCGATTCCGATGTGGTCGTCCGCCTTGTGGATCTTCTCGACGGACGTTCGCTCCATCAACGGCGACCGGATCCGTTTGTCGACTGCGAGGACGATTCCGTCTTTGGTCCGGACACCAATCGACGCCGTCCCTCGTTTGACTGCCTCTCTCGCGTACTCGACCTGGTACAGACGTCCGTCCGGGGAGAAGATCGTAATCCCTCGGTCGTAGGCCTGTTGCTGCGTTTGTCCCTGCATTGTTAGTTGTCGCGGATATCGAGTGCTGTCGCGCCAACGAAGCCGTCTGGAAGGCGCACGTCGAGCCGGTCGTCCCGGGCGACGGCGGTTCGCTCCACGTTCGCGAACGCGACGGTTCTCTCTTCAAAATCTTGCCGTGGACGATGTATATACTTTTCCTCACAGGCTCGTACCGTCCCGCTGGTTCCTCGAACGAACAGGCCGACGGGGTCGCCGTCGACTTCATCGATAGTCGCGAGGACGCCCCGGAGGGATTCGACCGACTCCCGACGCGTCCTGACGACGGCCTCGCCGCGTCCGTTCTCAAAGTGGAAGTGCAACAGCGTTGCGTCTATCTCCGCACTTCCTGCGTCACCGAGCAAGTTCTGGGCCGCGAACCACAGCACCTGCTGGAACGACCCACGATCCACGGTCGCGTCCGGCCACGATTCGAGCCCCACGGCGAGATATCGCCATCGCGGTCGGAGATGTTTCGGTAAGTACTTCATCGGTCGTCCTCCCCGTCCGTCTCTATAAGAACGCCCGGTTCGACGAACGCCTCGTCGAGTCGCGTTCGATTTCGCTTGGCCAGTTCCCTCCAGGCGCGCAATCCTCGCTCGATAGCATCACTGTCGATACCGATTGCCGTTCCTACTGCACGTAGCTCCCGCCACCCACGTACCTCAAGGTGCGACGACGGATCGGCGCTCACGACGTACGGCGTGTCGTACTTGTCGACCAGTTCCCACAATTTGCGCAGGCCTTGGATCGCGTCGACGCGCTCACCTCCAGCTCGCCGCAGAACGCGTCCGAAGTTGAATTCGAGGTGGACGTCGTTGTGCGCCGCGGCCTTCGCGAGCACGTGATTGACGTCGCCGTCCCGCATCGGATGGGCGAGTACGTCGACCTGCGGCTGTTCGACCGCGAAACGATTGAGGGACCCGCCGTGGACGCAGACGATCGTCCGCTTCGATCGATAGTTGCCGATCAGCCCGCTAGCTCGCGAGATGTCGTCGGTCCGGATTTCGATCCCGTCCACGACATCGATCCCCCACGCCGAAGCGATCGCGTCCGCGTCGTAGTCCGCTTGGACGTCGCCGTGGTTGCGTACGACCACGCCGTCGAATCCGTATTCGGCGGCAGTTGCGGCCACGCGACCGACCGTGCTATCGCCGTCCGGCCACGCACGAACGCCCTCGTACATACCATATCGGGGGCGGGCCGTCGCCTTTTGTGTTGCGTCTCCCGTGGTGGTTCGGATCACTCTACCGCGAGCAACCGCCATCGGCCGGCTCCTGCGCCGACGACGAATCCCACCGCGTGTGCGACGAGGGCGATTCCGGGGGCGGCCGTAAGGAACGTAAGCGCAACAGCCGAGATGGCCACGATTGCAAGCTGGACGCGGCGTGGCAGTCGGGCGAGTGTCACGTCAGCGACCGGATTCCCGACGATCAGGTACCCGAAGAGGGCGAACACGGCACCGCTCGCACCGAGCACTTGGGTGGCTCCGAACGGCGCGGTGAGAACGACCTGGCCGACTCCTGCCAGCGCCCCGGATCCGGCGAAAAAGGTGTGAAACCGGACCGATGTGGTCGTGTAGCCTACGACGGGCGCAAACAGCACGACCCCGACGGCGTTGGCCAACAAATGGGCGAAGTCGGCGTGTGCGTATACGCTTACGAACAGCGTCCACGGCTGCTCGGTCAGGGGCAATGAGAGGGCGAATAGCCCCAGACCCAAACCGGCCCCAATCACATCGAGCAACTCCTGCATCACGAAGACGATGGCGAACGCGACCAATGTTCCGGGAGTCGGCCGAAAGAGTATGCGCCTCGAACTTCGGTTGGACGGACGCGATTCGGTATCCGGAAGACCAGTCACCATTCTTCTCCGGTCGATACGTGTCCCTCGGTGTAGAGTTCGTCGGTCGGGACGCCACCGTGTCGGTCAGTACTTGAGATCGTCGGTGTACCTGTCCAGCACCAATATCGCCGCGACGCCAAGTACGAACGAAGCGACCACGACCAGGACGGTTTCGGGCGATCGGCCGTCGGCGTTCTCGACGATGGCGGTCCCTGGATACCTGAGTGCGCCTACCATGAGACTCACCAGAAATACGAGGGTCGCTTTCCGATAGGTGGCCAGGGCTGCCCGGACGACGTAGGCGATCGTAAAGAGCCCGACGAGTGCACCGACGGCAAACGAGGCGAATGGAACGAGTGCCGACCAGAGCCCGGCTGGATCGCCGCCCTGGAGGGTGCCGAGAGCCGCCTCCGCAATTCGTCGGGGGATCCCACTCACGTATTCGTACTGGCCGAGAACGAGGAGCAAAAACGCCCCCGAAATCCCCGGCAGGACCATCGCGGTGATGGCGATTGCGCCGGCACCAAAGACGACGAGCGGTGTCGGATCGGTTCCAGACTCGGCGGTGATTCCGGTTACGACGAAGGCGAGAACGACGCCGACAATAGCGACGACGATTCGTTCCGGTGACGCCAGATCGACGTGCCGATACAACACCACAGCCGACGCGGCAATGAGGCCGAAGAAGAACGCGTACGTGGGGACTGGACGGGTCGTCACGGCGACGTTCATCGCGCTCGCGACCGTGACGGCCGCACTTAGGACGCCCGACCCGAGCACCAGGAGAAACGGCACGTCCATGGCTTGCAGTTCCGAGGCCAGCGCGATTCGCCGTTCTCGGCGGTGGAGTCGTGGGAGATGCCGAATGGGGCCGATTTTAAAGGACGTCAGGGCCGTTATCAGTCGTTCGTAGACTCCAAGGATGAGTGCGATCGTTCCTCCGGAGACGCCGGGAACCGTGTCGGCAGCTCCCATACAGAGACCTTTCAGGTAGACGACGACCCAGGCACGGTGGCCGACAATTCGGACCATCTATCCGAGGCGGCCACCCGATTGAGGGCGGCGCTCGATGCAGGCTCGTCGAACTAGGGGTGCCGCGGTCGGCTTAACCCGACTCATCGTCGGCCTGTTCTTCCTCTCCGTTGCCCGCTTCGTCCGTGGCGCCGTCGGGTCGATCGAGTACCTGTTCTTCGAGTTCGACTACGACCGGTTCTTCGACTTCTCCCAGGACCTGTCCTTCGGTGACGTTCGCCTCGGCAGTCCAGGCAGTCACCTCCAGGGTCTCGTTGTCGACGTCCGGCGTCGTTGAAATCGTATAGGCACCCGCCGCCTGGATCTCGACGTCGGTATATCCGGCATCCGTTCCATACTCGTCGTATCCAGTTGTTGAGTAGGGAACGGTCAGTTCGAATTCTCCGTCGCCATCCGACTCGGTGTACTGGGTGTATTCGAACGTCTGTTGTAACATCGGATTGGTCATCTGAACCGTGGCCTCGACTTCGGTGTTCGGAGGTGCGCCCTCGCCCTCGATCGTGGCGCCTTCGACCCGTTCGAACGTCTTCACGTGTGGCTCGCCGGTGTCTGGGTCGAAGTTTGCCGGAACGGCAGCCGTATGAACCAGTCGATAGGTTTCGAGCGCTTCGACGCGCTGTTCGGGGTATCCTTCGATTCCGCCGACCTGGGCGTTCGGATCGTCTGCTGCCGCTTCGCGTGCTTGTTCCATGGTGTCGAACTGTTCGACGAACTCGCCTCGTTCCGGGACGAGGAGAATGTCGACCGAACTCCCGTCTTGCAGCTCCACCGATTCCTCGCGATATCGGACGACGATCGGTTCGGGATCTTTCGCGCTCCCGTTGTAGGCGAACAGCCGGTGACGAATGCTCTCATAGCTCCGTTGCGACGAGACATACGCACGTGGTTGTAGTCCCCCCTCTTCTCTGGGCTGGTAGACGATTCGATCCAGGTCTTCCCGGTCGATGTCCTCGTCGTCGTACCAGATAGTCGGGGCCTGGTACTTGCCACCCTCCACGTCTGCAACAGAGTAATCGAGCATGACGTAGCGAACGCCGGAGCCCTCGTCGTCGTAGAGATACTGTTCGGCCGTCGCCTCGTCGGGCGCGACGAGGAAGTTCGCCGCATTTCGCGCATTCTGCTGGAAGGGATTCGCGACGGGAATTCGCTCGCCCTGTGCGGTTATCCAGTGGCCGTAGTCCCACCACGCCATCACGCCGTAGACCCCGTCATCGTACTCGAAATCACCATCCGGTGGGTGGTCGTAGGTTCCGTAGTACTCCATCGGATTATCGGATCCGGCGTACTCGCCGGGGAACGGTGTTTCCTCGGAGAGCCAATCGAGGCTATCGCTCCACAGCACTGTCTCGCCGGGGTGGTTGTTCGCACCTGATTCGAAGGCGGAGGCGGTTCGGTCGCCCGACACCTCGATCGGAACGATCAAGACCGGAACGACGAGTGCGAGCAGCAATGCGACGACTAGGATGACCTGCCACCCCTCGACGTCGTCGCTCGAAAGGTCCGAACCGGCCTCGACGTCGAGTGCTGAAATGATCGTTGCGACGACGAATGCACTCGAAATGACGACGGGGACTACCAGGTAGTAATTGAATCGGATCTGGGTGAACGCCGCCGAAATGAGAAAGCCGCTCCATACCAGAAAGAAGAGCCGTTCGACGTTGTAACGCACCCGGAGGGTGGCACCGAAAAAGCCCGCAGCGGCGATTACAAGTGCGAGGAACTGCCACTGAAATCCGATCCAGCCACCGACGATCGAAAGCACGGGTGCAAGTAGGTACAGTAGGGGAACCAGCACGATCGCACCTGCGGCGTAGATCGTATCCTCGGTCCGAGAGCTGCGGACGAGTGGGGCGGCAAACATGAGGAGCAGCCCAACGAATCCTGCGAGCATGGTGAGGCCGTACTCGCGGAAGATTCGACTCTGTCCCTCCTGCAGCATCGGCTGGGCTTCGGCGATCGTTCGCTGTTCCGCTCCCGCACCAAACCCGATGAACCGGACGAAGTTACTCGAAATCGTCGACCAGGCGTCCGGAATGGCGACGGCGAGAACGACCACGCCGACGCCTGCGAGTGCGACGACAACAACGGGGTAGGTGGTCCGGTCGAGGTCTCGTGCTTCCCACTGGCGCGCGAGATAGGCGAGGAATACGGCTCCAACGGCGACCACGAGGGGGACTAGGACCTGGGTATACGAGTAATCAGTCGTCCCGAAGGAGAAGCTGTCGAGCGGAATGATCATCAACAGACCAGCGACGGTCATCGACACGGCTGCCACGAACCCGATTGGCTCGGGCGTGTCTCCGTGGTAGACGTCGCTCGTCATCTTGAGGGCGATGAAGGTCCCGGTAATCCCGACCATCAAGACGCCGGGCTGCCAGACGGACATGTATAGCGCGAGGGCGACGCCGGCGAGAATACTCGATGCAAGGGGGCGTCGCAGGGCGTCGAGTTCGCGATCGACGACGAGTTCCCAGATTGGCTGTTCGCGAACGGCGACGACGAAGGCGTACATGAACGCCACCGCCGCGAGACTGATAAAGAACGTCTCCGCGGCGTGGTGCTGGTACGAGCCGACGAGGCTCCGTCCGAGGAACTGTCCCGGAATCAGTGCTAGTAACAATACCGACAGGAGCGCATATGGTCTGTCGACGAATCGTCGGGCGATGAGATAGACGGGAATGGCGCAGAGGCTAGCCATAACCGGCGTCGCTACGAGCATCACCTGCCCGGCGAGTTCGGGCCCTGGATCCCCCAGGCCGAGAACGACGATTACCGTGGCAACCAGCTGATCCCAGAGCGTACCGAACTGACCCGCCGTACGTCCGGACGGAAATCCGGTCCAGGGATCGTACGGCATCGTATACGGCCAGTTTTCGACGGCATAGGTCGTTTCGCGGAAGTGATACCACGGGTCGTTCGATCCGAACAACACGGACCCATCCTCCCGGACGAACCGATCGTAGGCTTGGAGTCTGATCGACAGCATCAGGGCGATAAGACCGCCGAGAACGAGGACGTGGTAGTACTTCCTGACGACGCGGAGGACCTTGGGGCGAGCGTCGTCGGTGGCGGATCGGTCACTCATAGGCGGAAAAACTGTCAAAACCCGCATAAGCCTTTTCCATCGTGTCCGAGCCGCCCCTCGACGACCGAAGATGTCCTGATACGTGCCAAACGTGCAAAGACAACGGGATTTTTGCATCCAGGTCGCGCACGTACCTTCGATGGGCGATAATTCGGAGTCTTCCGGTCCCGACACGGGTGGGGTCGAACAGGGCGATCTGTCCGCTGTCTGTATCCTGTTGCCGACGCTGAACGAGTCCGAAACGATCGGTTCGGTCGTGGAGGAGTTTCGTCAGGAGGGCTTCGAGTCGATCCTCGTCGTCGACGGTCATTCGACCGATGGGACGCGGGAGATCGCGAGCGAGGCCGGTGCTCGGGTAATCACGCAGTCCGGTAGCGGGAAGGGCCAGGCCGTCCGGGAAGGGGTGGCCAAAATCGACGAACCGTACGTCCTGATGGCAGACGGGGACGGTACCTACCGACCGACGGATGCAATCACGATGCTCGAACCGCTGTTGGAGGGACGTGCCGACCACGTCATCGGCAACCGATTCGCGGACATGGAGCCGGGCGCCATGACGCGCCTCAACCAGTTTGGAAACACCTTGATTAACGCCACCTTCGCGGCGGTCCACGGCCGGGCCCTCGAGGACGTCCTCTCGGGCTACCGGGCGTTCACCCGCGAATCGTTCGAACGGTTTCACCTGACCGCTGAGGGCTTCGGAATCGAGACAGAGATGTCGGTCGAATGCGTCCGCAACGGCGTCGATACCGCCGTTGTCCCGATCCGATACGAGAGTCGTCCCAGTGGGTCGCAGACGAATCTCCACCCCGTCAAGGACGGCGGTCGAATCATGCTCACGATGTACAACCTCGCCCGGACGAACAATCCCATCTTTTACTTCGGGAGCCTCGCGATGGTCGGCATCGTTGCCGGGTTCGCCCTCGGGGGATACGTGGGCTATCGGTACTTCTTCACGGGAACCTCCCACGAGGTCCTCGCACTATTGGCTGCGTTCCTCGTGTTGCTATCGGTCCAACTCGTGATGTTCGGATTCCTTTCGGACGTGGTGGTTTCCGTGAGTCGCGAGCAGAGTCGAAAACTCGAAGAACTCTCAGATCGGCTCGGAGATCTCGAGGACTGAGAGATCGGATCAATTCATGGAGCTGGGGGACTGAGAGATTGTATCAATTTGTGGAGCCCGACAACCGGTCGACCCTGTCGACTCTGGTATTCGAAGACCGACCGATTTGTTTCGACGCAGGGACTCAAAAATTGAGTGAGTAGGGGCGTTAAATCGGAAAACGTGAGTGTGTGCTCAAAACGGGAGCAACGTCCTGAGTCGCGCCACGACGCTCGTCTTCGCGCGTTCGCGTCTGGCTTCGAAGATCGGATGGAGTTCGTTCATGAAGCCCTGTCGGGTTTCGAAGGAATCGTGTCGACTCGCATCCAGCACGGCCGAGAGTGGGACCGTATTTCCTGCGGCGTCGTACGGGATCTCGCGATTCCCGAGTGTCTCGAGCACCTCGTCGGTCGTGGCGGGAAACTGCAGGCCCGAGTCTTCGAGATACCCGTCGAGGGCAGCGATACCGAACGCTACTGTTTCCGGTTCGTCGTCGGTTCCCTGCTGTGGTGGCCGGACGCCCATGTAGGTCGCTCTACAGAGGCATGACGTAAATCCTCTCGGGGTCGCGCGACGTAATACCTATTCCCAGGCCCCACTTGCCACCGGTATGACCGAGTACACGACCGTCTCGATTCCGATGGAACTCGCCGATCGGGTGGAGGAGACGATAGAGGGGACGAGCTTCTCCTCTACGAGCGACCTGGTCCGGTTTCTCCTCAGGAGCATCGTCATCCAGCACCAGCGACGTGGAACCCTCACCGAAGCCGAGTTCGAAGAAATCGCGAGCCAGTTACAAGATCTGGGTTATCTGGAGTAGTCCTGGAGCGATCCGTTCGGCGGAATTGCATCGATGTCCTCGAACTCGATGCGCTGACCGGCTCGGTCGAAGGCCGCGACGTCCTCGCGGTCGTACGGGGGGACGGCGACGAAGACGACCACGTGGAGGTCGTCGCGCTTGGTGAGTGCGAGCCCCCCGTCGGGGTGGCTGAGAAAGCGGCCGGCGGTACCCGGGGTCGAGAGGTCCATCCCGAAGACGGCCGTGACGGAGCGACCCGTTTCCGGAAGGTACATGTCGGTGAAAACGGGAGAGTCGTCGGCTATCGGGTCATCTGGCTCGGCCCGTATCTCGAGTTCCCGTGCGGGTGTCACTGCGAGTGCGATCGAAACGGGTTCGGGATCACGATCTTCGGCGATCTCAAGGAGCACCTCGAGCAAACCGCTCGTGATGTACGCCACGTCGAGTCGTTCTCAGACCGACATAATAATCCCGTCGCTACGGTTCAATTTGAAGGACGCGTCGAGTGCGGGTAACCGAAGTCACCGAAACGCGCTTTTCAGGGCTTTCCAGTACGCGGCGGGTGCCCGCGAGCGTGCTCCGGAAATGGCATCGTCAATGGCCTCGACCACCCCCGCGTCGAGGCCAGGGCCGTGGCCGACGAGGAGGCGTTCGGGTTCGTAGTCCCGAAGCGATCGTGGAGGGAACGGACGAAGCATGGGGTGGACGCCGACGCGCTCGCCCCGCGCGCGGAAGTAGGATGCCGTCCCGAGCGCCTCCGGGACGACGAGCGTCTCACCGTCGAAGAGGATCGCTTCCTGCCAGATTGGCGTATCCACGAGACAGTGGACCTCGAATCCTCCGACCGACTTTTGGACGCGCTCGACGGATTCGGCATCGTCGGCGACCCCGTTCATCCACGAGGGTACGACGAGGGGCACGTCGTACCGGTCGGCGAATGCTCGAGCGTCGCGTTCGTGTCGGTCGAGGAGGATCACCACGCCGGCAACGTCTCCGAGGTCACTGACGAGTTCGTCGACGCCGTCTATGTCGACTGGGTCGACGATCCACACGCCTCCCTCGCCGACCAGAGCGTGAGACGCCCGCTGCATCGTCTCTTCTGGATCGGCGAGCCACCCGACCCCACCGCCGAAGCGATCGATTTCCTCGAGCAGGGCCGATTCCGGAGCCTTCGGTGCCATATTCCCTTCGAGGGGTCGAAACGGCTTAAAACACGAACTCCCGTGTCGTCACCGACAATCGTTTTGTGGCTGCCGCCCTGCTGTCAGGCATGCTCGGCACGTGTCGCTGGCTGGCGCTCGAAGTCACCGCTCTCGATTCGGTTGCCGAGTTCTATCGAACCCACCTTGACCTCGAAACGATTCGTGCGGACGAACGAGAGCACGTCCTCGATGCGGGTGGCGAAAGTTCCCTGATATTGCGTCGACCGGACGGCGTCCCCCGTGGCGGACTCCATACTCATTACGCCTTCTCGTGTCCCGAAGACGCTTACGACGCGTGGTACGCGAGACTCGATGCGGACTTCGACCTCGAGGAGGTAGACTTCGGATCGATGCGATCGTTGTACCTGTACGACCCCGAGGGCAACTGTGTCGAAATTGCGAGCGCAAGTCGTCCGGCGGACGGTGAGGTGCCCATCCTATCTGGCATCTTCGAGGTGGTTTTCGAGGTCGAAGCGCTCCCCGCCGCCGAGGAGTTCTACGGTGACCTGGGATTCGAGGTCGTCGATCGTGGCGAGGAACGACGTCGTACCCGCCTCACGAATGGCCCACTCGACATCGAACTCTGGGAGCCGCATCTCGGCCTTGCCGACGCTCGCGGCGGCGTTCACGTCGACGTCGGGATTGCCGCAGACGACCCCGAGCAGGCGGCCGACTCGGTTGCGGCACGGTCGACGCGGCGCGAACTGGTTGACGGTGGTGTCAGGATACGCGATCCCGACGGACACTACCTGACATTGCTCGACCAACGGAATGCAATGACCCCGACTAATTGAGGCGATCCGTATCGATATCTCGACCTGGGGGCGAGATAACGAGGAAGTCTCGGAAGTGGACGAGGTGGCCGCCCATATCCCGAACGTCGCGGGCAAAGCCGGCAGCCAGTTCGTTGAGATCGCCCTCGATGGCGAGCACGAGGACGTCGTTCGACTCGACGTGAGAAATCCACTCGTCGGGTTCGGTCGTCCCGTCGAGCACGCCGAGGACGACGCGATCGCCCACCTCGGGTTCGTCGAGTTCGCCTTCGGCGGTCCGGAGGTCGAGGTCGAAGTCGCTCATACCGTCTCTGCGCGTGCCCGGTAGAAAAAGTCTGCCGCCCCGACGCTCCGAAGTGTGCGGACCACGAACGGATCACGCGGCTTTTGTGTCCGAACGTCCTACTCGCGGGCAGTGACGGACACTGAACGGGACCTCGGGGACGCTGACGTCGAAGACGAGGGACCGGACGCACAGTCGGGGAACGTCGACGAACACTCCCCAGTTGATGGCGATCGCTCTGGGGGAAGTGACGAACACTCCGCTGCCGGTGAAGACCGCTCCGTTGGAGGTGACGACCACCTCACAACGAATCACGACCAATCCACTACGGGCGACGATCGCTCGGCTCGGGACGATGAACGCGCAGGGGAGAGGGACAACCTCCCGGAGAGTGCCGACCAGGCCCCCTCTCTTGGGTTCGACGAGTTCCTCCAAACACTCGAATCTCGTGGTCGACCGATCGTTACGGCGGACGAGGTGGCTCGGACGGTCGACGTCTCCACGGCGGCTGCGACGGATGCACTTGCCCGGCTCGCGGAGCAGGGGACGATCGACCGACTGGACGTCGAACGAGATCCCGTGGTCTGGTTCCCGTCTGATTACCGGGAGACGGCCGCCCGAGAACGCCTGACAGTCTTTCCGAACCGTAGACAGATCGTTGTCGACTCGCCGACCCAGTTCACGCGGGCTCGGCTCTCGCAGTTCGCCCGACTGGTCGATACCAACCAGGATCGGGGATATATATACGAGGTCAGGGAGGGGGACGTCTGGAACGCTCCCCATGACGATCTGGAATCCCTCCGGACGACGGTTCGCTCGACGCTTGGGGGTCGATACGACGCACTCGAGGAGTGGATCGAGAGTCAGTGGAACCGGGCGCACAAGTTCCGTCTCGCGACCCACAACGACGGGTACGTCGTGCTCGAGGCACGGAGTGCCGATCTGCTGGGAAACGTCGCGATGCCGACCCTCGCGGACGACGTCGTCCGTGCCCGCATCGACGAGACCACGGCGTGGATCGCTGACGACCGAACCGCGGCGCTGAAGCGGTCCCTCTACGAGGCCGGCTATCCCGTCCAGGACCACCGCCACCTCGAATCCGGGGACACACTTGAGGTCGAACCCACCGTCGACCTGCGGCCCTACCAGGCCGACTGGGTGGCTCGATTTGCCGATGCCGGCTCGGGAATCCTCGTTGGGCCGCCGGGATCGGGCAAGACGGTCGCCGCGACCGGGATAATTTCCGACGTTGGGGGTGAAACCTTGATCCTCGTCCCCTCCAGGGAACTCGCTGCGCAGTGGCGCGAGAGTCTCCTGACCCAAACCACGCTCTCGCCGGAGCAGGTAGGCGAGTATCACGGCGGCGAAAAGAACATCCGGCCGGTCACGATTGCGACGTACCGGACGGCAGGGATGGACCGGCACCGGATGCTGTTCGACTCCCGCGAGTGGGGGTTGATCGTCTTCGATGAGTGCCAGCACCTCCCTGCCCCGGTGAGTCGTCGGAGTGCGTCGCTCCAGACCAGACATCGACTCGGACTCTCGGCCACGCCGGTCCGAGGTGACGACAAGGAAGAGGAGATCTACACGCTGATCGGGCCGCCGATCGGCACCGACTGGGACTCGCTCTTCGAGGCGGGCTACGTCGCGGAACCGGAAGTCGAACTGCGATATCTCCCCTGGGCGTCCGAAACCCACAGCAACGAGTACGGGGCTAGTGTGGGCCACGAAAAGCGTCAGCTCGCGGCCTCAAACCCGGCCAAGATCGCCGAAATCGAAGCGATTCTCAAGGACAACCGCGGCTCGAAGGCGCTGGTTTTCGTGGAGTACATCGAGCAGGGCGAACGCATAGCAGAGGCCCTGTCGGCTCCCTTCGTGAGCGGCGAGACACCCCATGCTCGCAGGAGCAGACTGTATGCCCAGTTCCGACGCGGCGATCTCGACACGCTCGTGGTCTCTCGCGTCGGCGACGAGGGCATCGACCTCCCGGACACCGAGGTCGCGATTGCTGCCTCGGGACTCGGCGGGTCACGGCGACAGGGTGCCCAGCGCGCTGGGCGGACCATGCGACCCGTCGGAAAGGCGCGCGTGTACGTCCTCGCCACGCGCGGCACCCGCGAAGAGGACTTCGCTCGGGAACGAACCCGCCATCTCGCCGCGAGGGGCGTCCGCGTTCGCGAGGGCGAGCCGGTCGCATTTGGGTCGAAGCGGATCGCGGATTCGGACCAATAAGCCGTCGACGTCGAATCGGAGGCGGTCGATGGCGGCCATCCGCAAACCGAGGAGTAAGTTCAAACCCCTTCCCTGCTTTCTCCACGACGTGAGCGACGGTTCCAGGGACGAAACCCGACGTCACGACCGCCTCGACCGGGTCGCGACGCCGGGGCCACGAAACTCGTTATGGCAGTGGCCCGACGCGAAGCACCCGCTCCGGGTCGCGTTCAATTACGCCTTCGTCGTGCTGGCGAGACACGCTCCAAGCCTCCACCTCAAGAACTGGTTGTACCGCCGGCTCGGCATGTCGGTCGCCGACGGCGTTTCCTGGGGACTCGAGTCGACGCCGGACGTATTCTGGCCCGAACTCGTGACCGTGGAGGCCGACGCCGTCATCGGATACGATTCGACGCTCCTGTGCCACGAATTTCTCCAGGACGAATACCGCACCGGCGAGATTCGGATCGGCGAACGGGCGATGATCGGCGCGGGGACGATCGTCCTTCCGGGCGTCGAAATCGGAGCCGACGCACAGATCGCCGCGAACTCGCTCGTCGACCGGGACGTCCCGACTGGTGAAACCTGGGCTGGGGTTCCGGCGCGACCGATCGGGACCGATGAGTAAGAATGGGTAGTCGTCGGCGATAATCCTTGAAATATCTGACACGAAAATTCCGCTACAGGAGATTACGTTCCACCTTTTCTAGGCATCTTCGTCCACCAACGGGAGTTCGACGTGGAAGACGCTCCCCCCGGGATCGTTGTCCTCGACCCACACCCACCCCCCGAACTGCTCGACCAGTGTGCGAACCAGGTACAGTCCGACGCCGGTGCCGGGGCTGTCGAGCCCTTTCGACCCCTGACCGAAGATTTCCTCCTTGCGTTCGTCCGGGATGCCCGGACCGTTGTCTGCGATCGAAATCCTGACGGTTTCGTCGCCGGGGGTGACCGAGACGTGGACTTCCGCAACGTCCGAATCGTTGTGGATCACGGCGTTGTGAAGGATGTTCCGGAAGGCGGCCTCGAGCAGGTCGTTGCCCCGAACAGTGACGTTCGGAATCCTGTCGTCGACGGTGATTACCGCGTTATCGAACGTCGAACGGACGGTGTCGATCGGTGACTCGAGGTGGTGGGGAAGCTGGACCGGTTCGACGTCTTCTTCGGTGCTGAGCATCGTCTCTGCGAGATCCCGGGCAGTCTTCGTCAGTTCAATCGCATTTTCCGTGGCCTCCATCACGGCCTCGAGGTCGCCTTTACCCTCCTCTTCGACGTGTTCTTTGAGGAGATTCGCCCGTCCCCGAACCACTGTCATGTCGTTTCTGATGTCGTGTCTGACGACCTGGTTGAGGATCTCGAGGCTGTCGCGTTGTTCCTCGAGTCGACGCTCGAAGTCCACGTGGAGACTCCGGTCTCGACCGATTCCGGCCATCACCGGTTCACCGTCCAGGGATTCGAACGACTTCGCGATGAACTCATAGGGGATCGTTTCGCCGTCTGCGGTCACCAGGTCAAGTTCCACACGCGACTGTCCGGTATCGAATGTTTCTTCGGCCGTCTTTACGACCTTCTCTGTGTCTTCGTCTGCGAAGAAATCCAACATGGTCATCGACTTGATATCGTCTTTGGTGTAGCCGGTCACCTCCTCGCCGGCGTTGTTCCACATCAGGAGATTCCCGTCCGTATCGAGTACGTACACCACATCCTGGATGCTGTCCAGGAGGTCCTCGGTGAACTGTTGTTGCCGTTGGAGTGCTGCCCGTTGATCGATTTTGTCGAGGGCAACTCGCATATTACGTGCTAGAATCTCGGAGACTCTGATCTGGCGATCCGTAAATTCCTTTTCCCCCCGGGCGGAACACGCGAGGACGCCGTGATCGCCCAGTGAGAGGAGGATGGCGGATTGTAACGGCACGTCAGCCGCGAGGTCCTCCGCTGGTAACGGACTCCTGACGACGGTCTCTCTCGCCTCATAGAGTTCCCATAACCAATCGTCGCGTGGGTGGATGGGTTCGAGGGTGCCGGCATTCTCGAGGAGTGCTTGGTGTTCCTCGGAATTCGCAACGAGTTCGAGTGCCGAGTCGTCCGCGGAGGGATACCAGACGGACGGCAGAGAGAACTCAAGCAACTCGTAGGCGGCCTTGACGGCGATATCTGCGACTTCCCGTTTGGTGTCTGCGTCGATGAACCGGCGCGTCGATTCGTGGAGCGTCGCGAGTCGTTGTTCGTGGAGTTTGCGTTCGGTGATGTCGATCAGGTAGCCGCGAATGTATCGAATGTCGCCTTCAACGACGGGATTACCGAACGCCTCGATCCAGCGTTCATTTCCGTTGTCCGTGACGATTCTGGCCTCGATTGGTTCTACCTCTTCCGCGTCGTCGAACGCTCGTTCGTAGAACTCTTCGATTCGTTCTCTGTCATCGGGATGGTAAAACTCGAGGCTGTTGTCCACTGTCGGTTCGAAGTCCTCGTCGACCTCGAAAATGTCTCGCATTCCCTCGGTCCACCTGACGTCTCCCGTCTCGAGTTCGACCTCGTAGGCCCCGATATGTGCCATCTCCTCCGTCTGTGACAATAACGCCCTCGTCCGTTCGAGTTCTCGCTCCTGTCGTTTGCGTTCGGTGACGTCGATGCTGACCACGATGATGCCACCAATGAGTGGTTCGTCGACGTGATTGACTGCACTCGAGCGTAACCATCGCCACTCGCCATGTCGATCCTGAAACCGGAACTCTATCGATCGTGTCTCACCGGGTGAGTTTTCGAGTTCGGCAATCTCTTCGATAATGCGTTCCTGATCATCTGGGTGGATAAAATCGAGGATGTTTTCGTCGACGATCTCGTCGGGCGGATGACGCCAGTCGCCGCCGATCCCGCTTTTATCGAACAGGACCGTCCCGTCGGTATCGAGCAGCGTCACCATCGTCGGCGAGTTCTCGATGAACGCCTCGTGGCGTCTGAGTTCGCGTTCCCGCTCTTTCCGGTCGGTGATGTCGCGAGAGCTGAACAACAACCCCTCGATCAACGGATCGTCCAGTTTATTCACTCCCCGGACCTCGATCCAGCGCCACGACCCATCGGTAGTCCTGACGCGAAGTTCGGCGGTAACCGTTTCGCCGGGTTGATCTACGAACTCGGTAAAGAGCTTCGAAACCGTTTCGTGATCTTCGGGATGTACGTGTTCGAAACCGGACTCCCCCTCCACGTTCTCGGCGAGGAATCCAGTAACACGTTCTGTCGTCGGGCTCTGGTACAATATCGTCCCGTCGGAATCCATGACCGAGATAATATCTCTGGATTGTTCGAGATATGCTTCCCGTCGCTGAAGCTCCCGTTCCCTCTCTTTTCGTTCGGTGATGTCGGTGCTGTTGATGACGATGCCCTCGATTGCCGGATCATCCAGCCGTATCCGCCCCCGGAGTTCGAGCCAGCGCCACTCACCGTCGCTGTTGCGGAACCGGACCTCGGATCGGTGGGTCTCGTGGGGGGTGTCGAGTGCCGTCTCCAACTCCTCGGTGATCAGTTCGATGTCATCTGGGTGAACGTACTCGAAGACGGATTCTCCGACGAGTTCCTCGGGATCATAGCCCACGACATCTCGGACGGAGGAACTTTCGTAGACGATCGTTCCCTCTTCGTCGATCACCGTCACCATGTCGCTAGAGGCCTCGAGAAACGTCTCGTAGCGTTCGAGTTCCATTTCCCGTTGCTTGCGGTTGGTAATATCTTGAACCACGCCGACGGCGTGGACCGGTTCGCCGGCCTCTTCGAAGAGAATGTCTGCCTTCTCGTGCATCCACCGGATATCGCCGTCGCTGGTAATGATGCGGTGTTCGACGTCGTAGGGCTCTCCATCCATGGCCGCCTCCCATGACCGGTCGGTTTCGTCTCTATCGTCCGGGTGAACGAACTCGAGGAACGTTTCGTATTCGATCGTTCCATCTTCGACCTCGAGACCCCACATCTCGTAAATCCGATCCGACCAATAGATGTCGTCCGAGGGGATGTCGATACGCCACCAGCCGATGTTCGCCACCTCCTGAACCTTCTCGAGATGGGTTTCTCGCACGTGTCGCTCTGTGATATCGCGGGTAGACGCGATGAATCGATCGTCATCGCTTCCCGCGGTCCGGGCCTTGCTTATCCAGACTTCAACTGGATACGTCGACCCGTCCTTGCGTCGATGGACGCCTTCGACTTCGAGATGATGCCTCGATCCATCGGCAAGCGAGTTCCACTCCTCTTTGAGCCGCTCGTCGTCGATTCCATCCTCGACGTCAAAAACCGACATCGAGACTAGTTCGTCGCGGGAGTACCCGAGCGTGTCGACGATTGTCTCGTTGACGTCGAGAATTTGGCCTCCAGAATCGTGGATGATAATTCCGTCGGGGGCTTCGTGGAAAATCTCCTTGTACGCACTATCTACCGGTGAGGATCGACCGGTTCGACCGGGAATTCGGCTCTCCGATCCGGGATCCTCACCCCGGTCGTCGTCCCCCGAATCTTGCCGCTCCATGTGCTTCTTTATGTGTCACTTGTGTAAATACGATGGGCCCGTTCCTGATTTGTGAGAAATGTTCACACGAAATTGCCACTGTAACCGGAATGATTACGGGCCGGTGCGATGTACGTTCCCTGAACTACCCCGGCAACCTCATGACTGAATCAGAGTCCGTCACCGTGCTCATCGTCGACGACGATGAGAGTGTAGTCCAGTTGTTTCGCCGGTGGCTCGAGGACGACTACGACGTGGTGACTGCACTCGACGGGACCGAGGCACTCGAAGTTCTTGAGCGCGAGCCGGTCGATATCGTCCTCCTCGATCGACGGATGCCCGGCATCTCAGGAGACGACGTCCTGGAAACGATCACCGGACAGGAAATGGACTGTCAGGTAGCCATGGTAACGGCGGTCGAACCGGATCTCGACATCGTCCGGATGGGCTTCGACGATTACGTGGTGAAGCCGCCAACTCGTGAAGGCATCCACAGGACAATCGCGAATTTGCTGGCGCGACGCGACCAATCAGAGGTGCTCCAGGAGTACTGGTCGTTGCTCTCGAAGCGAGGCGTCCTTCTCGAGGAGTCGACCGAGTCGGAGCTTTCCGACAGCGACGAGTTCGCCGAACTCGAAGAACGGATTGCGTCCCTCCGCGACAAGCTCGAAGACGAAAAACACCGAATGGGCGAAGACGTCGAATTCCTCACGGCGCTCCGAAACATCGAGGACGAAGCGAGGATCGAGTGACGATGGTCGACACCGTCGACGAATACGAAGCCGGTGCGGACTTTCCCATCCCCGAACTTTCGACCGTCGAGGCCGGTCACAACGTGTTACTCGTCGGCCCGCCCGCCGCCGATCCTCGATCCTTCGGCCTGCGACTTATCGGCGGAGGGATCGCCCAGGACCAGGGCGTACTCGTCATCACGCTCGGCGGCGACGCCAAGTCGATTCTGGAAGAGTATCAGTCCGTGGCCGACTCCGGAGGACAGGCTACGGTTACGGTCATCGATTGTAGCGGCACCGAAACGCCCCCGACAGGTCTTGACGAACGACAGTATCTATCCGTGCAATCCCCCTCGAGTCTCACTGACATCGGCATCTCGTTCGTGGAGTACGAGGACACGCACGCGTCGCGGTTCGTCGGGACGCGCGTCCTCGTCGACTCGATCACGAAACTGCTCGAACATGTTCCCGAAGACCGGGCCTTCGAGTTCATCTCCGCGTTCGTCGGCCGGTTCGCGACGGCCGGTCACCTCGGCGTTTGGACCATGGACGTCTCGGCACACGACAAACAAATCGTGTCGACGTTCGAGGAACTGTTCGACGTCATCGTCGAGTTTCGCAAGGATGAGGATACCATCGAGTACCGGCTACGAGGAAGGGAGACGGAGTCAACGGAGTGGTCGGCCGTGACGGAGTCCTAGGGGGCTAAGAAGAACACGAGCAGGACGATGCCCACGAGGGCGTTGCTGTACTTTAGCCCGCTGTACATCGAATCGTCCGTCAACAGGCCGACGAGAAGGCCATTCCCGAACGCCTGGATCAACGCCGAGTGGAAGAAAATCGTCCGGTAGATCTGGACGGGTGGCTCGC
This sequence comes from Natronomonas sp., assembly GCA_046545615.1. Lineage (GTDB taxonomy): Archaea > Halobacteriota > Halobacteria > Halobacteriales > Haloarculaceae > Natronomonas. The sequence continues at coordinate 51,793 of JBKGZK010000007.1, forward strand.
TCCCGAACAGTCGGGTGTCTTGGGCTGGCACCTCGGTCAACTGTGGGATGAAAAAGCTATCCAGGACGACCACGAGCAGAAGATACAGGAATATCCCGAGGATGACGACGATGGCGTACGTGGACATCTCGGTGCGCCGGGACCGCTGGATGGACAGTCGGTTTTCGAGGTCATTTGCAAGCGATCGCAAGGGGTTCGAGAGGTCGTCTGTCGCGGCGATCAGTTCGCGGATCACCGAAATGGTCATCGTGAGTCTCGGATTTCGCAGCCGATTTGCGAGAGCCGAAAGCGCTCCCGTGGTGTCGCCGTCGAGTTCGACGTCTCGGTGCAGGGTCCGAAACTCCTTGCCGATCGGATCGTCGTATCGACGCGAAACCAGCTCGACCCCCTCGACGAACGACATTCCCCGCTCGTTCGAACTCGCGAGCGTGAAGAGGACGTCGGGGAATCGTTCCTGGATGGCATGCCGCCGTTTGCGCCCCCGCTCGTGGAACGCCATCAGGGGGACGGTCACTACGAGCACGGGTACAACGACGAAACCAGTGGTAAACCGGATCGGTTCCGCGGCGTAGGTCTCCAAAGCGGGATTGAGGACCCCGGCCACCACCGCCACCCCGACCACGACAATTGCGACCGGGACAGTCACGCCCACCGTGTACAGCGGGGTTCGACTGAAGGTAGCGAGCGGATCGCGGACGCGGCGTCGCAACCGTCTACGGCCTATCTCCTCTAAGTACTCCTCGAACCAGGGTTCCGACGATTCCGGGGGATGGGCAGCGGATTCGTCCGGCTCGATCGTCGCCCCGGTCTGGATTTGATAGGGGCTCGAGAGCAGGTGGACGACGGCCATAGACGCCAGAATTCCCAGCGGAATTCCCAGATACGTCAACAGGTACAGGTAGTCGACGACGCCCGAGCCGGTGATACCGAGCACGATGAGCACCACGAGCAACAGGAGTGGACCGACGAATACGAGCGAGACGTAGGCCTCGGCGAGCGTTACGAGTGCGTCCTGGAGCTCTTCGAGTTCGGCTTTCGTCCGCTGGAACTGTTCCGTCGCTTTCTGATCCAGGAACGATTCCAGGTCACCGCCAGATTCGAGTACGCTGACGAGGTCGTCGAAAAACTCTTCGAGAGCGTTACTTGGTGTGAGTTGCTCCGCGTTTTCGATGGCCGTGAGCAGCCTGTCGTTGTAGAGATCGATGTCCTTTCGAATCGTGGCGAATTCGAGTGCGGCCTCCCCGTAGACGCGTTCGAGCTTCGATAGTTCCCGAATCACGCCGGTTGGATTTCCGGAACCCTGGTTGATCGCTCGGAGGTAGACAATTACGTGCGGGACCACGAGATCGATCCGACGTCCCCGTCTACGGGAAACGAGCAGTGGATATCCCAAGTACCCGACGGCGACCCCGGTGGCCGACAGCAACCCGCCCAGGAGTGCAAATGAGACGCCGACACCGGTGCCAAAACTGCCCCCTACATTCGCGAGGTTGCGGAACGCGACGAAGACGAGCACCACGACAAACCCGGCAATTGCCGCGATCGCAGCGTGCGTCACGGTTCGCGAGAGATAGACGTCGTACGTCGTGCCGATCCGAGCCCGGCCCAGCCATCGCTGGTAGCCGCCGAAGGTGTCCTGTCGGCGTTTGAAGTAGCCTCGCACACGGCCGTAGCTCTCGTCGAAGGTTTCCGCGTCGTGGCCATCGGGTGGATCCTCCGGGAGGTACTGGCGATATTCGACCACATTCGGACGACGGTCTACAGGTTCGTCGGCTGTCATCGGTGCCCTGCCCGTATCGTCGTGGGATCGAATGTTCCCTCCCTGATTCCCTTGAGGACGAACTCGCGATCCCGGGCGAACATGTACAGGGTCGTGATCACGTCGTCGTAGTCGGTGTACTCGTGTTCGATGAGGTACCGGAGAACGGTCTGGCGCCAGTACATCTCCTCGGAGATCCGCAATTCGTCCCAACCACGGTCCTCGGTGATGCGCTGGAGGACACGCGAACTCCCGTAGAGGTCCTCCGCGTGCGAGACCGAGTCGGTATATGGATCCCACTCAAAAAGCGGCGTTATCTCAAGTTCGGATTCGGGCATTCCGACCTCGGCGATCTGGTACGTCCGACGGACTCGACGATCTTCGAGGACCACCTGGCGCTGGACGGAGATGATATCCAGCGCGTTGATCATCTGTGGCGGAACGTTCAGCGGTTCGCTCATGAACCGGGTCGCCGCGGTCCGTGCGTCCCGGGCGTGAAACGTCGTCGAACCGGGATGCCCCGTGAAGATGGAGTGAAAGAAGGTTCGCACGACTTCCGGATTCGTTCGAATTTCGCCGACCAGCAGATATTCGGGTCGCTGGTGGAGGGCGTCCTGTAGCAGGTCGTACATCCCTATGTCAGTTCGATCGTCCCGCCCGGTCGTCTCACGCGTCACGCTCGCGATCCAGTTGTCGTGTGGGATCGATATTTCGCGAATTTGCTCCGCCGAAACCACTTTGCTGTTTGGGGGCAAGAACAGCGAGACGGCGTTCATACTCGTGGTCTTTCCCGAGGCCGTCGGTCCGACGAAGACGATAGACATGTTGTTTTCGACCGCAAGCCAGAGATACGCCATCTCGTCGATCGAGAACGTGTTGAGCTGGATGAGGTCGATCGGGGTAAACGGCGTCTCCCTGAACTTTCGGATCGTGAAGTTCGACCCTCGTGCGCCGATGTCGGTGCCGAGGGTAAGTTGTATCCGGGAGCCATCCGGCAGCATCGAATCGCCCCGGGGCGTGGCCACCGTCAGATTCTGCCCCGCACGCTGGGCGAGCCGAACCGTGTACTCGTCGAGCCAGTCCTGGCCGAAGGCGAGGTTGGTCTCGAGGTCCCGGTACGTCTGGTGGTACACGAAGACGGGAATGTCGTGGCCATCACAGGAGATGTCCTCGATCAGGGGATCGTACATCAGGGGATCGATCGGTCCATATCGGGCGAAATCGCGCATGAAGTAGTAGTGCAGGACGTACAACACGCCGGGGTCGACATCCCTCGCATGATCTGCGATCACGGCTCGAAGTTTCGGTGCCGATATCGAGTCGTCCGAGGTCAGGTCCGTCACCGACCGAGCTCGCCACACGTCTCTGAGAATCCGCTCGAGATCCCGTCTCACGTATCGGGCCTCCTCCGAAAGCGTCGGTTCGAGCACGTAATAACGGTAATCGCGCACGGATTCGTCGAAGAGAATCGAGACGTAGGCGTACGGTTCGTTCACCCAGTATCCTTCGACTTCCCGTCCGCGGTCGAGGTACCCGAAGTCGAAGAATTCTGAGTCGATGAAGTCTTCGTCCGGCGATCCGACGGCACCCCATTCCACCGGCCCAGTGAAAAAGTGCTTCCTGACGTCCTCGAGGATGCGCTCCCTCGGATCGTCATCCGTGCCGGCCTCCGAGCGACGCTCGTCTCGATCTGATTCGCTCATGTCACCTCCCCGACTCCAGTTGTTCGCGTGCCAGGTCGCGGACGGCCCTGGAAACAGCGTACAGGTCGTCGTCCTCGAATTCGGCATTCTCGTCGAGGACAGTTCGCTGGACCACCAGCGTGTCGCTATATTTGTCGAACAGTATCAGGTTCAACGCCCGGAATAGCCGGTCGTCGAGCCAATCGCCGTCGGCCATGAACCCCTCGCTGACGACTTCCAGCAGCTCCCGTTCGAGGTTCTCCGTATCCGTCTCGTGCTGTTCGAGCTTGGATTCGTACTCCTGGATGCGCTCCTCGGCGACGCCGTACAATGGATCGCTTTCGTCGAGGTCAGCTTGGCGTTCCTTCCACTGATCGATCTTCTTCTCGAAACCCCAGCCGCGATCGACGCTCAGCGACTGCCGATGTCCCTCGAGGTATTTGACGGCGAGCGCGATTGCTTCGCCTGCATCGAGGTCGTCCGCGTTCGGTTCACTCATTCCGAATGACTCCGTTCTCCCGTCGGTGTTTGACCGCTGGACTCATTCGACGAAGGGGCTCCAGGCGACATCTCGTATACTCCGTCGTTTCGGACCGCGAGGCTTAAAATGACAGCCTGGTTTCGAGCCGTTGTTCGGATTTCCGTCGTCACACTCACACCTGCCGAGGGAGTTCGATCGTGACGACACTTCCGCGGGGCTCGTTCTCCGAGAATCCGAGTGTCCCCCCGGATTGTCTGACTATCCAGTTGACGAGCCAAAGCCCGAGCCCACTGCCGTGATACAGCGGTGCGACATCGTACTCCCTCGTGAGAACGTTGACCTCCTCTTCTGGAATCCCCGGCCCGTCATCTTCAATCAGGATTCGAACCGTTTCCCCTCGAGATTCCACGACAACCGCCGCTTCGGGTGTGTCACGGTCTGAGTGAACGATAGCGTTGTCGAGTAGTTCCTCGATCGCTCGTCCGAGTTTTCTCGTCGCAACCGCGGACGCCTCCTCGGGAAGCTGGAGGTCGATATGGGCGTCGGAATGTGCATCGCTCGCCGTGTCGGCAATGCGCCGACACAGGTCGGTGACGTCGATGTCAGTCTGCTCAGGGGGTTCGGCGATTACTTCGACGATTTCCCGTTCTTTGTCCACCGTTTGCATGAGCTTTTTACTCGTTTCGAGGATCATCGTCGTCTCTTCCTCAACGTCGTCGACCTCGGCGCGAATGGTCTCCGCGTACCCCTGGATCGTCGTCATGTCGTTACGTAGGTTGTGTCGTAACACGCGATCGAGCACACGCAACTGACGGGTTCGGTCGGTTCGTTCGGAGATGTCCCGAATTGCCACGATTGTCGCCGGTTCGCCCTCGTACGTGAATACCCCAACGCCGAGTTCCACGGGGAGTCGATCGCCATCCCGTGTCTGAACCTCGATTTCGTACGTGTCCGTCACCTCCTCGCTCTCGAAGCGACCACGATATCGCTCGCGGACCATGTCCTCGTACTCCTCGGCCACGAATTTTGTCATCGATTCGCCCACGAGTTCGTCCGAAGAATAGCCAGAGAGCTCGGTCAACCGGGGATTCGCGAACTGAATGAGTTCGTCCTGGATGATGACGAGACCGTCGTGGACGTTCTCGATGACGGCCTCGTACTGTTCGGTTCGCGCCTTGAGTTCCTGCTCGCGCTCCTTGCGGTCGGTAATGTCCTGGACGACACCCACCGCATCCACCGGTTCATCAGTGTCGTCGAATGTGAGTTCGGCTTTCTCGCGCATCCATCTGATCTCCCCGTCCCCCGTGATGATTCGGTGTTCGACGTCGTAGGGTTCGCCCGCCTTGGCTGCCTCCCACTGTTCGTCGACGTCGTCCCTGTCGTCGGGGTGAATGAACGACAGGAAGACGTCGTGGTCGATCAGTCCCATGTTTCCTTCCGCACCCCACATGTTGTAGATCTGCTCCGACCAGAAAATCTGGTCCGAGGAAAAGTCTTTGTGCCACCAGCCGATGTTCGCCACTTCCTGTGCGGTCTCGAGGTGAATCTCCCGCTGTCGGCGGTCCGTGACGTCCTGGATGACGACGTCGATAACGGTTTCGTCGTTTGCGTTGCCGAACGCGATAACGCGACCCCAGAATGACGTTCCATCCAGCCTCGTAAAACGCGCTTCGATGGTTGCATGACCCTCTTCAGCGATTTGTTCGAGGAATGCGGGACGTTTCGTTTGATCCACCCACAGATTTGCGATGGATGTCTCGAGGAGCGCCTCAGCCGATGGCGCGCCTGCAATCTCGACGAGGCGCTCGTTGACGTCCAGGAACTTCCCTTCGTCGGTGGGATCGATTCGACCCACACCCACGGGAAGGTTCTCCCAGAGGTGCTCGTATCGTTCGAGTTCGCGCGTACGCTCCTTTCGGTGGGTCACGTCGCGCTGGATCGCAACGAAGCCGTCGATTCCGCCGTTTCTATCCTCGATCGGAGCCACGGTCTGATCGGCGACGTACCGTTCGCCCGACCGTTTCGCGTTAATAATCTCGGATTGCCAGGTCTCGCCCGAGAGTATCGTCTCCCACATCTCCTCGTAGTATTCAGCGGCCAGCTCGCCTGATTTCAGGATTCTCGGATTTTGACCGACCGCCTCGCTCCGTGTGTATCCCGTGAGTTCCTCGAAGGCTGGATTGACGTATTCGATCGTACCGTCGACGTCGGTGACGAAGATGGCGTCAGCAGCATGGTCGACCGCCCGTTGGAATCGTCGCGATTCCTCTTGGATGAGGACGTCCCTGTGGGCCCGCGCGATTGTTTCGCCAAGTTCTTCGAGCAGTTCTCGTTCATCGGAATCAAACGCCTCCGTTCGATCCGCATAGACGGACAAGACGCCGTAAAGGACGCCGTCGTACACGAGCGGGATAGCGGCACTCGATCGGTACCCGCGTTGGAGGGCCTGATCGCGCCAGGGCTCGTACGACGGATCTTCCGGAATGTTCTGCATGACCTGCATCTCGTGGGTTCGGAGGGCGGTCCCCGTCGGTCCCCGCGCGGTGGGGCCCTCGTCCGTGGTGATGGTCACGTCGCCAAGATACCCCGCTTCGACGCCTGCTGTGGCGCGTGGGGTGATGGTCTTCGAGTCGGCGTCGTGCTCGCCGATCCAGGCGAACACGTAGGGTGTGGAGTTACTGATGACCTCACAGACGCGGCGATCGATTTCATCTCGGGTCGAGGCGTGAACCAGTTCTCGGTTGAGTTCGCGTACGACGGCATTGACCCGTTCGAGCTCCGCCGTTCGTTCGACGGCGCGACGCCTGTTCACTACCCGTTCGATCCGGTCTGCGAGAAGCGAGAACTGGTCGTCCTCGGGGTCGCGAACCAACAATTCGGTGACGTCGGCTGCAACCGCCTCTCGGACGAGGTCACCCTCACACCGTTCGGTGAACAACACGACGGGAAGCGTCGGATAACGCTTGCGGACGGAACGCACCAGATCGATTCCCGAGCCGTCCTCGAGGCGATCTCCACCCACGAGACAGTCGATCGGTTCCGCTTCGAGTGACGGTATCACCTCGGAAATTTCCCGGGCCGTGCGAATTTCGAGGGAGATGTCCCCGGTGTCGAATGCATCCTCAAGTCGGTGGCTCACCGACCCGTCCCGGTCCGCATAGAGAACCCGGATTTCGTCGCTCATTACTGGGGTATCGATCAAGGCCGTCAAAAATGATGTGACGGTTCCGAATAATTGAGAAGACCGTTCG
>JBKGZK010000008.1:0-54081 GCA_046545615.1 Natronomonas sp.
TCCTCCCGGGACTATTTGTTACCTCGATGCTCCGACGCGGACTCTCGCGGACTGTGTATTTAAGACATCGGTGGATGACAGTTATCCCATCGAATGGAGCAGGAGCTTCGAATCGTCGTCACCGCCATCGGACTGTCCTTCCTCGCGGCAGCGACGATTCCCCTCCTGTATCGGGTTCTCGGTGAACGAATCGCCTACGCCGGTGCGGCCATCGCAGCCACTTCGTTCGGCCTCCTCGCCTCGCAACTCGGGACCAGTGGAACGGTCGCTTTCTCGTGGATTCCGTCGATCAACGTCGCCATCCGGTTCACCGTCGACGGGTAGGGACTGCTGCTTGCCATGCTCGCAAGCGGGATCGGCGTCCTCATTTTCACCTACTCGGGGACGTACATGCACGGCGAGCCGAATCTGGTTCGATTTTATGCGGCGCTTTTGGGATTCATGGGATCCATCTCGGAATCGCACTCGCGGCGGATCTGGTCGTGTTGTTTCTCTTCTGGGAGCTCACGAGCGTCTTTTCGTTCGTCCTCATCGGATACCACTCGGACGAACCGACGTCCCGGTACTCGGCGCGGATGGCGATGCTCGTCACGGTCGGCGGCGGACTGTGTCTGCTCGTGGGACTGTTGTTGATCGCTATCGCGACCGAGTCGGCGCTGGGAATCCGGACGTTCGATCTCGCGACTATCCTGGCAAACGGCGAGGCGGTACGGATGGTTCTTTCCGAGGAAGGACTGTTCGTGCCAGCGCTTACGCTCGTCGCAGTCGGGGCGGCTGCGAAATCGGCCCAGGTGCCGTTGCACTTCTGGCTGCCAAACGCGGTGGTTGCCCCGACCCCCGTATCCGCATTTCTCCACTCGGCGATGATGGTGAAAGTCGTCGTGTACGCCATCGGCCGACTCCGGCCATTGCTTCTGGGCGACGAGTGGACGCTCCTGTTTGCGACCCTCGGTCTCGTAACGATGTTGACCGGAGCTGTGCTCGCCGTCGTGGCGACCGACGTCAAGGAACTGCTCGCGTACTCGACGGCGAGCCACCTCGGACTCATGGTCGCGGGGTTCGGCTTTCAATCGCACTATGGCGCGGCGGCCGGCGCGTTTCACCTGCTCAATCACGCTCTGTTCAAGGCGGCCCTGTTTCTCGTCGCGGGTATCGTCGTCCACCAGGTCGGCACGCGCCGGGTTTCCGATCTCGGCGGCCTTCGTCGAGATCTTCCCCTGACCGCCGCGATTACCTTGGTGACCGCCCTCTGCATGGCGTCGATCCCGCCCTTCAATGGGTTCTATTCGAAGGAACTGATGTTCGAGGCAGCGTGGATCTCCGCCACACAGGACGGCGGTTTCGCCTGGCTCTATCCGGTCGTCGCCGTGGTTGCGAGCATCTTCACGGTCCTCTACTCACTGCGGTTTCTCGGCATGTTCTTCGGCGGTCGATCGACGGCCGTCACCGATGTCCAGAAACCACCCGTCACTTTTGTGGCATCGCCCGCTATCCTTGCCGGTCTCGCGGTCCTGGTCAGCGTCGCGCCCGATCATGCTCGCGACCTTATCAACCGGGACGCCGCGACGGCGACCGCCACCGCCCCCGTCGACGTTCACGTCGGAATTCCGCGAACGCTCACCGAGCCCGTCGTCATGTCGATCATCAGCGTAACCGGTGGCGTTGTGGCATATCCGTTTCGTGGACGCATTCACAACGGGATTTTGGCTGTGGCTGGCCACGGGAAAACGTTCCAGCCGAGTGCCGTATACGACGAATCGATCTCGGAGTCCCGAGATGTAGACAATGATCGATGATGCGGCTGCGGCGGCAACGGCCATCGACGCCGCGTTGGTCCTGATAGCCGCGCTGTGTTTGCTCGCCAGCTACCGGGTCGTCCGCGGTCCGACCGTCCCGGATCGCGTCGTCGCGTTGGACGCCATTGCGACGAACGTCGTCGCCATCTCGATACTGTTCGCGCTCAAAACTGACCGAGGTCTGTTCGTGACGGTCGGACTCGTGTTGGCCATCATCGGCTTTCTCTCGACGATCACCGTGTCCAAATACATCACCGAAGGCGAGATCATCACCCGACGATCCTAATCCATGTTCGAGACTACCGAACGATCGACGACGACTGCCCCGACCTCAAGCGGAGGTGCCGAGCGACGATGATCGAACTCGACGCGCTTCGCCACCTGACCGTCGTCTCCCTGGTGATCATCGGGTCGTTCTTCCTCACGGTCGGCACCATTGGATTGCTTCGGTTGCCCAACGTGTACAACCGGATGCACGCAACGAGCAAGCCGACGACGCTCGGAACGGTGGCGACGTTCCTAGCAGGATTCGTCCACTTCGGTCCAGGTGGCGCGGGGTTGACGTCCCTCATCGGGATCGTCTTTCTCTTCCTGACGGTACCGACAGGAGCTCACATGATTTCACGGGCGGCCCAGAAGACCGACGTTCCCTTCCTCGGCGGTGTGACGTGGCCGGCAGAGCGGAGCGAGGATCGAGACGGCGAAGAGTGAATCGACCGAGAGCCGAAGACGAGTTGCGAATAGACGAAGAGTCGCAGATGAGATGCCGCCTACGTCGCAATCATGTCCGCTGCTTTCTCGGCAATTGTGATGGTTGGTGCGTTGGTGTTTCCGCCCACGAGGGTGGGCATGACCGAGGCGTCCACGACGCGAAGACCCTCGGTCCCGTGGACGCGAAGTCGATCGTCGACGACGGACATATCGTCGGTGCCCATGGCACAAGTCCCGACCGGATGGTAGAGCGTCTCTGCAGTCTCCCGTATGTGGTCGACGACGTCATCGTCGTCTTCAATGTCGCCCTCGGGGAGAATTTCATCGCCGCGATATTCGTCGAAGGGTTCGGCTTGTGCGATCTCTCGAGAGATCTTCACGCCCTCACAGAGCACGTCCAGATCCTTCTCGACGCTCAGGTACCGTGGATCGATCGCTGGATCGTCGAACGGATCGGCCGACCGAAGCGTGATCCGTCCACGACTCTCGGGCCTGAGCAGGAGGGCACCGACGGAGAATCCGTGCCCCTCGTCGGGATTGCCGAATCCGTGCCGGATGAAGTACGCCGGGCCGAAATGGAACTGGATATCCGGGACGTCGAGATTGGCTGTTGTCTTCGCGAAGCCACCCGCCTCGGCGACGTTCGAGGTCAGAGGGCCGCGCTTGCGCACGAGGTATTTAATGAGATTCCAAATCGAGTCCGCGTCGTCGAGCGTGATGGGTTTCGTCGAGTCGTACACGACGCCGGTGTTGAGATGATCTTGCAGGTTTCGACCCACTCCGGGGCGGTCGACGACGACGTCGATGTCGTGTTCGGCCAGGTGGTCCGTCGGTCCGACGCCGGAAAGCATGAGCAGCTGTGGCGAGTTGATCGTGCCACCACATAGAAGCACCTCTTCCCCGGCGTCGATTTCGACGCGATTCCCGTTTTGGACGTAATCCACGCCGACCGCCTTGGTCCCGTCGAATCGAACCCGAGTGACGTGAGCCCCAGTCTCCACGTCGAGGTTTGATCGATCGAGTACCGGTTTCAGGTAGGCACTGGCGGCACTTAGGCGCGACCCGCCCTGCTGTGTGACCTGATAGAGGCCGACGCCCTCCTGCGTGCCGTCGTTGAAATCGTCGTTGTGGGGTAATCCAATCGCCTCGCCTGCCTCGACGAACATTCGAGACAGCTCGTTGGGCGATCGCAATTCGGTGACCGTAAGCGGACCTCCGGTGCCGTGATGGGCAGACTCGCCACGCTCCTGATTCTGCGCCCGCTTGAAATACGGCATGAGGTCGTCGTATCCCCATCCCTCGTTGCCAAACGACGCCCAGTCGTCGTAGTCGTCGGGATGTCCCCGCATGTAGATCATGGCGTTGATCGAACTCGATCCGCCCAGTACCTTTCCGCGGGGCCAGTAGAGTTCCCGATCATTCAGTTTCGACTGTGGCTCCGTGTAGTACTCCCAGTCGACGTCTGTGCGAAACAACTCCGAGAATGCCGCCGGAATGTCGATCTCTCTTTCGTCGTCGGGCTCGCCCGCCTCAAGGAGCAACACGGAGGCCCCGGCCGCACTGAGCCGGTTCGCGAGCACGCATCCCGCCGATCCCGCACCGACGATGACGTATTCGAAGGTTCTATCTGCCATGGGAGCAGATAACACAACACAAACATTAACCCACCGAATCCGACTCCTGTGGTAGTCGAGAGACCGAAACCAGAGCGATCGGGCCACTGGGACACTTCGTGAGAGCCCATCTCCGAGAAAACTATTTGCCGTCGGGCTTCGATGTTTTAGGGGCTCCCCGAAACCGGGGATGCGACCAGGTGAAACCTATGAGCACGACACAATCCGTACTTGACGACCACCTCGAGGCGTTCGAAACCCAGGACCTGGAGAAGGTCATGATCGACTACAACGACGATTCTATCGTCGTGACGAACCTCGGCGTCTTCAAAGGCCTCGACGGAATCGAGGGGCTGTTTACCGATCTGTTCGAGGAGTTCTCACAACCGGGAACCACGATCAAAGTCGATGACACGATCGTCGAGGGCGACTTCGCGTATCTACTGTGGCACGGAGAGACCCCCGATAACGTCTACGAGTTCTGTACCGACACGTTCTACATCCCGGACGATGAGATCGAATTCCAGACCTTCGCAGGAAAGGTCGAACCCAAGAATTGAGCCCAGTGGCGATATCGGTACATTTTCGCGGCTCGGCGGAGTGGTCGCGACTCGATAGACCGCTCCACGAATCGGCACCGCGGCCTTCTTTTTTCCAAAACCCTACCGCCAACCTGCCAATCAAACTCACATCACGGTCGAACACCAACGTATCCGAACCGATACCGACATAGGTCACACGACGAAACTCGTTCCCATGTACGTCGGACGCTTCGTCGTCGTCACACCGGAGATGGCCGGCTATCGCGTCTCCTCGCGATCGTTCCCGAACCGCCAGATCACGGCCCGCGACGGGACGCTAACCGTCGCACCGACCCCGGACGCACCCGAGACAGACAACCCGTACGTCTCGTACAACTGTCTTCGGACGACTACCGACGGCACCTACGCCGTCGTTGGCAACGGCAGTCACGTCGACCCGATCACAGAGAAACTGGAGACTGGGTATCCTGCCCGAGACGCGCTCGCCACCGCCCTCCTCTCGCTCGATTACGAGAAGGACGACTACGACACCCCTCGGATCGCCGCCACGATCGGAACAGAGGACTCGAGCTACGTCGGCATCGTCCGCCGTGATGGCTTGCTGGTTCACGCCATCGACGAACCCACGATCGTGGCGACGTACGAGAAGGATAGACCGGAGTCGATCGACGTCGAATCGACTGACGTCGACGAGCTCGTTCACGAACTCTACGAGTTCGACCTCGAACATCCGGTATGTTCGGCAGGCGTCGAGTTGACTGCCGAGGGATTCGAAACGGCGTTCTATAACGGACCGTAGCGTTGTCTTCTCAGGTGGCTTCCTGAATGATCTCGAGGGCCACCTCGCGATCCTCCCAGTCGACGAAGACGGCGATCGACGTCGCGCTCGTGATCAGGTCACTGATCCGGATGTGTGCGTCGGCAAGCTGACCCACGATCGACGGCAGGAGGCTGGGTTTGCTGGGCAGCTCCCCGCCGGTGACCCTGATGACGGCGATCTCGTCGTCGACCGTTACGCTCGAAAGTGCGTCGGATTCGATGACCGACTGGTGGAGGATGTTTTCTGCCCGTTCGGCGACATCCTCGTCGACGTAGAACGTCACCGAGTCCATCCCGCTCGAGACGGCGTCGATGTTGATGTCGGAGTCGGAAAGCGCACTCGAAAGCGTGGCGAGGATCCCAGGCTGGTTGCGAACCGCCCGTCCGGCGGCTGTCAGGCAAGCAAGCGGCGTTTCCCGGAGGTCAGTCAGGTTCTCGAACTGCCCCTCGATCGAAGTACCACCCTCGAGCAGGTCGTCGTGCTGGTAGTGGATGACGCGGACGTCCATCTCGCCGGTCTTATATGTCAACGCCGACGGTGCGACCACCTCTGCCCCACGGAACGACAGGTTCCGAAGTTCGTCGACAGTGATCTCGCCGACGTTCCGTGCGCCTTCGACGACGCGTGGATCGCCGGTCATTACCCCCTCGACGTCCGTGACGATGACGACCTCATCTGCGTTCATGTAATTACCCAGCATGACGGCCGTGGTGTCCGACCCGCCGCGCCCCAGCGTGGTCACGTTGCCCGCGTGATCCTGTGCGAGAAAGCCGGTTATGACGGGAACGAAACCCTCGCTGGACATGTTGGCAGCGAGCTTCTTTGCCCGGCCGTTGGTCTCATCGACGTCGACTTCGCCGTGTTCGTCGGTGACGACCGGCCATTCCTCCATCCCGGGTTCCAGGAACTTCGCGTTGATTCCCCGGGCGCCGAGCGCGGCGTTCAACATCCGGACGGAGGTGCGCTCACCCATCGAAACGATCTCGGCCTCGTCCGCCTCGTCGGCTTCGAAGGTGATCGACTCGAGCAGGTAATCCGTGGTGCTACCCATGGCGGATGCGACGACGGCGACCTCGTTTCCCGCTCGAACGGCGTCAGCGATGGAATCTGCAGCCCGGTCGACGCGATCGCCGTTGCCGAGGCTCGTCCCCCCAAACTTGACGACTACCCGCATACGACCACCCGGCATGCGACGGTGTAGCTCATAAACCGAGTAGCAAATCCGAGAGGATAACAGTGTTCATTTACCCCACGGATTCGCCCGGTAATTGTGATCGATCGGTCACCGTCGGGGTGTGCGCCCACTAGGAGCCGACCTGAGTGTTCGAACTCCCTAATCCGGGACAAGATTCACCTCGCCGGGCCTCTAACCCGACGCATATGGAGATCCGGGACGCCGTCGAAGCGGATGCCGATCGGCTGGCGTCACTGACCGACGCGCCGACGGACGTGATGCGAAATCTGGTGCACGATCGGACGGTCCGTGTTTCGGAAGATGACGGGTCCGTGGAAGGGTTTGTCAGCTACGATGCCCACCGTGAAACGGTGCACGTCACCCAACTCGAAGGTGACGATGAACTGTGCGAACGGTTGCTCGACGAGCCGACTCGGTTTGCTCGGACCGAAGGGATGTCGGTCGAGCTACTCGTTGGAATCGACGACGAAGGAACCCAAACGGCGGCTCGCCGTTCGGGGTTCGAAGAGGTTGGGCCCGGTCCACGATTCGACGGGACGAAAACGGTACGCTACCGATGGACCCCCCAAGGATGACCTCGGTACCCACAGTCACAACTACTCCAGTCTGCTTTCCCGAAATACAGCGAACCAGCGCCCCACTCCGTGTTACTCGTTTTCGCGCACCCGATTCTCCACGGTATCGATAGCCTCCTCGGACGAGTCCACGGCCTGAAATCCGTCGAGTTCGATCGAATGCGTATCCAGTCCGGCTACGGGCCGACCGTAATCCAGCGCGAGTGCGATCTCCGAGAGCGTCCCGGTCGAGCCGTCTACTGCGATGGCTGCATCTCCGTTGAGAACTACGATCGCGTTTCGCGCGTTCCCGAGTCCGGTCGCGATGGGCGTCGTCACCCAGTCGTTGGCGGACGTTCGACGTTCGCCGGGGAGGATGCCGATCGTCTCGCCACCTTCCGCTGTCGCGCCGCGACAGACAGCCTCCATCGTTCCAGCAAGGCCACCACAGACGACGGTGTGACCACGTGACGCTAATTGCCGACCGAGTTCTTTCGCCTGCTCGTACGTCTCGCGATCGATGTCCGACCCGCCGATAACGGATACACGCATTGGGACACCTCCGGCGGTTTCAGGCCTCGAAAGTGTCGTCGATTTCCGACTCGAGCTGGTCGAACCGCCCCGATTCGGAGAGTGCTGTCAGCTGCTCGCGGAGGTGGTCCTCGCACAGGCCGACCTTGACGTGATCCTTCTCGATCGTGACCGTCGCCGCCGTCTCGCAGTAATGACAGCGCATGTCAAACCGTTGGGCTGCGTGAGGCTTCAAGCCAGCGATACCGCACTCCGAAACCTGCGGTAGTCGTCTCGGTCGAGGCCCGCACTCCCGATATCGTCGTCGTGGGCGTCGCTACCGCCAGTGATCACGAGATCGTTCTCTTCGATCGCCCGGTCGACCGGGCGAAAATCGACGGATTGCTCGTAGGGGTAGTACCGTTCGACGGCGTCGAGGTCGGCACACAGTTGCAGCGCCTCGACCGGGTTCGAATATCGGAGAGGGTGCGCCAGGCTTACGAGCCCACACGCGTCCGCGAGTAGTCGTCTTCCTTCTGCGAACGTCGGAACGTCTCGGGCCACGAAACAGGGGCGGCCATCCCCGATGAGTTCGTCGAACGCTCCCTGGAACGTGTAGTCGGTGACCGATTCGATCGCCCGGGCGATATGAGGTCTGCCGATACCGTCGCTGGGTTCAAGTGGGAGTTCGATATCGAGTCGGTCCTCGACGCGTTCGATGATTTCCCCACCCCGCCTGACGCGATCCGCCTGGAGCCGCTCGACGAGCGACTCGAGGGCGTCGGTTCGACGCACACCGTATCCGAGGAGGTCGACGCGTTCGTCGAGACGTTCCGGATCCACCCGGAGTTCGATCCCGTGGACGACGGTGAGATCGTCGACGACGCACACTGGCGATGGGAGATCAGGGTGAATCCGATCGTGGTCCGTGACGGCAACAGCTTCGATTCCGGCCCGATCCGCGGCTGCCGGGAGGGACTCAAGCGTTAACGTCCCATCGGAGTTCGTGGTGTGAAGGTGAAGATCCGCAACGACCATGCTCCAGGATCTACCCGGGGACGGTAAAGCGCTCCCGATTCCCGCGATGTACCATCATTCGCGATCCCGGCCCCGGAGAGCGTCGACCGACACGTATAGGCCCGACGAACGCAAACTTCGTCCCGTGTCTTCGTTTCGCGTCGTGACCTACAACGTTCGCCACGAAATTACGGGGGAACGTGACGCGTGGGAGCCCCGGATCGACCACATTGTCGACGTGGTCGAATCGCAGGATGCAGATGTGGTAGCCCTCCAGGAGGCGACCAATCGACAGCTCTCGGACATTCGGGCGCGACTTGACGGGTACGAATGGTTCGGCGCGGGGGCTCACACCGGCCAGAACAATCCCGTGGGCTACCGCCCCGGTTTCGAGCGAATCGATGCGACGGTTACCTGGCTGTCCGAGACGCCCGGGACACCCGAAAGTACGGGCTGGGACGCCGTCCATCCACGAGCGCTCACCGAGACGACGCTCCGGCCGACCGACGCCGCGCTCCCAAGGGCGATGAGCGTCTTCAACACGCACTTCGACCACGGCGGGAGTCTCGCCAGACGCGAGAGTGCCGGTCTGCTCAGACGACGGGTCGAAGCGCTCCCTGACGATCGACCGGTCGTAATCGCCGGAGACTTCAACGTCCCACCGGGATCGGCAGTAGACGAAATTTTAACGGCAAACCGTGGCAGTCGATCGTTACGTGATGCATGGGGAATCGCCGATTCGACCGTCGGTCCCGAGACGACGTTTACCGGTTTCGACCGGCCCCTGGCCGGTCGACGGTTCGACCGGATATTCGTCACGGAGGGAATCGCTGTCAGATCCGCATGCGTGGATACGACACGGTACGATGGCGACTATCCGTCAGATCACCTGCCGGTACGTGTCGAACTCGTTGTCGAAGAACCATCTGCCAACCGGGGCGGAGACGGCGATAGAACCCAGTAATCAGAAGCCTACCGACGACGGTCGATGACCGCCTTCGCCTCGGTGGCGGCTTGCTTCCAGCCATATCCCATCTCGTAGACGTGTCGCTTGGATTCGACCAGCTCCTGGGGAGTAGACTCCTCGAAGCCGCCGCGATCCCAGGTGCCGGTATCAACGAGCCACGTCACAACGTTTTCTTTGGCCTCCTCCCACGAGAGGCCAACCATTTCGTAGAACGCGAGCATCGCGAAGACCGAGTGGTCGTGGGCCCCCGGAACGCTGCCTTTCTCGTAGATCGTCGCCAGCGGCTCGAAGGTCGGCTGGGAGACGAGTTCGCGGTACTCCCCGGGAGGGAGGAGCCTAAGCCCGTCGGCTTCATCGGGTTCGACCACTCGGCGATCGTTCCGGAGGCGGCCGAGGACTGCTGCATGGATGCCGCTCCAGCGGCCGGGTATCGATTCGCGGAGCGCGGACTCGTTGTGGAGACCCTGCGTAAGAACTGAGAGCAGGTCCGTGTACGCTCGCTCAATCCGGGCACGGTCCGTTCCCTCGAATTCGCAGCCCGAATCGTGGAGGTTGTTGGTGGTCCGACACCCCGGACATCGATACCTGAGACGCACGCCGCAACTCACGCGTTAGACGTTCAAAGGCGTATCGCTCCAGCGTCGGAGCGTTTATCGGGACCGCTCCGGAAGCGGTGGGTATGGAGCGGCTCCACGCCCGATACCCCTTCCTCGAGGCATCCAGGGAAGCTGTCGTTGCCGCCGACGTCGACGTTGCCGCGCTGCTCGACGGTGGAGGCCCGGCCGTGGAGCGGGGTCGGGAGCGAGTCGAACGCGCCCTGGTCGAAGGACGGACGGACGCCGAGTCGCCCGCCACCGTTACCGACCGTGCGGAACTCCTCTCGTACCCCGTCGCGCGGGCGCTCGTCTCGCTGCTCGACATCCCGGGCGCGGTCGAGAAGTACGCTGCCGCGGAAGCTGCAACGGCCCGAGAGCGGTTCGTGACGGATTTCGAAGCCGACCTGAAGCTCAAGAGCACGGAAGGATCGCAACTCTCTCTGGATCGCCTGTTAACGGATTTCGACCTGTCGGGTCATGTCGAACCGATCGGCGACCAGCGATTCAGCGTCGACGTCACGGCATACCTGGAACTCGCGGGACCGCTCGACGACGACCGATTCCGACTCGCGACGCGCCCCCTTTCGGACGGGAAGGTTCCCGTCGCGAGACCGGAGCTGTACACCCTGCTCCGGGAGGCGGTCCGCCGTCGCGTTGCCGATGGACTTCCGTTATCAGTCCCAAAGCCGCTCGCGGCATCGCTAGAGGACGAACTCGAGTCGGTACGCCGTATGGTTTCGGATGTCGAACCGCCAATGGCGTTCGGAACGATCGTCCCTGGACTGTTCCCGCCGTGTATGCGGGCCCTGTTGACGCAGGCCCGGGAGACAGAGTCGCTCCCCGAGCACTCCCGGTTCTCGCTCCTGGCGTTTCTCACTGCAGTCGGTCTCAACGACGACGAGGTCGTCGAACTGTGTGCGTTCGAGGGTGAGATGGCCAAGTCGGTTCGATCCCAGGTGCGGCGGATCTGGGACGAAGACGACGGCGGCGTCGTCACACCGCCGTCGTGTGCCGTGATGGTCGAATATGGCGACTGCGTCGACAAAGACGACGTCTGTGAGACGATCGACCATCCGCTCGCGTACTACGAGGCTCGACTCGAGGATGC
Source organism: Natronomonas sp. (assembly GCA_046545615.1). Lineage (GTDB taxonomy): Archaea > Halobacteriota > Halobacteria > Halobacteriales > Haloarculaceae > Natronomonas. Next base: position 11,430 of record JBKGZK010000008.1, read on the forward strand.
ACCGGACGATCGATTGTCGGACTGGCGCGATCAGTAACGTCGAGAGAGGAAGATCCCGATGATCGACATGAGGACGATGAAAAAGGCGATAACGCCGACGAGCATGATCCCGCCTTCAGACGTGATGTTTCCGTTTCCGTAGGTGCTTCCGATATATATGATAGATCCGGCGAGTACGGCGACGCCGAACAGGGCGATTATGACTTCGACGACCGCATCACGGTCCATAGATGGGATTCCGATGGGGTTGGCAAAAGGGCTTCGAAGGGGCGCGAGGGCGACCGAAGGGGGCCCTCGGAATGAGCGAAAGACCCGAACCGCAGGAAGCAAACCGACCGCTTACAGCATCTCAGTGGCCTCGTTGACCGACAGGTCGCCTCGCTCAACCGCGGCGACGATTTCTCGAATGTCGTCCGTGCCGTCGTCAGCCCTGGCCCCGACCTCGTCGAGGGTGACTTTGGTCGACTCGCCGACGAACTCGGGGAAATCGACACCCTTCGAGAGGGCGACCTCCTTTTTTACCCGGTAGTTGCCGCCGGGCGTCTCGTGGAGATCGCCGGGATGAAAGAAGTACCAGTCCTCGTGGTCGAAGCGGACACCGACGCGAGGTTTCGCGCCAAAGTTTCGCGAAAAGTAGACGAGCGCCTCGATCTCCTCGCCGGTGAGATAGATTGGATCCCCCGCAGAGGACTTCGCCTCGATCGCATAGAACGTCTCGCCGTCGCCGGCGAGGACGTCGGGAAGCTCCCGTTCCGTGGCGCTTCCCGACGCCGGAGCCCGCATCACCGCAAAGCCGGCCTCGTCGAGGCGCGTGACCAGCTCGCGCTCGCGCCGATCCCCCTTTTCGTTCGGATTCGCCATCGGCATCTCCTCGGTCGCCCGGTCATATATACCCCCGGAGAACGGAGTCGTCGTATGCGCATCGTCTGCGCCGGCCACATCAACTGGGACGTGACGCTGGTCGTCGATCGGTTGCCGGAACCGGACGGCGAAGCGGACGTCCACCACCGGGTCGCATCCGGGGGCGGCAGTGCTGCCAACACCGCATGCGGGCTGGTGGGACTCGACGCCGAGGCCAGTCTCCTCGGGAGCGTGGGTGACGACTGGGTCGGCGAACAGGCGATCGATACGTTCGAGTCACGGGGGGTCAACGTCGTCGTCACCCGCCTCGAGGACGAAGAGACGACCCGGAAGTACGTCTTCGTCGACGATACGGCGCAGGTCGCACTGTTCAGTACCGCCGGCGCGAACGAGGGACTCGAACCCGGTCGCAGGGAGGCCAACACAATGGCCGGAGCCCACGGGTTGCACCTGACCGGCCAGGACCCCGAAACGGCGGCTCGCCTCGCGACCATGGCCGAGGAACGTGACGTTCCCGTCAGTTTCGATCCCGGCCGCAAGGTCTTCGAGCGCGAGTACTCGGCAACGCTGGAACGGGCGGACCTCGTCTTCGCGACGGATCGTGAAGCCGATGCGATCGACACCCACGTCCCGTGGCGCGTGACGAAACACGGCACGGGCGGTGCGACGCTGTCCTATCCCGGCGGCGAGCTTACACACGCAGGCTTCGAGGTGGATGCAGTTGACTCGACGGGCGCGGGCGACGCCTTTTCAGCCGGATTTCTGGCCGTCCATCGCGACGGCGGCGACCCCGAACGAGCGCTCGAGGTGGGGAACGCCTGTGGCGCCATCGCGACACAGACGCTCGGATCGAACGCTCGCCTGTCGTGGTCCGAAATTCGAGAGTTGACCAGACGCTGAGGTCCCCCATCCGCAATCCTCGCGCATCGGGGTAGGGTGTTAGTCAATCGCCCTACTTTCGGGAATTGCCGTCGTGTTTCGCCCAGAACGAGTCCAGCTTGGATTCGAGAAACATCGGCTTCATTCGGACGAACTCCCGGCGTTCCGATTCGGGGAACTGCTCGTACACTGAGCCGTAGTGTGCATCGTGGGTGTATCGATTCCCGATCAGGACCCGCACGCCACGTTCCTCGGGACCGCGGATGACGCGACCGATGGCCTGTCGGGACCGCCGGACTGCGGGAACGGTCAGGGCGTACTCGAACGCGTTCTCCTCTCCGAACCGATCGCCATATGCCCGCCGAACGGCACGAACGCGAGGCGATCCCACGTTGACGAGCGGGATGCCCACGACCGCACAGGTGTGTAGCTTCTCGCCGTCGTAATCGACGCCCTCGGTGAGCGTCCCCCGCGTGCTCGTTACGAGGACCTTTCCCTCGCCCCGGACGAACTGCTCGCGGAGCCTGGTGGTCGTCTCGTTGCTCGACGACTCGTCGAGCAGAACCGGTTTGGATATCTCATCTCGGAGTCGTTGGGCGGCCCACCTTGCTTCCCGATAGTTCGGCAGACACAGCATGACGTTCCCGGGACTGCGAGCGATCGACCGCAGGGCGTACGCGTAGGTCTCGCGGGTCTCGTTTTGATTTTCGAGAGTCGGGTCGCCCCGATTTTTCTGCGTAAACGGCGGCGCGTCGACGATCCAGCTCGCCCGATTTTCTGATGGAAACTGGAGGTCGTATGTCCGTGACACGATGGGTCGGTCCGGCTCGCGCTCGACCAGCTCGTCGAGGCCAGAGACCGCCCGGAACACTTCGAGCGGTTCGAGCGTGGCACTCATGAGGACGCCACCGCCCACTGCCGAGAAAATGCGTCGCAACTGGGCCGCAGGAATGCAGTTGTACATCAGAAGCGACGGCGTGTAGAACCGTTCCCAGGGCCGGGTGACGTTCGGGCGATCGGTCGGTGAGTACTGTAGCGTTATCTCCCTGAAATACGTCGTATGATCGCGTTCCCACCAGCGTTCGAGGAGCGCCCCTACGGGTGCACACACGCAGGTCCGATCATCGTCGATTTCGCCCATGAGATCTTCCACGGCTGCCCCGACGGTGCCGAGTCGACGCCAGAACTCACCCGCGTACCCGTGTTCGATCGCCCACTCGCGGAGGTCGTCCGGCCCCTCGCCGTCCGGCTCACGTAGCGGAATTTCGAGGTCCCGCTCGGGGAGATCCGGTTCGCCGAAGGTGCTACCGTAACCGTGGACATCGGTCAGGTAGCTATCGATGCGCTCGTGTAACCACTCGAGCACGTCGTCGTAGAACTTGAGAGTTCGTCCGATCGTCCCCGGCTGGATATCGTACTGTGCGACCCTCGTGGCGAGAATTTGTTCGTTTCGTTCCTCCTGGCGCGACCACCGGAGCAGCGCCCGAACGTCTCCCCGGGCCCGTCGGAGGGGCTGTCGACCGATCGAGTCGCTCAGGAGGTCACGAACTCGCTCTTCGAGACGGTGAGCCTCGTCGACGATCACGAACGTCGACTCGTCGAGGACGCGCTCGGTCAGGTTTCTCGTCCGCGAATCGAACAGGTGGTTGTAGTTTCCGATCAACACCTCGGCGTTCTCGAGCAAGACGCCCATGACGCGATGCGGGCAGGTTCCGTACTCGACGGCCGTCGGGAGAAAATCGTCGCTTGTAATGACGGCGTTTTTCCCTGAGTCGAAGCCCAGTGGGGAGCCCTTGTCCCGAGCGTACCAGTCAGCCTCGAACGGGCAGTAGAGGGGAGTTTCGTCTCCCTCTACCATAGAGTACGGCGCAGACGGCTGTCGCTTCTGGTACGGCGATCGCGAACCGGCCGTCTCCAAGACGGTGGCTTTCCCGCCATTCTCCGATGTCGTCATCACGTCACTATCGGCGTTTGGTCGGGCATTCCGGGCGAGTTCGCTCCCGCGGCGGGGATCCCACCAGCGTTCCTCGTCTTCCTGGCCGGGTATGGCAACGCTGGGTTTCGAGGCATCGGGTCGTTCTTCCGAAACGGTCGGTCCGTCGCCCTCGTCGCGTACCAGGTCGGCCGTGTTCTCCCGAAGGTCCTCACACCGGTCGTGGACGCCGACCTCCGGGGGAAAGACATCCTCTCGACCGTACGGACAGAGGTCCGACTTGCCGACGAGCGACACCCCTGAAAGGGGTTCCTCAAGGGAGTCGTTCAGCGTCCGGAGGTCATTGACGAACTGCTGGAGCTGTTGTTTGACCGGTGTGACGACGACCATGTTGTCGTATTGGTCAGTCTCGCGTACGAGATACGCCGCGGCCGTAAGAGCGGCCATCGTTTTTCCCGTTCCGCACGGGCCTTCCATCGCGAGGAAGCCACGTTCGGACGCGGTTTCGATTGCAGTCTCGATCGCGTCGATCTGGTTCTCGTAGGGATCGTCGAAGCCGAAATACGGCTCCCAGCCGATGTGGTCTCCCTCGGCGTCGAGATCGGCGGTGTCACTCCCGATCCCGTCGTCCTCGTCTTTGAACTCGTCACTTTCGCCCTCGGGATCGTCGCGACCGTTCGATGCCCTGCCGGCCATCCCTACGGTGGAATGGTTCGCGAGCCAGTAAGAACCTGGGGGTTACAAAACCCAGACGTCGTCGGGGTCGAAACCGACCGTTAATCGATCCCCCTCGGGTAGTTCGGCTGCAGTGACAACGATCAGTCGATCGTTCCACATGAGGTGTATCCTGACGAACTCGCCCAAGAACTCGGCAGTGTCGACGTCTGCTATCAGACGATTTTCGCCGTTCTCGATATTCAGTTCGGCTGGACGGACGCAGAACGTCACTCGATCACCTGCAGCACCGTCGACGGGAATATGGAACGTCTCGTTGCCGACGATTACCTCTGACCCCCCCATTTCATCTGGAAAATCGGATATGTTTCGATTCGCCTCGTCGACAATCCGCCCCTCGAAGACGTTGTTCTCGCCGAGAAATTCAGCAACGAATCGGGTTTTCGGGTGCCGATACAGCGACTTTGGCTCGCCCACCTGCTCGATGCGCCCGCCATCCATGACCGCGAGTCGATCCGAAATCGCGAGCGCCTCGGCCTGGTCGTGCGTGACGTAGACGGTCGTGACCTCGAGTTCTTGCTGAATCCGTTTGACGTCGCGGCGAAGTCGTTCCCTGAGGCGTGCGTCTAGGGCGCTCATCGGTTCGTCGAGCAACAATAGATCCGGTCCGGGCGCGAGCGCACGGGCGAGTGCGACACGCTGTTTCTGGCCCCCGGACAGCGTCGACGGTGATCGGTCTTCAAATCCCTCGAGACCCACGATCGAGAGCAACTCGGTCACGCGTTCATCGTCCGTGGCGCCGTCGGGTGGCTCCGAAAATCGGAGCCCGTATCCGACGTTTTCGGCCACGTCCATGTGTGGAAACAGTGCGTAGCTCTGAAATACGATCCCCACGTCGCGTTTCTCCGGTGACACGCCCGCAACTGAACGGCCGTCGAACCGGATTTCGCCCTCCGTAGGGGACTCAAATCCCGCAAGCAATCGTAACGTGGTCGTCTTGCCGCAGCCTGAGGGGCCGACGAGCGTGAAGAACTCGCCATCCTCGACGGTCAGATCCACGCCATCGAGTGCAACCGTCCGGCCATAGTATTTCTCGACGGCGTCGAGCGTGACTCGCATGTTACCGATTCACCTCGAACATGACTACTCGATGCCCCCATATTCACCGATTCGTTCGATGACCACGAAGCTCGTTGCCGTTACGACGAGTAGCACGGAGCCCATGGCCGTGGCCGGTCCGAGCGTCCGGTCGGCGAGGTATCGTTCGACTGCAATCGGCATCGTGTAGGCGTTGCTACCCTCGATCAGAACCACCGTGGAGTTGAACTCTCCGATGGAAATTGCGAACGCGAATGCGGCCCCGGCGGCTATCGCAGGTGCAAGGAGTGGTAACTCGACGTCGAGCAACGCGCCGGTTCGGGACGCACCCAGGGCGCGTGCCGACTCGACGAGCTGGGGATCCATCGACCCAAGCACGGGCGAGACAGTTCGGACGACGAACGGATATGCCCCGACTGCGTGGGCCGCGACGACGGCCACGGCACCCGTCACCTGCACCGTGTATCCGAATATCTCGACACCGAACACGACCGTCTGGAGCAATCCGAGCCCGATCACGATGCCGGAGACGGCAAACGGTAGCATGGCGAGCGTCCCGACGACCCGTGCCGTGAGCGTATCGCGCGTCGTCGCAAGGGAGACGATCACCCCCATCGGGACGGCGACGACGAGCGTCGCGACGCCGAAAACCAGCGAGTTTCGAATCGCCACTATCGGTCGGGTCCCGACGACCGTTCCCCGACTCGCAAACAGGAGTTCGTAGTAGCGAGTGGTGAATCCCCCGCCGATACCGGTCACGCTTGCGGCGAGCATCGAGATGATGGGGCCGAGAAACACCACGCCGACGACGAGGGCATAGATCCCGATCGCGGCGCGTTCGAGATCGAGGCCTGCAGCGAGTCGCTCTCGCGGTCTGGGGTCGATGTTCCGCGTTGCGGCCTGCGCGCGCTCGTACCGAAGGTAGAGGTAGGTGAGCGAAAGCGTCACGACGGCCTCGAGTACGGCGAGTGAGGCCGCCTCCTGCAACCGGAGACTGGTGATGCGGTCGTAGAGCCATACCTCGACCGTCGCGAGCTGTAACCCGCCGAGTGCGAGCACGATCGGGAAGGTCATGAACGTAAAGATGAACGTAAGAAGCGTCGCCGTCAGGACGGCCGGCATGAGTTGCGGAGCCACGACGTGCATGAAGGCGTCCCGAGGACTGGCACCGAGACTCCGGGCCGTTTCGACCGTGCGTGCGTCGATACCTTCCCAGGCAGCCGCCACGATCCGGACGACCAGGGGAGCGTTGTAGAAGGCATGGGCGAGAACGATGATCTCGAGGGTGAACATGAGTTCGATCGTGGGGAGACCAGCTGAATCGAGCGCTCGGTTGAGCGGCCCATTGATTCCGAACATCGCTGCGAATCCGACCGCGACCATCATCGACGGCAGGACGAACGGGACGAGGGTCAACGATCGCACCGACCGACGGCCCGGAAACTCATAGCGGGTGAGTACGTAGGCCCCCGGCAGGCCGATCACGAGACTCAGCAGCGTCGAGAGTATGGCCTGATAGATCGTAAACGCAAACAGCCCATGATAGAAGGGGTCGGAAACGATTGAGAAGAGGGGTTCGACCGAAAGCCGGTCGTCGACGACGAACGCCTCGACGAAGACCGAGGCTACCGGGTAAAAGAGCATGACGGTCAGCACCACCGTCGTGATGAGCCCGACGATCAGAAACGGAGCGTCAATACGCCGGACCCGATCGAGCATCGGTCAGTTTGCGATCTGACGGGCCCAATCTTCAATCCATCCCTCGAGGTTTCCGACGAGTTCGTCGTAGGTGAACGTCACCGGCTCCGGGGGAACGTGAGCGTACTGCTCGAATTCCTCGTCGAGTTCGGCGTCGTCGACGGCGGGGAACTGGACGTTCCGCATGGCGATTTCACCCTGAACCTCCGGTCGCAGCATGAATTCCATTAGGGCGGCCGCGGCACTGGGGTTCGACGCCCCGGCAAACCTAGCCATTCCCTCGGGATTTGCATAGCCCTGATCCTCGAGGAACCCGATCTGGTGGCGGGTTAGATCGTCGGTGTCCTGACTCGCGAACACCTGATCCGTGGAGTACGAAACGACCATGGCCGCCTCCTCGGCCAGGTAGGCGTTATATGCGTCGGTCCAGGAGCCAAGTATCCGGACGTCGTTGTCGACGAGTTCCTCCCAGTACTCGAGGTAGCCGTCAGGGCCGAACTCGTTGATGGTCCACAAGAGGAACGCCGCACCCGGATCAGATTGCTGGGCGTTCTGGGTGATGAGTTCGCCCGCGTACTCGGGGTCGGTCAGATCGTCGAACGTGTGCGGTTCGACCTCGCTTTCGTCGTAAACGAGACTGATATACCCAGTGTCGTAGGGGATGGCACGCCCGTCCGGATCGAACTCGAGTTCGTCGAGAATTCGGTCGTCCCTCTCGAGGTCGCCATCGAGCGAATCGAAGAGCGGATCGTCGAGTTCCCCGTCGATGCGAATGAGTTCGTCGACGTTTAGACCGATGTAAAGGTCTGCCTCGACGTCCGCCCCTTCTTGGAGTCGGCGGATGTACTGGTTGATCCCCTGATCCGGCGTCCGATACTCAATCGTGGCGTCGTATTCGTCCTCGAAGGCGTCTTTGAGCCACGGTCCGACCGGGTTATCCCCGTCGACCCACGAATCGTACGTGGCCACGGTCACGGTCCCCTCGGGATCGTCGTTCTCGGTTCCCATGCACCCGGCCACCGACACGACACCGGCCGCACCCAGGCCGGCGACGAAGTCTCGTCGTCTCATTACCTGGAGATACCTCTGGGTGTTACATAAAATCGATCGTTCCGCCTTCCCTCCTCTAGCCCGAAAATCGGGGTGGCAGCCCACGTAAAATCTGGAACCTGGATCCCCGCGAAACCTTTTCCATGCAGCCGTCAAACACGGAATATCGTGAGTGCTATTCGTCGCCGTCGGTACGTTCTCACCGGCCTCCTCGCCGTCGTCGGGTTGCTGACGATCGGCATCCTCTGGGAAGTCGTGCAAGTGGTCTTCTTTGCGATTACCGTGGCATACGTCCTCTACCCGGTTCGAATCCGGCTCGTCAAACGGGGGGTGTCGACTCGCCTCGCGAGCGCCCTTACCACTACCGCGGCATTCGTGGGTCTGGTCCTCATGCTCCTTCCGATCGTGTGGACGCTGGTCCGCCGGCGTCGGGATTTTGTGGAGCTGTTCCGGGGATTTCCGGACGACCTTCCGATCGAGGCGATGGGGTTCGAATACGTGGTCGACGTCGCCAGTCTCGTCGATACCGCGAGTGTATTTCTTCGGGACGTGGCCATCTCGGTCGCGACCGACGCGTTCGTCTTGCTCCTTCAGCTACTCCTGTTTACCTTTCTCCTCTACGGTCTTTTGCTCCGGCCCCGCGCCGTCAAGGAAGCAGCCTTCGAGGTGGTTTCCCCCGAGTATCACGATATTATCGGGGCACTGGATGCCCGTATATCCGGTACCCTGTATGCACTCTACGTGGTGCAGGCAGCAACGGCAATCGTTACCTTTCCCCTCGGCGTGATCGTCTTCTACGCCCTCGGTTACGATTCGGTGTTCGTCCTTTCGGTGGTCGCGGCGATTCTCCAGTTTATCCCCGTCGTCGGCCCGGGTATGCTGGCAGCCGCACTCGCAGGTCACGACCTGCTACTCGGATTGCAGAATCGAGCGATTGCCATCATCATTCTCGGTCCGCTCGTCGTCGGCCTCCTGCCAGACGTGGCCATCCGACCCAGACTAGCCTCGAGTCAGGCCAACCTTCCTGCGAGTCTCTACTTCGTTGGATTTGTCGGTGGTGTGCTCACCGTCGGCGTCATCGGGATTATCGCAGGACCACTCGTGGTTGCGCTCCTCGTCGAAGTTGTCGACCTGCTCGCCGACAGCGAACGAATCGAAGGATACGAGTGAGTGCTATCGGGGCAATGGTCTCGACCTCTTGCTTCAAATCGGGCTACCATCCGAATATCATTTAGACCACGCTCCGACTCGTCCTCAGAAACAAGACCTTACGTTTCCATTTGACGTTCGAGTTCCCGCAGTCGCTGAATTCGGGATTCGGTCGGGGGGTGCGTCGATGCGAGCTTCCCGATGAATCCCCGGGAGATGGGGATGATGAAAAACGCGTTCATCTCGGCCTGTTCCCTGAGGTCCTCGGAGGGCATCTGATCGACGCGTCCGGAAATTTTCAGTAGCGCCGAGGCGAGCGCGGACGGTTTGCCAGTGATCGCAGCTGCCCCTCGATCGGCGGAGTACTCGCGGTACCGCGACAGCGCCCGGATGAGCAAGAACGAGAGGATCCACACTAGGAGCGAAACCACGATGGCCACAATCATCGGGGTCTGGTTGCGTCCCCGTCCGCCGAAGAGCCAGCCCCACCGGACGATCAGGAAGGCGATCGTCGACAAGAACGACGCGATCGTCATGACGGCCACGTCCCGATTCTTGACGTGGGCGAGTTCGTGGGCGAGGACACCCTCGAGTTCGTCGTCGTCGAGGGTCTGTAACAGCCCCGTGGTGACACAGACAGCCGAACTCGACTTCGAGCGGCCAGTCGCAAACGCGTTCGGGGTTCGGTTGTCGGCGACCGCGACGGTCGGTTTCGGGAGATCAGCTTGCTGGGACAGACGTGAGATCTGTGCGTGGAGCCTCGGGTGCTCTTCTTCGGATACCTTTTTCGCCCCCATCGAATACAACGCGAGCTTGTCGCTGAAGAAGAACTGTGCGATCGAGAACGCACCGAGCATGAGGGCCGCAAAGAGCAAGTTTCCAAAGTACACCGTGAGTACCCCGATAAACACGAGGTAGAGGGCGAACAAGAGGAACATCGTTAGTCCCATGCGTGCGCGAAGGCCCCAGTCCGTCGTCCATTTCATATGGGTCCCGTAATCGGTGAACGGTTAAAAGCTCGTTCGTCCGTTTTGGTCAATCCAGAGACGGTCGGGAGGGTGGGATGTTCGAGGTTCTTATTAGATCCGGCCGAGTAGTGAACTGTATGAACCGACAGAAGATATTTGCAATCTTCTTCGCATTCCTCATGATGTCCTCGATGGTCGCCTACGCCGTGAGCCTCTTTTGAACGATGATCTTCGGAACGATGGTCGCCTTTGAGCGTTGATCTTCGGAACCGGCTCGGGTTGACATCTGTGCCATCAAGGACCGTTGTGAAGCTCAACCGACCGATGGTGATCGAAAATGGTCGCACAACACAATATTTCGGTTTGACCGGGACGGATCCAACCGGCCCAGTCAGGATCGAGCAGAGACATCAGAACCTATCGGACGTCAAGCCACCTGCTCGCTGTCCTTGAATGTGACCGTCGTATCATCCGATTCGACGGTGGTGAGGAGCGTGATCCATCCGCCGTTCCGGTCGATCTTCCGTGCCTCCCGAAGTGAGAGTTCGACGCGCTCTATCGTCGTATACGAGTCCCCGGCGTCCATCGTACCGACTTCTTCCGTGCCTTGCCAGACGACGTCTTCAGTATCGGTGTTATTCTCTCCGGCGAATATCCGTATATATACGGTGACGTTGGTCTCGGTCTCGTTTTGGTTATTATAAAGCGTCGCAGTAACGTCTCGACAGGTGAAGCCGCACTCTTCGAGGTCGTCTATGGTGAAGGTAAACGGATCCGTGTCTTTGGATGACGTCGCATCCGATCCATCCTCGCCCGTGTCCTCCTGGACGGGGAAGTCGTCGATGTCCTCGCCCGATCCCCCTCCGGGGGCCGGACCCACACCGGTGTAGACGGCCGCGCCAATGCCCAGGGCGACGACTACCACGACGAGGAGTCCACCGATTACGTACCGCCGATTCATGTGTTTGCGTTAATCCTCTTGGTACTCGACCGCGATCCCGTCCGGCACGGGCTGGAGAACGTACGATCCGGTTTCTCCACGTTTGACAGGAGTGAAATCGGCAGTGAACACGGTGTGCGTGTCCTCGCGGATGTCGAACTGCTGGTTGAACGTAAGCGGTGCCTCCCCGGGCGTCTCGACAGCCGCCGACTCGCCGTCTTGTAGCGTCGCGTCGATGCCGTCGGTATCGAGCTGCAAGAATTCGTAGGTGGCGGCATCCAGCTCCCGTTCGTCGACTAACTGGGTGTTTTCGCCCTGCAGCTCGACGAGGTCGGCCTCCTGGGGCTCGTCGTACTCGAAATACTCCCGACCCGCTGGTTCTTCGCCCTCCTCGGTTCCAGCTTCGGCATCCTCGGGACCGAGCCACATCCCGACGATGGTAACGACACACGACTCGAAGTCAGCGATGTTTCCCGGCTGGTCCGTCACACGTGTCTCGAGCGTGCCGGTTGAATCGCCGCCGAGGCACCCGGCTAACCCCATCATCCCGACCGTTGCTGCCCCTGTTGCCGCGAGATAGGCACGCCTGTTGACAACGCTATTTTTATCATTTCTCATAATATATCAATAATACGAACTGCAGACGTAAGCACGTTATGGCCATTCTCGTCTGGTGAGAGAATTTCGCCTTCCGGGTCGGCAGCGCCTGTAGTACCTGGCGAAGGCAAAACAGGGTAAATATTCGAACGCGGTGACGTCGTCAAAGGGAGTCCGTTTGCCCGTCGCCCCAGACGTCCGAAAGCGGATGATTCTCCATTGCACCCGAATCGGCCGAATGCGATCCCCGGGGGCGGCTTCCACCCGATGAATTGGATCCGACGGTAGCCGATTCCGGGTCGAACGGGGGAAGATCCGGGCGCGTGGTGGCGTCGATTGCTTCCCGAAACCACGCGGGCGCGTCCGACCGAGCACGGTCGAAGAGGTCAATGAGCGAGGAATCGGCGAGATACGTCGCCCCGTAATCGTTCGGTGATCGAACGACCCGGCCACACGCCTGGATCACGGTCCGGAGGGCGGACCGATAGTACCAGTCCCACCGACCCTCCTCGAGCCGACGCGCGACCCGAGAATCCCGGGTGTTGGGAAAGGGGGCCTTGCAGAGCACCTGCCAACGGCAGCGGTCGCCTTCCAGGTCGAGCGCCTCTTCCATTTTGACCGAGACGAACACGTCGGACGAGTCGCTCCGATTCCAGCCATCGAGCGCCGCATCGCGATTCTCCCGATCGTGACCTCGAACTCGGTCGCCGACGCCGAACGAGTCGAGGTTTGACCTGAGTTCGTCGGCGATGTCGTAGGAGTGTGCGTGAACGAGGCCTTTCTCGTCGGGATGGTGGGCCATGAGGCGCACGATCGTCCGCGCGATCATCGGGAGAGTCTCGTCACGACGATCGTAGGTCATCTTCCCCTGCGTTACGTCGTAGAGGGGACGATTCGCGACCGGAAACGTGTGAGGGACGTCCACGAGTGACACCTCGGCCGGATCGAGCCCGGCACCGCGGCAGAAGCCCTCCTTGCTTAGGATCGTCGCCGACAGGAGAGCGAATCGGTTGCCCCGATCCCAGACCGTGTGGTGGAGATACCGGGCCGGGTCCAGGGGTTTGACCGTTACGGCGGTTCCGTCGCCTTCGTGCTGGTCAGCGATCCACGTCGTGGGACTCTCTGAGTCGCGAAGGTCCTCGAGCAACCATCCCAGGTCGCGACGAAGTTCTGCGAGCCGGTCGCGCTCCGCCGCTTCCGAGACCGACAGTTCCACCTTCCCACGAAGTTCTTCCTGACGACGCTCGCACACCCGCTGAAGTCGTTCAGCATAGGCCTCAACGTCAGAGAGATTGTCGATTGCCGGTGGTTGGCAGGCGTCCCACACCGGCACCGTATCGGGCGCCAGGTCGATCGTCGCGTACATCTCGGCCCACTCCGAGAGGCCGTGCGCCTCGTCGATGACCACCACGTCGCGTCGTCCGAAGACGTCGCTTCCCGCAGTCTGCATGAAGTAAGCGAGCGTCATGGCCGCGATCGAGCGGTTCGCGGCAATCGAACGGTCCGAAAAGTACGGACAGCGGTTTTTCATCGGACAGTTGAATTCGCGTTCGCGGGCACACGGGGCCCGGTCGACGGGCGTCGAAGTTTCACCTTGCAAGATGCAGGAGTAGTTCGACTTGCCCCGAATGATGCTGAGATCCGAGAGGAGTTCGTCGCCCGCCACGTCGTCCAACTGCGAAACCTGCGGTGTGGTGTAGTACGCGCCGATCGACTCGGTCGGCGTGGCATTGCCTGGCCGCCGTGCACAGCCGGCGACCGCACGAGCGAGGAGGGACTTGCCACTCCCGGTCGGCGCGCGCACGAGCACCACGTCGTTACCGGCCTCGAACGCCTCTCGTATGTCGGCCAGTGCCTGCTCCTGCGTCCCACGATAACTGCGGGCAGGAAACTCGTCGAAGATTCGCGACGGATCCACACCGGGAGGACCACCGCCCCGCTCCTAAACGCATCGCTCCACGGCCAGATTGATTCGCAAATTCGACTCACTCGAGGTCGGCGACGTCTGACGCCATCGGGTCGTCCGGGAGTGCCTCGATGCAGGAAAGACAGAGGAAGTGTTCGGTGCCATCAGCGAACTCAAGCGTCATGCCACCGGTAGTTTCGTGTTCCGAAGACCAGATACCCCCGATACCACCGGCGATCCTCACGTCAGCCCCACACCCGTCACACTGCTCGGTGGTCATGATCCCGGTACGACCGGGCGGCGGAAAACGTCACCGACCTCGCCAGCCGTCGATCTGCAGTCGTGGCGGCGCAAGAATTATGATCCGTGCTACCAACGCACAGGAGTGGAGTTCGATTGCGAGCAGTGTGCCGGGTGCTGTCTCGACTGGCGACCCGTGGCTCCGGAGGACGTCGAACTGGATCACGAGCGACGTGGCGGGTTCGAACCCCTGGACGACGTGTACAACCTCGCCCCGCTTTCGAGCGACGAGGTTCGCCAGTTCGTCTCAGAGGAGTTCGGCGACGCGATGACACCGCGACTGTTCCGTGCCCGCGAGTCGGACAACGCCGTGACCATCGACGGGTACGAGGTCGCGGCGATCGAAGGGCGAGTGGCGTTTCTGGTGGGACTGCGTAAATTGCCGAAACCGGTCGATCCGTTCGGGCTTAAAGCCAGATGGCTTCCTGGCTGCGTCTTTCTCGATCCGGAGACCTTACAGTGTCGGATTCACGGTTCGAAGGTCTATCCCGACACCTGTGCGACCTATCCCGGGGAGAACCTCGCCCTCGACGTAGATTCGGAGTGTGAACGTGTCGAGTCGGCATTCGATCGACCCAGACTCCTCGACGGATCTGCCGATCACGTGGATCCCTCGATCGGCCCCGGCTCCCTCGGATCGAGGGTGTTCGCACATCCAGACGACACCCGGCTTTCGGGATCCGTCTCGAGACTGGTTTCGGGAGAGTCAACGGTCGAAGATCGGGCCGAGTTCGTCGCAGTCGCAGCCGGGTCGCGACCCGGGACGCTCACCGTCGATCAGAAGCGATACGAAACCGCCCGCGAGTCCGTCCTGTCGACTGACTCCTGGGTCGGTCGTGCAGGTCGTGCGTGGGTCAGCCACCACGACAGGGGTCGATCGGCAGATCCCTCACTCGGCACTCGAATCGAGGAAAGCCGAGGAGCACCCTCGACGCCGGGATGGACCGATCGCGAACCCGACGGTCGCAATGCTACCCAACACTAATGTACGCGGTTGAAGGCAAGCCGTTCACTGGGACTGGAGCTGTTTGAACTGGTCGATGAGTTCCTCCGCAGATTCACCCGAATCGTACTCGATTTTTCCCTCGTAGTTAGTACGCTCGTCGTCGAAGGACGCATCGACACTGGCGGCTTTCTTTTCGCGGCGTTCGTGTTCGTCCTCGTCGTAGGCACCCATTGACATGGTAAGCTATACCGTTACTACCCAATTATTCATTATCAATGTATCGGACGTCGTGTTGATAGGTTGACTTATCGGTGGAGCGGTTGGTCGATTTGGTCGTCGGTCGAGCGGTGGTGAGAGAGTCAATGGAGGGGTGGGAAAGGTGATTCGACGAGCGACCGACCCCTTCCAATGTTCGGAACTGGTAAACCTGTGACCGCCGTAACGCAGGTGTGGCAGGTCCCCTCCGATTCCGTCGGTCGAACGAGATGTGGACTCGCGATCGCGTTCGCGACCAACTCCTTTCTCCGCTGGACGAGCAATTTGGCGCACGCATTGACGATCCCTGGTTTTCCATCGGCGACGATCGATACGATACCGTCCGACTCGAGATGGACAACGGCGACTTCGCACTGTTTTCGTTTCGTCCCGACCGCGCATACTGGTTGGGCAACACCGAAACGCCGAAAGCCCTCTGGCAGACGAACAAGGAGACCTTCTCTGAAGCACCCTACGCGGTCTCGCGCTGGGCGCAGCGCGAACTCACGGCACGGGTCGAACTCTCCGATCCGTGGTTGAGCGACTACGAATACCTCACGTGGTTTTTCCTCCCGGTCTTCCTGTCGAAGGATGGTCGCAACACGACGCGTCGATTCTTCCGCGAGGACGCGGCGGGCTTTCCAACCGGCACGCGTGACCAGGGTCTTTCCTTCTACGAGTCGTTGTTCCGAAGCGGCGTGCTCGACGATCATCGATACACGATGGCCGCCAAGCTCGGTACCAGTGCGGGCTACGACGTCGGACGGATGCGGGCGACGATGGCCGAGTTCACGGTCGCGAAGCTACTCGTGGACGCCGGGCTCCCGTTCGAGCCGGAAGTCGAGCGCGATAGCGGTCACGCCCTGGATTTCATCGTCAACGGTCGCCTGCTCGAGGTCACCCGTCCGGAACCGCCGCATCGCCGGTCGAATGCGAACTCGCCCGCCGCTGCGGTCCGGGAGACCGGTGGGGCGAAACGAACCGATCAGCTCGCCGCCCATCCGGACACGACGCTTCTCGTCGACTGTACGTCGTTCGGGGACGATCAGTGGGCTGCTCTTCGCGAACAGCAGCCCGGGGTCGGCCACGAGCCGACCATCATCTACCGGGCCAGCCCCGACGGGCACGTGGAGGGCTACCGTGACGGTAAAGTCCCGTTCGATCTCGGCGATGCGATCGAGTGGGTGTGAACGGTCTATCGACGCGTCGAGACCGTCCCGCCTTGAGGCTCACTCCGGCTTCAGTCCTTCGCCCTGGACGCGCATGACCGCCTCGCCATCGGGGAGATTCGGGGCGTCGACGAGCTTGACGATCCGCTTGTCGGCCTTCGACTTCCGGAGGTACATTCGGAACGTCGACTTGTGGCCGAGGATGTTTCCGCCGATGGGTTTCGTCGGGTCCCCGAAGAATGAGTCGGGGTTCGACTGCACCTGGTTCGTGACGACGACGGCGGCGTTATAGAGGTTGCCGACGCGATCCAGATCGTGGAGGTGCTTGTTGAGTTTTTGCTGGCGGTCAGCGAGTTCGCCCCGGCCGACGTACTCTGCCCGGAAGTGGGCAGTGAGGGAGTCGATACACAGCAATCGGACGGGGTACTCGTCGTCCTCGTACTCGGCAGCGATCTCCTTTGCCTTCTCTGCGAGCAGTATCTGGTGGTTGGAGTTGAACGCCTTGGCGACGTGGATCTTGTCGAGAAACGACTGGACGAGTTCCTCGAGGGCGTCCTCGTCGCCGGGACCACCCTCGATTTCGCGCTGTTCGAGCGCGGCCTCGATGACCTCTTCGGGAAGGCCGCGAACCATCTCGTCGATCCGCTCCGGGCGGAACGTGTCCTCGCTGTCGACGAAGATGGCGCGTCCCTCGAGACCGCCCTGTTCGGCGGGGAGCTGGACGTTCACCGAGAGCTGGTGGGTAACCTGAGATTTACCCGCGCCGAACTCGCCGTACACCTCGGTGATCGACTGGGTCTCGACGCCGCCGTCGAGCATCTCGTCAATCGACGGGACGATAAACTCCAGCTTGCCGATCTGTTCGCGCCGGGCGAGGACGTCCGTCCCGGTCTCGAACCCGCCGATATCCGCAGCCTCGCGGGCGGCCTGGATGATGTCGTGGGCGCTCGATTCGCCAACGTCGGCGGTGTTCGACAGCTCTCCGGGGCTCGCGACGGCGAGACTCTGATAGGAGTCATACCCGTTTTCGTGGAGCTTCTCCGCCGTCGCCGGCCCGATGCCCGGGAGTTCTTCGAGGTCTGGGGTAGCAGCCATGTAGACACCTGTGTTCGCGCGGCTACATAAAGCCCCGTTAACAGCCTGGTGAAAGTGAAATCGGACGACTGTGGGCCGGCGATCGTCGAGCGTTGCCGAAGATCGAAGGTAGAAGCAAGAAGTAGACGACAGGCGTCTGACGGTTCTGGCGAGGGAATATTCACCCAGATTCCAGTTCCGCCACTCTACCGTGCTGTCGGGGGGCAAATTTCGGTTACCCCCACGGATGCGCGTCGCCTTCGGGCCACATCGGATACCAGTAGCTCGTGTCGTCTTCGATCGCCAACTCGCCGTCGAGGACGCTCTCGAGTTTGAACTGGATTCGCTGATCGCGCTCGCGCCCGCCGGCCGGCACGAACGGGTAATACGACCCGCGCCGAAAAGAGTACACCCAGTAGGCAGTCGCGTCGTCGCGCTCGAAGGCAAATAACGCCGCCAGGAGTCTCGACCCAAAGCCTTCCTCGATCAACGTGTCCGCGGCAAAGTGAATGCTCGTGACGAGATTCTCGAAATCGCTGTCGTGGAGCACGACCCAGTGGTAGCCGTGGCTGTCCTCGACGAAGTCTGCGGTGGTCCCGGTTTCGGCCTCGCCGAGGTCGAGGATGGCCTCGATTTCATCGCGGGCTCGCCGAAACGCGGTACTGTCGACGTTGGCGAAACAGAGCGCCGCATCCCCGGTCGGTTCGAAGTCGAGTTCGGCCTCCATGGTGAGGTAGGCCGTTGACATGCCGAAGAGATCCTCCGGGTCGGCGTCCCGGGCCGCATCAGCCTCTGCGCTCAGTCCCAGGACCTGCCGAATCGCGTCGAAGACTCCCATCGATGTGACGTAACGAGTCCGAGCCTTAAAACACGCAACGAACTGGATCGAAGCCGGGGAATCTCGAATTCCTCATCGAATCGAGAGGTTCAGACTGGCTGCCAATCATTTATATACCAAAACCGGGGCCAGACCACCCGTGCCCTGAGTAGCCGACGGTGATCCGCCGAGGCGGGTGGATGGAACACGGGCTGACCAAGTCGCGAGCGTTCCGCCTGTTCGCATTCGTTTCACTCCTGGTCGAGGTCGACACCGCGTTCGGCGAGGAGTTCCTCGAATGCGGTCTGGTCGATTTCCGGGACGTCGTATTCGGCGGCATCGTCCCGTTTAGACTGGCCGGGATTCGATCCGACCACGAGGTAATCGGTGTTCGAGGAGACGCTCGAGGTAACGGAACCCCCGTTGGACTCGACGAGCGTCGTCACCTCGTCCCTGGTGAACCCCTCGAGAGAGCCGGTGATGACGAACGTTAGCCCGTCCAGCGCGGATCCCGCCGTCTCGGCCTCCATCGGTTCGACGCCGTGCCCCCGAAGATCGGCGACGACCTCACGGTTCTGTTCGGCTTCAAAGAAGGTCCGGATCTCCCGAGCGACCGTCTCGCCGATTCCCTCGACCGCCCGGAGATCGTCAACACTCGCCTCCAGTATGGCGTCGAGGGAGCCAAATTCCCTGGCGAGGTCCGACGCAATCGTCGGGCCCACCTCCGGTACGCCGAGCGCAGCGAGAAAGTCCGAAAGCGGCGGTGCCTTCGACGCCTCGATTTCGTCGACCAAGTTACGGGCACTGGTTTCGCCCCACCCCTCAAGACCGACAAGATCACCGACCGAGAGGTCGTAGAGATCGGGGAGCCGTTCGACCAGTCCCGCATCGACGAGCTGATCGACGGCCTTCTCTCCGAGTCCCTCGATATCCAGGCCCGAGCGTGAGGCGTAATGCTCGATCGCTCGCTGGAGCTGCGCGGGACACCCGACGCCACCGGTACAGAACGCTAGCGGTCCATCGCGTTCGACCGGACTGCCACACGCAGGGCAGGTGTCGGGAAATTCGAAATGTCCCTCGCCCTCGCCCTTCGATTCTACGACTGAATCGACGTATGGGATGACGTCACCGGCCCGGAGTACGCGAACACGGTCACCGATGCTGACCCCGAGATCTGCGATTTGTTGTGGATTGTGGAGCGACGCTCGAGAGACGGTCACGCCGGAGACATCGACCGGATCCAGCAGCGCCACTGGCGTAAGACGACCTGTGCGACCAACCTGGACGACGACGTCCCGGAGGGTGGTTTCCTCGTTGCGTGCCGGGAATTTGTAGGCGTATGCCCATCGCGGGGCCCGCGAAGTGCTCCCGAGAATTTCGCAGGCGTCGTCGCTGTTGACCTTCAGAACCGCGCCGTCGATCTCGTAGTTCAGCTCGTCGCGTTGGGCGAGCAATTCGTCGCGGAACTCGATGGCGTCGTCGACGGTGTCGGCAAGCCGCGTGTGTTCGTCCACGCGAAATCCCCACGTCTCGAACGTCTCGTGTTCCTCCTTGCGGGTTCGGAAGTCGTAGCCACCGTCGTCGAGGACATCGAATACGAAGCACGAAAGGGGTCGTTCGGCGGTCACCGACGGGTCGAGCTGTCGAAGCGTCCCGGCGGCCGCATTTCGGGGATTCGCGAAGGGATCCTCGCCGCGCTCGATCCGTTCGCGGTTGTACGCCTGGAAGGCGTCCCGCGGCATGTAGACCTCCCCCCGAACGGCGAGGAAATCCGGGTGATCGCCGTAGAGTTCGAGCGGAACCGATCTGATGGTGCGGACGTTTGGCGTGACATCGTCCCCTTGCTCGCCGTCGCCCCGGGTCGCCGCCCGGTCCAGGATCCCGTCCCGGTAGCGTAGTTCGATCGAGAGCCCATCGAATTTGGGTTCACAGAGGTACTCGATGGGGCCGTCGTACCCAGCCTCGTCGAGCCGACGACTGACCCGTTGGTCGAACTCCCGGACTTTGACCGCCTCCCCCGAAGAGTCAATCGATAACATTTCGACGACGTGTTCGACCGTCTCGAGTTCGTCGAGGGGTTCGCCGCCGACACGTTGTGTCGGGCTCACGTCGCTTTCGAGATCGAAGGTGCGTTCGAGCGCTTGGAGACGGGAAAACAGCCGGTCGTACGCACGGTCAGAAATAATCGGATCGTTCTCGCCGTAGTACCGATGGTCATGATAGGCGATCGCCTCCCGCAGCAGGGCCACCTGGGATTCGGCAGCCTCCTCGTCGAGGGTCTCGGGAGACTCGAATTCGAGCGGTGGATCTCGAACATAGGGATTGTCCGTCGGCTCGTCCATCGACCGTGCTTCGATGGCCGGCCTCAAAAACTGCCGTGGAATGTTCCCGGGGTCGGGCTTACAATCCAGCGACGTCCTCGATGGCGTCGGTGAGTGCCTCAATAGTTTCGACGGTGTGTTCGCCCATGTGTCCGATACGGAAGGTTTTCTCCGAGAGGGTTGATCCGTAGCCGTTTGAGAAGACCATGTCGTACTGTTCGGAGACCGCCTCGATCGTCGCGGCAACGTCGATACCCTGCGTGTTCTCCACGCAGGTGACCGTCTGGGAGCGATAGCCCTCTTCCGGGAAGACGTCGAAATGTTCGCGAGCCCACTCGCGTGTGTACTCCGCCATCTCACGGTGTCGCCGGTTACGAGAGTCGTGGCCCTCCGCGAGCATGTGCTTCATCTGCGTTCGATAGGCCAGCATGAGGGGGATCGCCGGCGTCGAGTGGGTCTGGCCCTTTCGATCGTAGTAATCGAGATTTCGCTGGAAGCCGCCGTACCACGACGCGGCATCCGCGTCGACTTCTCGGTCGTACATGTCGTCGTTGACGACGCACACGGCGAGTCCGGGTGGCATCGCGAAGGCCTTCTGGACGGACGTGAAGATGATGTCGACGTTGCTCGCCTCAATGTCGACGAAATCGCCGCCGAGGGCAGAAATGGCATCCACGATGAAAGCGGTCTCGGGATAGTCCGCGAGGACGTCCCCGATTTCTTCGATGGGATTTCGAATCCCCGTCGAGGTCTCGTTCATCACGCAGGTGACTGCATCGTAGGGTTCGTCGCTTGCCTCAAGGGCTTCGCGGACGTCTTCGGGTTTGACGGCCTGTCCCCACTCGTATTCGAGTCTATCAACGGACTTGCCGAGGCGTTCGGCGACGTCGGCCTGTCGTTCGCTGAAGCTCCCACACGTCGTACAGAGGACGGCATCGTCGACGACATTCAGGATTGAGCTTTCCATGAACTCGGTGCCAGAAGCCGAGAGAACGATGACGTCGTTTTCAGTGTCGAGGAACGTCTTCGTGTCCTCGACGATGGTGGTATAGAGGTCCGTCATCCGGTCCATTCGGTGGCCGAACATCGGTTCGCACATGGACTGGATCACGTCGTCGCGAACCTCAGTCGGGCCGGGGAGATACAGGGTCTTGTCTGGATAGTCGTCTTGATATTCGCGTTTCTGTGTCACGGAAACCACATCGAGTGTCGAATATCTGGATTCGGGACGACAAGGACGTTTTGATACGCGTCTCGCGTCGAGGCGTGGGACGGGTATACTGTCGTCCGAATCGTCCGATCTTGTTCGTCCAGTCGAATCATCACTGGGGCGAGCCGAAGGTCGCCGTCGGATCCGGGACCACCCGAACGAGGATCGGAAGGGCGACGAGCACGATCAGGACTTCGAGCCCGCCGGCGACGCCGAAGGCTGCGAGATAGCCGTATCGAGAAGCGATCGCCCCGCCCAGCCCGATCCCGCCGAGGAAGCCGAGGCTGCCGAAGATGTTGAAACCGCCCATCGCGACGCCTCTGTCGTCCGGTGACGCGATATCCGTCACCAGTGCCATCGTGGCTGGCGCGACGAAGGCACCGAGTACGCCCACGAAAAGCATCCCGGCTGCGGCGAGTTCGAGCGTCGGTGCGATTCCCACGCCAAGAATCCCGATTCCGTACCCGACCGAGCCGGCGACGATCGGAACGACCCGACCGATGCGATCGGAGAACACCCCAAATGGGTACTGAAGCAGGGCAAACGGGGCGAAGAAACAGGCCAGGACGAGCCCGGTCCAGAGGGGATCGAGTTCGAACTGCGTCCTAAAGTAGAAGGTGCCGACGAGCCCGAAGAAGCCGGCGGTAAACCGGTCCACGAAGCCGAACGTGTAGGGTAACAGGAGTTCCGGCGTCCGGCGGAGTCGGGCGAGGACGTCCCGGACTGTGTCGCGACCGGTGGGGGCTCGATCGGGGAGGCCTGAGACGACTATCGCCACGGCCAACAACAGGACCGCGGACGCGATCAGCGGAGCCATTGGGCCGTACCCGTACAGGACGCCCCCTACCGGCGAGCCAAGGGCTGCACCAGCCCCGATCGCGATCCCGGCGGCACCCATGTTTCGACCGTGGCCACCCTCGAGGTCCATCAGCATGGTGATCGCGAGCGAGAACGCACCGATTGTAAACGACCCTTCCAGAAAGCGAAGAACCAGCGCGGTTCGAAACGTACCGATACCCAAGAAAATGAGACTCACGAGGGCGAGATACACGAGGGCCCCCCCGATTGCACCGATGACGATGAGCGGGACGCGACGACCGAGTCGATCCGACGCAATCCCCCAAACCGCCGCAAAGAGCACGAAGGCGAGTAACTGCACGCCCAGGAAGGCCGTCCCGGAATCGATCGTGGCCCCGCCCCCGAGCGCGTCGACGAGTTCGTCGACGCCCGGATACACCAGCAACTGGGTAAAGAGCACGACGAACACCACGAACGTCAGACGTTTCCGCTCGCTTCGCACAGTCGTGGGTCGGTGCGGCAGGTATTAAGACCCGGGACTACTGCTCCATCGGCGTGTCCGAGTCGGGCCGGCGGACGTCACTCGATTTCGATTGCCGGTCGTTCGGGAAGGAGCAATTACTCGATTTGGATCGCCGGGCGACCAGGCCGGGCCTTTGAGACGAGGTCGTCGGCGGCATCGTCTGCCTCGGTGATCGAAATGGACGCGTCGAACTCCTGCCGGAGAATCCACGCTGCTCGCTCGAGAACGGTTGACTCCCGTTCGGGTGGAAGTTGTTCCGTGAGCGACTGCCGTTCCGCCTGGAGATCCTTCGCATAAGACGCGGCGGATTCGCCCAGTTCGCGGAACTCCTCCCGCCCCATCAGTTCGCCGACGAGGTTGTCCGAATCGGTGGTTCGGGCGATTTCGTGAGCATCGTATTTCCACGCGGGCGCCACGACGATTTCGACGTATTCGGGGTCGTCGATCCCCGCCACGTCGACGATCTGTCGGACGTCAGATCGCGTTCGATCGACGAGCGTCCGCTCGAGTTCGATCGACGCGAGATCCGCGTCGATGGTCGGCCACGAGGCCTCCGCGACGAACCCGTCTTCACCGAGGTGGGTCCAGAGTTCCTCGCAGACGTGGGGCGTGACGGGTGCTAGAAGTTTGACGATGGTCCGGAGTCCACGCTCGATCGTCTCCGGGTCCGGCTCCGTGAAATTCGAATACCGGTGCAGAAGCGAGAGCAACTCCTGGATTTCCCGAAGTGCCGTATTGAAGGTCAGCGTCTCGTACTCCTCGTTGGCGATCCCGACCATCCGGTCGATCTCGCGATCGACGTAGTCGGCAACCGAATCGTGGGTGCCGTCCGGCGGCGATTCGACGAACGTCGTGACCGTCTCGAAGAGGTCCTCGAGAAATCGATAGCTCGACTGGACGCCTTCCTCGGACCAGTTGAAGTCGCGTTCCGGCTGGGCAGCCTGCATGATGAAGAGCCGGGCCGTGTCCGCACCGTACCGCTCGACGATGTTTTGCGGCGAGACGACGTTGCCCTTGCTCTTCGACATCTTCGATCCTTCCAAAAGCACCATCCCCTGGGTGACGAGGTTCTCGAACGGCTCGCGGTGGTCGAGACGCCCCATGTCCGAGAGCGCCTTGGTCACGAATCTGGAATACAGGAGGTGCATCACGGCGTGTTCGATGCCGCCGACGTACTGGTCGACGGGCATCCACGCGTTGGCCCGGTCGACGTCGTATGGCGCATCGGTGGAATCGGGCGAAATGTACCGGAGGTAGTACCACGAGGAGTCGACGAATGTGTCCATGGTGTCCGTTTCTCGCTCGGCGTCCGCGCCACACTCGGGACAGGTCGTGTGCTTCCACTCCTCGGCTTCGTCCAGCGGATTCCCGGTGGTGTTGATGAACTCCGGCAGCTCGACCGGCAGCTCCTCGTCGGGCACCAGCACCGGTCCACACTCCGGACAGTGAATCACGGGTATTGGCGTTCCCCAATACCGTTGGCGAGAAATTCCCCAGTCACGGAGTCGGAACTGGGTGTGATGGTTAGCGCTCTCCAGGTCGGCGGTCAACCGCTCGCGAGCCACCTCGCTCGTTAGGCCCGAATATTCACCCGAATCGACGAGTACGCCGTCATCGGTGAAAGCAGCCTCCACGACGTCGGGCGGATTCGGGTAGTCTGCCTCATCCGGCAGGGGGGCGATGACGGGGTGTATGTCGACGCCCATCTTCTCCGCGAAGGCGTGGTCACGGTCGTCGTGTCCCGGAACGCCCATCAGCGCACCAGTCCCGACCTCGGAGAGGACGAAATCCGCCACGAAAACGGGGATTTCGTCTCCCGTGGCAGGATTCGTCGCCGTCAGATCGGTCTCTACTCCGTTGGGCTCGTCGCCCTCGGGGTCGGCCTCGTGTTCGATGAAGTGATGGATCGACTCGTCGCGTTCGGCGAGGTCGGTCGCGAGTTCGTGATCGGGAGCCAGCGCGAAGAAAGTCGCGCCGTAGATGGTGTCCAGTCGCGTGGTGAACACTTCGATCGGCCCGTAGCCCTCGACGTCGAATTCGACCGTCGAGCCGTGCTGGCGACCGATCCAGTCGCGTTGCATCCCCCGGACGCTCTCTGGCCAGTCTTCGAGGTCGTCGAGAGCGTCGACGAGTTCGTCGGCGTAGTCGGTGATCTTGAAGAACCACTGGTCGAGCTCTCGCTCCTCGACCGGGGTGTCACAGCGCCAGCAGAGCTCGGCGTCTCCCTCGACCTGCTCGTCCGCGAGGACGGTCTCACAGGACGGACACCAGTTGACCGCAGACGCCGCGCGTTCGACGAGTCCCTGGTCGTGAAATTGCGAGAAGAGCCATTGGTTCCAGCGGTAGTATTCGGGATCGCAGGTCGTGACTTCCCGTTGCCAGTCGTAGCCGAAGCCCATGACGGCCATCTGTTCTTTCATCGTCTCGATGCACGAGCGTGTCCATTCCTCGGGGTTCGTATCGCGCTCGATGGCTGCATTCTCTGCCGGGAGTCCGAACGCGTCCCAGCCCATGGGGTGTAATACGGGTGCCCCGTTCATGCGATTATATCGCGCGTACGCGTCGGTAATAGTGTAGTTCCGCACGTGCCCCATGTGGAGCTCCCCGGAGGTGTAGGGGAACATGCCGAGGACGTACTCCGCCGTCGATGCGTCGTCGAGGTGGAAGACGTCGGCCTCGTCCCATCGACGTTGCCATTCTCGCTCGATCTCGTCTGGCGCGTATGTAGCTCCGGATTGCGTTGTCACGCGTGATCGCCTTTCGAGTGTGTTTCGCTTCGTGGGTTAAAGACGTTGAGATACGTTCTCATCAACGGAAGTTCATCTCCGTCACGTTCGGTTCTCGTTACTGGACGGCGCGGATGATAGTTCGCCCCCGATGGAAATAATCGATCACCAACAACCACTACTGTCCAATGGTGCGGGAATTTGGTTTCCGGTTTCGGTGTCGAGTGTGAACTTCCTCGTTGTATGAGTGTGTATTCTTCCAGTTTATTGGAAAAGTATTATGTAATATTGTCCTGAACGACCCAGTTGTATGGTAAACAGAGTAGACCCCCGACTCCCCGACGGCATCACTCGACGGCATCTGCTTGCCTCAGGAGTGGCCGTTTCCGGTGGCCTCCTTGCCGGTTGTGCCCAGGAAGAACCAACCGACGACTCCTCCGACGACACGTCAGGTGACTCGGATTCCGATTCGGACGACTCCGATGATGACCAAGGCACGTCTCTCCATATCACCCAACAGGTGGAGCCCGACCACGACTACGATCCCGTCGTATCCAACGACGTGTACTCCTACCGCATCGTGAGTCACCTCTTTGACGGCCTCTACGAGTACGACCAGGAGCTGAACCTGGTTCCGAAAATCGCGGATGGCGAACCCGAACTCCAAGATGACGGAACGACCGTCATCGTCGAACTCACGGAGGATGCCGAGTTTGCCGACGGCGATCCAGTAACGGCCGAAGACGTGGTCCACTCGTTCCGAGCGCCGGTCCTCGAAGAAACCGAGAACATAACCACGTTCGACATGATCGAGGAGGCGGTCGCGGTCGACGACTATACCGTCGAGTTCGACCTCGGCGACGAACCGTACGGTCCATTCACGACCGTCACCCTCGCAATGGAAATCGTAAACAAGTCGGTTCGTGAAGAGGACAAAGAAGCGTACAACCAATCTCCGATAGGTTCAGGTCCCTACGAACTCGTCGACTGGGTCGAAGGCGACTTCGTCGATATTCGCCTTCGCGACGATTACTGGGACGCTGATAACGTCGAGGCCCACATCGACGAAGCTCGCTGGGTTTCCGCGGAGGACGACGCGGCTCGCGTCTCCCGCATCCGTGCAGCTGATACCGATTTGATTCAGGGCGTACCCGCGGACGACTTTTC
Source organism: Natronomonas sp. (assembly GCA_046545615.1). GTDB lineage: Archaea > Halobacteriota > Halobacteria > Halobacteriales > Haloarculaceae > Natronomonas. The sequence goes on from JBKGZK010000008.1 coordinate 38,490, forward strand.
CGTGCTGGAAGACGAAGACGGTGTCCAGGTGTTATCCGGCGCGAGCATCTCGTATTTCTATGCGGCGTTCAACTGCAACGAAGGCCCGACCACCGATCCCGACGTTCGTCGGGGTGTCGAGAAGGCGTTCTCGATGCAGCAGTTCGTCACAGAAACCGTCGAGCCGGCAGGAACGCCAATTGCGAGTCCGATCCCCGACCCCGTGGGAGAACCCTGGGATTTCCCAGTCGACGAATGGGCAGGGATGACGGAGGAATACGATCCAGAGGGTGCTGCCGATCTCTTGAGCGGACAGGACGGCTGGGAACCCCGCATCATCGTCCCGCCGGACGACATCCGCGAACAGCTCGGTGAAGTCATCGCGAGTCGCCTACGCGAAATCGAAGGCGTGGACATCGACCCGAGCGTCCAGCGGCTCGATTGGGGTCCGTTCACCGACCAGTACTCCACCGGTGACGCTGACGACTACGCCATATATACACTCGGGTGGTCCGGGGCACCGGATCCCGATGCGTTCATCTATCCCCTGTTCCACGAAAGTTCGGCGGAGGTCAACCAGGGTCACTTTTACGACCGCGACGAGTTCCACGGGTGGATCGAACAGGCTCGAACTATTGCGGACTTCGACGAACGGCGCGAGTTGTACATCGATATCGTCGACGAAATCCTCGAGGAGACTATTGCAATGCCGGCGTACTCGTTGACGAACTCCTATGCCCATCTCGATCGAGTCAAGAATCTGACCGTCCATCCATCGTCCACCCTCAATCCACGCCTCGCAGAACCGCCGGGAGTGCGAATCGAGGAGGATTAGAAACCGATCAAGCCCATATTTCAGGCACGATCCGCCGCCAAATTTACGACACTGGCGACCCCCGAGGGAACTACCCACATCCTACCCAATGAGCAATCTATTGCGATACGTCATTTACCGCCTTCTCCAGGCCATCCCCTTACTGTTGGGTATCTCGATCATCACGTTCATGATGGTCGAGCTGATGCCCGGCGATCCGGTCGACATCATGCTCCAGGGTCAAGAAATCAACGAAGAGTTGATCAAGGCCGTCGAGGAACGGTACGGGCTCGACGAACCCGCATGGAAACGATATTTGAATTTCATGGGCTTCAGCTATCTCCTGAATTTGCTCAACGTTCCCGGCTTCGCCGATAGTCCAGCCGGTCTCCTCCAGGGCGACCTCGGCTGGAGCATCCACCACGATCAACCAGTTTCCGATCTGATGTTGACGCGGGTCGGGCCGACACTCATGTTGGTACTGTCAGCCTATTTCTTCGCCCTGGTGACTGCGATTCCACTCGGCGTCGCGTCCGCGAAACGACGAAATCAGGCGACCGACCACGTATCCCGGATCGTCGCATTGATCGGCGTCAGCACCCCATCGTTCTGGATCGGCATCATGTTGATCATCCTATTTGCCATCCACCTTGACGTCCTTCCCTCCGGCGGATTCGTATTACCCTGGCGGGGACCGGAACATTATGGATACGACGGCACGGTCGAGTTGTACTATCAGATGATCCGCCACCTCCTGTTGCCGATGGTGGCGCTTGGGACCCTCCAGATGGCGACAATTATGCGACTCGAACGCGCCGAGATGGTCGAAAGCCTCCAGAAAGAGTACGTACAGCTCGCACGGGCTTACGGCGTGCGTGAGCGTACACTGTTGCGAAAACACGCGTTTCGGCCGGCACAGCTTCCGATCATTACGATAGTCGGGCTAAACCTCTCGACGGCGCTCGGCGGGTCCGTCATCATCGAAGTGATCTTCGGCATCAATGGGATGGGACGGCTCATTATCCAGGCGATCGGTCAGCTCGACTACCAGGTCATCCTGGGAACCACGATGGGTCTGGCATTCATTTTCGTAATGGGTGTCATCGTCACAGATATCGCCTACGCCTACATCGATCCACGAATCAGCTACGGGGAGGGAGGAACGTAACAATGGCTGCAACAGAAGGGCTCTCGGACGATGGTGGAGAGATCGAGGCCAGATTCGGCCTCCGACACACGCTCGAACAGGTCAAACGCGACACCACTGCTCGGTTCGGGATGTACGTGCTCGCGATCGTTTTCGCCGTCGCGATTTTCACGACTGTCGATGCCTACCTGTCGACGATCACGTTCGGTCGATACGAAAACTACCATTTCGCGGAGCTCCTTCCAATTCTCGAGAACCCAGAACGCGTCCCGGCGCCGCCCTATAGCACTTGGGACGTTCCAGCGTGGGAGCAAGGGGGTTCTTGGGCGAACCCGCTCGGTACCGATCATCAGGGCCGCGATTACCTCTCGCGGCTCATTTACGGTACCCGAGTGTCAGTGACGGTGGGTATCTTCGCGACGCTCGTTGGGGCCGTCGGTGGGACGGTTATCGGGGCTGTATCGGGATATTACGGTTCGTGGGTCGACGAGGCACTCATGCGGTTCGTCGAAATGATCTACGCCATCCCGCCGCTCGTGCTCGTGATCGTCTTTACGGTGTTCGTCAGTGGAAACAATCCGGATATACAATACGCCGTTCTTGGGGTCGGTATCGCCGCGATGCCGGTGTTCGCCAGGATTATCAGAAGTCGAGTACTGAGTATCAGGGAGATGGAGTACATTGAGGCCGCGAAGGCCGCCGGGGTCAAGGAACGACACATCATATTGCGTCACGTTATTCCCAACAGCTTCGCCCCAGTCATCGTCTATGCCAGTCTCTATGCCGGGATCGCCATACTCATCGTTGCCGGTCTGTCCTTCCTCGGATACGGCGCACAGGCCCCGACCCCTGACTGGGGGCGGATGATCAGCGTGGCCCACCAGACGCAGATGCACGTCAATCCGATCGCAAGCATCTGGCCCGGGTTTGCGATATTGATCACCGTCATGGGATTCAACCTACTCGGCGATGGACTCCAAGACGCGCTCGATCCCCGTATCGATAACTAACGATGGAAAACGACACACTTCTCACGGTCGAAAATCTCAAGACCCAGTTTTACACCGAACACGAAGTTATCCGTGCCGTCGACGGCATCTCCTTCGACGTAAGACGTGGAGAAATCGTCGGGATCGTTGGCGAATCCGGAGCCGGCAAGAGCGTCGCGGTCCAGTCGATCATGCGACTGGTCGACGAGCCCGGACAGGTAGTCGATGGCGAAATCGATTACATGGGGACGACTATCGTCGGCTTCGAGAAACGGGATGACGAACTCGTCCCGCGCGACGATATGCTGAGCACGGGCGAAATGCGCGAACAAATCCGTGGCAACGAAATCGCCATCATCTTCCAGGACCCGATGGAGAGCCTCAACCCGGTCTACACCGTTGGCGGCCAGGTCCGGGAGTTCATCGAGCTCAATCGCGATCTGACCTCGAAGGAGGCAAAACAGGAGGCGATAGAAATGCTTCGACAGGTCGGCATCCCCGAAGCCGAAGACAGATACGGAGACTATCCGCACGAGTTCTCGGGAGGAATGCGCCAGCGCGTCCTGATCGCGATGGCGCTTGGCTGTCGGCCGAATCTCATCATCGCCGACGAGCCAACGACTGCGCTCGACGTGACCGTCGAGGGGCAGATCCTCGAACTCGTCAAGGACCTCAGGGAGGAGTTCGGGACGAGCTTCATCTGGGTGACCCACGACATGGGCGTCATTGCGGAGATATGTGATCGGGTGAACGTCATGTATCTGAGCCAGATCGTCGAGCAGGGAACGGTCGACGACATCTTCCACGACACCCAGCACCCATATACAGAGGCCTTGCTGAACTCGATCCCGCGTCCGGACAAGACCGTCGAGGACCTCGACCCGATCGAGGGAACGATGCCATCCGCCGCGTCACCTCCTGACGGCTGTCGGTTTCACACTCGATGTCCGGATGCCCGAGCAGCATGTACACGGATCGACCCCGAGATGTACGAGGTCGGTGCGGAACGCATCCATGGGGCGGCGTGTATCAAACATGGGAACGTGGGGTACTGGGAGAGCGAACCCATCGACGTCGAGACCGAGACGCTGGAGGACGAGCGATGAGCGACGCCACACAACAGTTGCGGGATGTCGAGTACGGCGAGCCACTCATCGAAGTCGACGGGCTCTCGAAGTACTTTCAGTCGGAAACCGGAATGCTTTCGGGGATTTTCGGGTCGGACGACGTGAAAGCCGTCGACGACGTTTCGTTCGAAATCGAGAAAGGCGAGACACTCGCTCTGGTGGGCGAAAGCGGGTGTGGGAAAAGCACGCTCGCTCGAACCCTCCTCCAGTTGATCCGGCCGACCGAGGGGTCCGTTCGGTATCGGGGACAGGAGCTGACCGAGATGTCAGATCGGACCCTTCGGCCGCTCAGGCAGAATCTCCAGATGATCTTCCAAGATCCGCAGTCGTCGTTGAACCCCCGGATGAGGGTCGGACAGATCATCGAAGAGCCGATGGAGGCCCACGACCTTCCGGGCGGTTCGGACGTCCCCGATGGATCGACGAAAAAAGCTGTCCGACGGGAACGGGCCAAGACACTCCTCGAGGACGTTGGACTCAAGCGAGAGTATTACAACCGGTTCCCCCACGAGTTTTCGGGCGGGCAACGCCAACGACTCAATCTGGCGCGTGCACTCGGGACGAATCCGGATTTCGTAATGTGCGACGAGCCGGTGAGCGCACTGGACGTCTCGGTACAGGCGCAGGTTCTCAACACGATGCAGGACCTCCAGGACGAGTTCGGGTTGACCTATCTGTTCATCTCTCACGATTTGAGCGTCGTCCGATACGTGGCCGATCGAGTCGCGGTCATGTATCTCGGACACATCGTGGAGCTTGGCGACAAAGACGAGGTGTTCGAGAATCCAAAACATCCCTACACACAGGCGTTACTCGATGCAATTCCGGTTCCGGACCCCCGCGAAACCGAGATCAGATCCTCGCTCGAAGGCGACGTTCCGAGTCCAATAAACCCGCCCAGTGGCTGCCGCTTCAGGACACGGTGTCCGAAATTGATCCAGCCGGGGACGTACGGGACCGAACCCGACGACGAGGATCGACTTGAAACTCGGCTGCCGAGATACGACATGGACGAAGTCACCTGGCGAAATCTCCTGGGATTCGTTCGGGTAGTCAAACGCCGTACACTGACCTTCGACGAGACCGCCACCCACGACGACGTTCGAGAGCGGATTGCCGAGGAATTTTTCGACGATAGATTACCCTCGGGCGACCCCGGCGACGTCGTCGAGAAGGCATGTGCGTTAATCGCTGACGACGAATGGGATGCGGCAAAACGGCTGTTGCTCGATCGATTCACTGAACAGAGCATCTGTGCACTAGAGCACCCCACCTACCAGGTCGAAAACGAACGGGATGCCGGCGATCACTTCGTCAGCTGTCATCTGTATCGCGAATGAACAAACCACCGATAAGTAGGTGTTAGCGAAATTCGACAGTCTTTGCATCGGTTTTGGGCGGGTCAACTGCCAGGAACACGTCGATTTCGTGTTCGCCCGCGTCGGCCGGTTCCCACCGCGTCGGTGAGCCGTCACGTTTGAACCGACCATCCCACTCGATGTCGACGGTTATCGTTTCCCGTGCCTGCATCGAGAAGCGTCGTGGGGTCGTCGGCTCGTAGAGTGTTTCGTCGCTGGCCTCGAGAAGGTCGTTCACCCGCCACCCCCAGATTCGTTGCCCCGTCGTGACGACTTCGATAGGGAACGGAATTCGGTTGCGAATCGTGACCGTGATATCGACGGTGTCGCCGACGTCGTAGGCGTCTCGGTCCGTCTCGATCGAAATCGTGACTCCCCGGGTTGCCACGGCCTGCGGGACGAATCCGCTCAGCCCTCGCGTCAAAATGTTGAGGTCTCGGGCCTGAATCTCCCCGTCGTCGTACCGAGCGGCCATTGATTTCATCGAGGATATGCAGCCGAATCAGCGTTTTGTTCGGAAAATCAACGGCGAGTGTCCTTACAGCGGGTGCGAATAGACGTTGTGGTGCAGTCGATGTGATAGCACGTTAGGGGATCTATTTCCCGTACTGACTTATCCATGGGACGCCAAACCCGGACATGCGAATCGAGTTCGATCGGGATACCTGCATCGGGATGTTCCAGTGTGTCGCCGAGTGGGACGGCTTCGAGAAAGATGAGACGGCGGGGAAGGCAATTCTCGTCGATGGGGAGGAGACGGCACCCGATACATTCAGCGTCGAAATTCCAGCGGACCAGGAGATGGACGCCAAGTTCGCCGCCAGGGCCTGTCCCGTCGATGCCATATCCGTGTACGACGACGGGGAGAAAATCATCTAGGCGCACAACCGAAACCGACTTTCCACGCTGGTGTTTTAATCAGACTGCGCGAGGGTGGCCGAGCTTGGCCAAAGGCGGCGGACTTAAGATCCGCTCTCGTAGGAGTTCGTGGGTTCGAATCCCTCCCCTCGCATACTCCCGACTCGGACCCCAATAGCCCAGTTACTCGCGAGCGACCTCGTGTCGCCCGAAGCCATACCGGAGTCGGTTGGCGAGCCGCCGGGAGAACTTCGCGTCGGTGCGCGAATCGAACCGTTCGGCGAGCGCCTGATAAATCAGTGGGACCGCAACTTCCCGTTCGAGGGCCTCCTGGACGGTCCAGGTCCCGGTCGAGCCACCGGCGACGTGATCTGCCACGTCGCCGAGATCAGAGCCCTCCTCGCGAAACGCCTCCTCGCAGAGTTCGAGTAGCCACGACCGGACGACTGCACCGTTGTTCCAGGTCCGAGCGACCGCTTCGAGATCGAGTTCGTACCGACCCTTGGCCAGGAGTTCGAAACCCTCACCGTAGGTCTGCATCAGTGCGTACTCGACGCCGTTGTGGACCATCTTCACGTAGTGGCCCGCCCCAGATGGCCCCATGTGGTCGTGACCGTCCGGGCCGGTAGCGACCGCGTCGAAGATCGGTTCGAGTTCAGCATACGCGTTTTCGGGGCCGCCGATCATGAGCGAGAAGCCGAGTTCGGCACCGGCGGGACCGCCACTCGTCCCGCAGTCTAGGTAGGCCGCCTTGATCGCCTCACTCCGGTCGATCGATCGCTCGAAGTGGGAGTTCCCCCCGTCGATCACGACGTCGTCGGGGCCGAGATGGGGCGAGAGGTCTTCGAGGGTGGCGTCGACGGCGTCACCGGCCGGTACCATGAGCCAGATTCGCATCGGCTCGGGCAACTGATCGACGAGGTCATCGATGGATGCGGCTCCCGTCGCCCCTGCGTCGATCGCGTCCGCGACGGCGTCGGAATCGAGGTCGAACGCCGTCACGTCGTGGCCGTCCGCCAGTACCCGATCGACGACGATCCGTCCCATCCGTCCGAGTCCGATAACCCCGATGTGCATACCTCACCCTTGAGGGGATGGCTACTGAGGGTTGTGATCTTTCAGGGTGCTATCGGATCGGTACCACGGCCGGTCGAACGTCCGCCAAGGGCAACCTTTAGCAGATTCGATCGCGCAGTCGGTATATGAACCCTCCAGATCGTCGCGAGTTTCTCGCGGCCGTCGGTGCGGCAGGGTCGGTACTCGCGGCCGGCTGTCTCGGTGACGGGGACGAAGATTCGACGCCGACGCCCGAACCCGACGATATCGATCCAGTCGATTCCAGCTACGATCTCGCCGTAGATCACGACATCGAGACCTGGGCGGCGTACGACCCGGACTGGGATCCGCCGATGGATCCCCCGGGATCGACGTCCGACTATGAGGTGGAAACAGTCATCGAGAACCTGGAAGTCCCCTGGGATCTCGAGTTCGCCGACGACGGTACGTTGTTCGTCACCGAACGGGTTGGACGCATCAGTCGCTACGAAGCCGACGAGCTGGAGACGGTGGCTGAACCCGACGACGTGATCGATCACGCGAGCGCGGTGGACGTTTCCGAGGGCGAGGGTATGGACTGGTGGGGCGGCGGCAGCGAAGGCGGGTTGCTCGGCATTGCGTTGCATCCGAACTATCCCGACGTTCCAATTCTGTATGCCGCCTATACCTACGACGCTGGCGACGAGTACCGAAATCGAGTAGTGTACTACGACGTCACTGATCCGTCCGAAGAGACGGTGGTCCTCGACGGTATCCCCGGTCACGAGCGGATACACAATGGCGGTCGTCTGACCTTCGGCCCCCGGAACTACCTGTGGGTGACGACCGGCGACGCAAACGACAGGGAAGCGAGTCAGCGCACCGACAGCCTGGCCGGCAAAATCCTTCGCCTCGAGCCGGACGGGACCGTCCCCGAAGACAATCCTGGATTCGACGAGCCGCGGATCTTCACCTACGGTCACCGGAACCCGCAGACCATCTCGTTTCTCCCGGATGGAACGCCGATTTCGGCCGAACACGGCGAAACCAATCGCGACGAGGTGCACGTGCTTTCGGCGGGGGAAAACCACGGATGGCCGGAGGCGGAGGACGGCGAGACGTATCCCGGTACGTCGTTCGCTCGGCCGCTCGTGAACACCGGTCCAAACGAGGGGTGGGCACCGAGTGGCGGTGTCTTTTATACAGGTGATGTGGTCGGATCGTTGTCGATGCGACTCGTGCTCGGTGGACTCATCTCACAGCGATGCAACATCGTCTCCGTGTATCCGGATTCTGCCCCCGAGATCGGGGGGACGCGCTACGACGCCGACTGGATGCACCCCGACTACGACGCCGTCGCCCACCACCTCTTCGAGAACGAACTCGGCCGGATCCGCCATGTCGAGCAGGCGCCGACCGGCGAGCTGTATGCGATTACGTCGAATCGGGACGGACGGAGCGACGAGTTCCCCCGAGAGGGAGACGATCGCCTCGTCAGGATCGTCGAAGGGTAGGTCACAAGGACGCGAATTCGTCAATCCGCAGCCCGGTCGTCAATCGCGTATTCGCGGGTCGTCTCGACGAGGGCCTTCCGGTATTCGCTCTCGTCGGGGTCGGCAGCCAGTGACCGGAACTGGTGCTTGAACGCGGTGAGCGAAATCCCAGGGGCGTCCGATGCCGCCGCGTCGGCCAGGTCGTAGAGCCGGTGATCCGACTCGATGGCGTCGTGCCGTTCGAGCAACGCGAGAGCGAAGGCAGCGTTAACTGCCGTGATGTCCGGATCGGCGGCCCCCGTCTGTCGCCGCCAGCCACCAGGAGCCGTTGGCGGGGAGTCCACCAGCGCACTCGCGAGCGAAGACTCCATGAACGACACCAGCTTGGCGGTGGGGCCGATGTCGAGCGTGATGTCGTCGGCGTAGATGTCCTTCATGTGGTTTGCGATCTGATAACAGTGGGTGAGTTTCCGGCGTTCGACCTGCCGACCCGCGAGGGCGAGAAAGAGGACCTCCTCAGTCGATTGTCTATGCGAGGGGTGGCCCTCCTCGTAGCGGGCCATGTGGGCGAACTCGTGGAGTGCGATTTCTCTGGCCATGGCGCTGGTCGCCGCTCTGCGGGAGACGACGAGTTCGTGTCTGTCATCATAGTGGCCGACGATCGTCCGCTCGTCCGGGTCGTCCTCGATCCGGACCACGACGGGGAGATCGAGATTTCGCTCGGTGGCGAGGAGATCGCGTGCGCCGAGAAACGGATCGAGGGGTCCGTTCCCGGTTATTCGGACGTCCATGCTACACCTGTCGTCTGGCAATCGGAACGTATGACTCTTTTGCCGCCGGAAATCGAAGGATATTCGCCAATGTTCGCTCATCGCCCGCGAGCCGATCCGGCCACTACGGGCGTCGACGTGTGTGACCGTATATCGCAGCAAAACCCGGGCATACCCCGAAATTCGGCCGTTCGACGTGATGTCGAAACACTACCCTTTTCACGATGCTATTGAAAGTGAGGTGTATAATGGGCCGACGCAAGAAGATCGTACAGGAGTGTGAACGGTTGATGGACGCGCCGGAGAACATCCGGAACATCGCCATCGCCGCACACGTCGATCACGGCAAGACGACCTTAAGTGACAATCTACTGGCAGGGGCTGGCATGATCGCCGACGAGAGTGCAGGCCAGCAGCTCGCCATGGACACCGAGGAGGACGAACAGGAACGCGGTATCACGATCGACGCCGCGAACGTCTCGATGACCCACGAGTACGACGACACGAACCACCTAATCAACCTTATCGACACGCCCGGCCACGTCGACTTCGGCGGCGACGTAACGCGGGCGATGCGTGCCGTCGACGGCGCGCTAGTGGTCGTCGACGCCGTTGAGGGTGCGATGCCACAGACGGAAACCGTCCTCCGACAGGCCCTCCGCGAGGGCGTCAAGCCCGCGCTGTTCATCAACAAGGTCGACCGCCTCATTTCGGAACTCCAGGAAGGCCCCGAGGAGATGCAACAGCGACTCATGGGCGTCATCCACGACACCAACGAACTCATTCGCGGGATGACGGAGGAAATGGACGACATCACCGAAGACTGGACGGTCTCCGTCGAGGACGGAACCGTGGCGTTCGGCTCGGCCCTCTACAAGTGGGGCGTCTCGATGCCGTCGATGCAGCGAACCGGCATCGACTTCGCGAAAGTTATCGAGATGGAACGCAATGATCAGCGCCAGGAGCTTCACGAACAGACGCCTCTGGCTGACGTGGTTTTGGACATGGTGTGTGAGCACTTCCCGAATCCGCTCGAGGCCCAGCCACACCGAATTCCACGAATCTGGCGCGGTGACTCGGAAAGCACCCTCGCCGGAACGATGCGCGAAGTCGACCGCAACGGCGAAGTGGTGTTCATGGTCACCGACATCTCGATGGATCCCCACGCCGGCGAAATTGCGACCGGTCGAGTCTTCTCCGGGACGCTCGAGAAGGGACAGGACCTCTACGTTTCCGGGACGGCGGGCACGAACCGCCTCCAGAGCGTCGGGATCTTCATGGGCGGCGAACGCGAGGAAGTAGACAACGTCCCCGCGGGCAACGTGGCCGCCGTGACGGGACTCGGCGACGCCATCGCGGGATCGACCGTCTCGTCCGTGGAGATGACGCCGTTCGAGTCGATCGAACACATTTCCGAGCCGGTGATCACCAAATCCGTCGAGGCGCAGTCGATGGACGACCTGCCGAAGCTCATCGAGACGCTCCAGCAGGTCGCAAAGGAGGACCCGACGATCCAGATCGAGATCAACGAAGACACCGGCGAGCACCTGATCTCGGGACAGGGCGAACTCCACCTCGAAGTTATTACCCAGCGTATCGAGCGCAACCAGGGCATTCCGGTGAACACCGGCGAACCGATCGTCGTCTACCGGGAGTCGCCACGCGAAAAGTCCCGCGAGGTCGAGGGGCGCTCGCCGAACAACCACAATCGGTTCTACCTCACCGCCGAACCGCTTCCCGACGAGGTCGTCGAAGCGATCAAGCTCGGTGAGGTCTCGATGGATATGCCGGACCTGGAACGACGCGAGGCCCTCCAGGAGGTCGGCATGGACAAAGACACGACACAGGAGATCGAACACATCTTCGGGACCAACATCTTCGTCGACGACACGAAGGGTATCCAGCACCTCAATGAGACAATGGAACTCGTGGTCGAGGGGATCGAGGAAGCACTCGAGGACGGTCCGCTTGCTGCGGAACCCGTCGAAGGTGCATTGATCCGACTCCACGACGCGCGGCTCCACGAGGACGCGATCCACCGCGGCCCGGCCCAGGTAATTCCCGCGGTCCGACGTGCAGTTCACAACGCACTCGTCGACGCGAAAATCGCACTCCTCGAACCGATCCAGCAGGTCCGCATCGACGTCCCCGACGAGCACATGGGTGCCGCCTCGGGCGAGATTCAGGGTCGTCGCGGTCGCGTCGACGACATGTACCAGGAGGGCGACCTCATGGTGGTCGAAGGCATCGCACCCGTCGAGGAGATGATCGGCTTCTCCAGCGACATCCGGAGTGCGACCGAAGGTCGGGCGGCCTGGAACACGGAAAACGCTGGCTTCCGCGTCATGTCGAAGAGTCTCCAGACGGACAAAATAGTGGAGATTCGCGAGCGAAAGGGCATGAAGACGGAAATACCGCAGGCCGTCGACTACTTCTGAGAGTCGTGTTCGCTCGCCTGCAGCTTCAAGAACGCGTCAGCCCATGCGATACGGGCGGAGATCGCCTCTCTGGCCGATCGGTCTCGTCAGTCGGCGAGCGTCGTGTACGGCGGGGGGCTTATACTGGACGGCGTCCGAGTCACCAACGAATGAACGCTGAGCGGGGGATCCTCCAATGAGCGAAACCGACGCCCGAGCGTATACGGTCCGCCTGGAACTCGTCGACGAGCCCGGCGAACTGCTGCGAGCGCTCGAACCGATCGCTGAGCACGGCGGTAATCTCCTGTCGATCTTTCACGAACGAGGGAACGTCACGCCGCGGGGACACATCCCGGTCGAAGTTGATCTGGAGGCGACACCCAGTCAACTCGATGCCATCGTCGACTCCCTGAAGGCGTCCGGCGTGAACGTCATTCAGGCAGGCGCCGAGCGGTACAGCGGCGAGTTGACGGTCGTTCTCGTCGGCCACCTCGTGGAGACGGATCTCTCGGATACGCTCCGGCGGTTCACGGACTGCGAGGGGGCGTCCGTCTCGGACGTGTCGCTTTCCGCCCCGAAAGGAACGGAGGGAGTGTCGAGTGCCCGACTTCGGCTCGTCGTCGACGAGGAACGGGCCGACGCCGCGCTGTCAATCGTTCGCGATCTCGGTGCGGAGAAGGACCTCCGCGTCGTGGAACCCCTGACAGAGGGTGCACCATGAGACTGGCCGTCATTGGCGTCGGTGCCGTGGGCCGGTCGGTGATCGAACTCGCACCGGAGTACGGTCACGAGGTCGTCGCAGTCGCGGATTCGACAGCCGCGGCCATCGACGATGGTGGCCTGGATGCGGCAGCGATTCTCGAGAGGAAACGCGACCGCGGAACGGTCGGTGACGAAGATCCCGAACGTGCGCTGTCTGCCGACTACGACGTCCTGATAGAGGCCACGCCGACGACCCTCGGTGACGGAGAACCCGGATTTACGCACGTCAAATCCGCACTCGATCGCGACCGACACGTCGTCCTGGCAAACAAAGGGCCCGTCGCCGAACGATACGACGACGTGCAGGCGGCCGCTGCCAACTCCGCCGGGTCCGTGTTATTCGAGGCGACGGTCGGTGGCGCCATTCCAGTGCTGTCGACGATTGCTGACCTCAACGGGCAGGTAACCGCCGCCCGAGGCATTCTCAATGGGACGGCCAACTTCATCCTGAGCCGGATGGCCGCCGAGGGACTTGGATACGATCACGTCCTCGTGGAGGCCCAGGACCTCGGCGTCGCCGAGACGGATCCGAGCTTCGATGTGGAAGGGACCGACGCGGCGCTGAAGTGCGTCATTCTCGCGAACGTCCTCTACGACGAGTCCTACACCCTGGCGGATGCAACGGTCGAGGGGATCGCCGACCTTCCGGGGAGTGCCCTGGAACTCGCCGCGGAGGATGGCCGCACCATCAGACTCGTTGGCGAGGTCGCGGATGGCGACGTTCGCGTTGGCCCACGACTGGTTCCCGAACACGGGACGCTCGCGGTCACGGGGACGCAGAATATCGTCCAGCTCGAGACGAAACACGCCGGTCGACTCAACATCTCGGGACGGGGTGCCGGTGGGCCCGAAACGGCCAGTGCGGTGCTGGCCGACGTTGGACGACTCCCAGACCGCTCGTAGCACCCCCGAGTAATGCCTCGCGAGTGAAATGCCGTACCGTGCGAATTCCCCGCAAAACGCCATACGCAGCCGGAAACGACGGGTATCGTATCGAAATCGTTTTATGAGCAACTACCCAACTCTTCCGATATAGCGCATCCGCGCGTGAGAAACCAATGAGCGACAAACCACACCAGAATTTGGCCGTCATCGGCCACGTCGACCACGGCAAGAGTACGATGGTCGGGCGACTCCTCTTCGAAACGGGAAGCGTACCCGAGCACGTAATCGAACAGTATCGAGAGGAAGCAGAAGAGAAGGGCAAGGGCGGCTTCGAGTTCGCCTACGTCATGGACAACCTCGCCGAGGAGCGAGAGCGTGGTGTCACCATCGACATCGCCCACCAGGAGTTCGACACGGACACCTACTACTTCACCATCGTCGACTGTCCGGGTCACCGCGACTTCGTGAAGAACATGATCACTGGCGCGAGCCAGGCCGACAACGCCGTGCTCGTCGTCGCCGCAGACGACGGCGTCCAGCCCCAGACACAGGAGCACGTCTTCCTGGCACGGACCCTCGGCATCGACGAACTCATCGTCGCCGTCAACAAGATGGACCTCGTCGACTACGACGAGTCCAACTACGACGACGTCGTCGAGGAGATCAAACAGCTCCTCAAGCAGGTCAACTTCGACGTCGACGATGCGTCATTCATCCCGACATCTGCATTCGAGGGTGACAACGTCTCCGAGTCTTCGGACAACACGCCCTGGTACGACGGCGTGACGCTCCTCGAGGCGCTCAACGAACTGCCGGAGCCGCAGCCCCCGACGGACGCGCCGCTGCGACTCCCGATCCAGGACGTCTACACCATCTCGGGCATCGGGACCGTTCCCGTCGGCCGCCTCGAGACCGGTGTCATGAACACCGGTGACAACGTCGTTTTCCAGCCCTCGGACGTCGGCGGTGAGGTCAAGACGATCGAGATGCACCACGAGGAAGTCCCCAGGGCCGAGCCGGGGGACAACGTCGGATTCAACGTCCGTGGCATCGGCAAGGACGACATCCGTCGCGGTGACGTCTGCGGTCCGGCGGACGACCCGCCGACCGTCGCAGAAACCTTCACGGCACAGATCGTCGTCATGCAGCACCCGTCCGTGATCACCGCGGGATACACGCCGGTCTTCCACGCACACACCGCCCAGGTCGCGTGTACGATCGAATCCATCGACAAGAAGATCGATCCCGCCTCGGGCGAGGTCGCCGAGGAGAATCCGGACTTCATCCAGTCCGGCGACGCCGCCGTCGTTACCGTGCGGCCTCAGAAGCCGCTCAGCATCGAGTCGTCCAACGACATCCCGGAGCTGGGCAGCTTCGCAGTCCGCGACATGGGTCAGACCGTCGCGGCCGGCAAGGTCCTCGAAGTGAACGAGCGATAACGCATGCAACAGGCACGCGTTCGACTCGCGGGCACGCGTCCCGAGGACCTCGACGACATCTGCGACGACGTTAGCGAAATCGCCGAAAAGACCGGCGTTTCGCTGTCAGGACCGGTCCCGCTACCGACGAAGACGCTGGAGATTCCCTCGCGGAAGTCACCCGACGGCGAGGGGACGGCGACGTGGGAACACTGGGAGATGCGCGTTCACAAGCGACTCATCGACATCGATGCCGACGAACGCGCGCTCAGGCAGCTGATGCGGATCCAGGTCCCGAACGACGTCTCGATCGAGATCGTCCTCGAGGACTGACGCCACGGGTCGGATCGCAGCACTCACGCGCGATTTCTCCCCTCCGGGTTACCGAAGCGGAACGTTCAAACGACCGAATCGAGTAACGACAACGTACGGGCTCGTAGATCAGTGGCAGATCGCTTCCTTCGCAAGGAAGAGGCCCCGGGTTCAAATCCCGGCGAGTCCACTTATAAGGAGGTTATACGGTTAAGCTACAGAACAATG